>CANQYL010000096.1 GCA_947628035.1 uncultured Akkermansia sp. | reverse complement strand
GATGGCATCCTGATCCTGCCGCTTCTCGACTTCCTCCTCACGCCGCCGTCCTCAGCACTCCGCTGGCCTCTTTAAAAGCCCCGGGCAAACGCATTAGGAAATGCGTTTGCCTATTTACGATTTACGACATACGATTTACGATTTGGGATGCTAGCGCGCAAAGCGCGGGGAGGCCAAGCCGCCGAGGGAGCGGAGGCGGATTGGACAAAAGCGCAGCTTTTGCCCGCAGGGCGGAGGCGCCTCCGCGCCAATTTACGACTTACGATGTTGATAGCGTGCGCTTTGCGCAGATTTATTGGGTCAGCATGAGCATTTTCTCTGTTGCCTCACTTCTCTCTGAGGCGGTTGCCCCGGTGGAGTGGGTTAAAAGTACTGGGAGACGGCGAAGCGCGTTTGCTCGACCAAGATGCTCTTGAGGGCGGAGAGATTGTTTTGCTCGTAGAAGAGCAAGCATGCTTTTTTGTAATCCAGCGCGGAAACAGTGCGGAAGGAAAGGGGACAGCAATGCTGAGAGATGAGAAGGGCGTTGCAGCAGAGGCGAGCCGTACGCTTGTTGCCATCCGTAAACGGCTGGATATAGCTTATCAAGGCGAGTGCAAGGAGGGCTTTTGAAAAAGGATTGTCGGCGGTGTTGACGAGTTGACACGCCGCCTCCATGGCTTCGCGAATCTGAAACTCATTGTCGAGCGGGCAATAATTGGTACCCGTGATGCCCACGCGCCGCGTGCGCAGGTTACGCTCGACTCCCATATCCCGAATGAGGATGGAGTGAATATCCTCCACACGGGGGATTGAGAGTTCGGCGAGGTAATCCGGTTCGGAGAGAAGAAAGTCCAGAGCGGCTTTATGGTTCAGCAGCATGGTGGCTTCGTCGCGCGTGCGCCCCTCGGCGGTTTGTTGTTCGCGAAGGAGGCGTTCCGTTTCAAGGAGAGTATAGGTGTTGCCTTCAATTTGGGAGGATTTCCAGCTCAGGTCGATGCCGAGACGGGTGAGTTCGCGGCGTCGTTCCTCCGGCGAACGATCCTCATAGCGTTGGCGAAAATCATCCTCCAGACGGCGTAGCTCGGTGAGTTCTTCCGCCGTGAACAGGCGGTTCAGCATATTCGGGAGCGTTTCGCGCAACAGTCCAAAATTGAAATGCCCTTGGATGTGCCGCTCATCAATCTCAGCACGGAAATACGCATCCGCATCAACGGGCGCCAACAGCGCATGCGCAGCGCTGAAGCGATAACGTGTAGCTCGCCCTCGCCCTGTGCATTCCACCGCTCCATCGATGATCATGCCGTGCAGAACACGCTTAAGAGTCGCCTCGCTCACCGTGCCCGGCAGCTCTCGCATGATGGCGGTGCGTCCCCAGTCTCCGCCGCGTCTCAACAGCGCCTCCACCTGCCCTCGCAGTACATCAGCTTTCATTTTCGGCTCACTTTCGGATGAATCGGAGAGCATTTTAACGCAAAAATGAGCCGATTTGAAGCCAAAATGTCCAAATTTTGAGCCGTAAATGAAAATCATGATGTCTCGAGGCGTAGCAGGCTATTTTAGAAAATTCTCTCCGGAGAGATTTTTCTAAAATAGGAATCGACAAACAGGAAAGAAAAGAAGCCTGATTCAGCCAAATTGTCGAATACTTTTTGGCCAAATGGGTGAATAAAATCTGGCCAAATTGCCGAAAAATTCTTGGCCGTTTTGGCGAATAGGTCTTGTAAAGCCCTCAGTGAGAATGAGAGAAATGTTACTCTCTCTTTGAATCAGGTGAGTCGTCGGGCGAGGTTCACCACTTCCTGGGTCTCCTTCCTGATGGTTCTCATCGGTGTGGGAACCTAGGCCTACCGCCGCGACGACGGCGTGCTCGTCGTGCCGCTCAGCACCCTGCCTCCGTGACCCGTAACCCGTTCCCCCCTCACTCCTTCGCGCCGTGCTCTTGGAGGAGCTTGATGATGTCCCCTCGTCAGAACAGGGGTGGTATTGAGTGCCATACGTGTCGTGCAGAGAATTGCTTCCTACCCTACACGACAAATCTTCAAAACGACATAGCAGCTGATAAAATTTCGAGAAATGCTATTATAGCACGAAAAAAACTTGCGTTTTTGCTCGAAAAACGAATAATAACACAAGAAAAATGTCAAAATATCCCATCAGAAAATGGATTCGGGAACAAGCCGAGCGCGGGAGAATTCATTTTACGCTGGAAGAGTTGAGGGAAACTTTTCCCACGGCGAATAGTTCCACGGTGCACAGCACGCTCTACCGAGCCGTGCAGGGAGGACTTTTGCAGGGGGCATGGCGGGGTTTCTACCTTATCATGCGTCCGGAATATCGTCGGGCGGGTATCATGCCGCCGGAGGAGTACATTCATGAGCTGATGGGGTACCTACGGAGACCATACTGCGTGACTCTGCTCAGCGCCGCCGCTATATACGGGGCGGCGCACCAGCGTCCGATGAGCTTCATGGTGATGACTTCCAGCCCTCAGCCGATGGCGGTGACGAGGCACAACAGCCGCATCCAATTTGTGTCCAAGACGGAGTTGAGCCAAGGCATGCCGGAGGAGTTGATTCGGATCGTCCAAACTCAATATAGTGAGATGCAGGTGGCAACGCCGGAGTTCACCGCGCTGTCGCTCGTGCAGTACGCGAGAGAGTCCGGCGGGCTGTCGCAAGTAAGCACCGTGTTGGCAGAGCTTGCGGAGGAGTGTCATTTTGCGGAGATGCCCGGGAGCATGGAGAGGTACGTGCCGCAGCCGTGTTTCCAGCGCTTGGGCTATCTTCTGGATCGAGTTGTCGGAGCATCTCAAGCCGCGAGGGATCTGGAATGCTTTATGTCCGCACGGGGCTTTGCCTTGCGTCGCACCTTGCTTTCGCCTCATTCCGCAGAAATTCCCGCAGAGTGCGATGACAGATGGAAGATACTGATCAACGTTTTCCCCACAACTGATTTCAATGATTAACCCATCCTTCATCAACGAGTGGAATTACGATCATCCTTGGATAAGTCCTGCCATGGTGGAGCAGGATCTGATCATTTCCCGGGTGCTTGTCGCCATCTTTTCGGATGCCTGGCTCAGTGAGCAAATGGCTTTTTGCGGGGGAACGGCCTTGCACAAACTTCACTTTTCTCCTCCGGCTCGTTATTCTGAGGATATTGATCTGGTGCAGATCGAACCAGGTCCCATGCGCAAAACGATGGATCACTTGCGCGAAGCTCTCTCGTTTTTGGGAGAGCCAAGCACGAAGAGATCCACACTGGGGCATCGTTTGATTTACCGCTTTGAAACAGGAATTCGTCCGTTCATGCCTATGAGGCTCAAGGTCGAGATCAACTGCCGGGAACACTTCCACACGCTGCCGGACGTTCACATCCCTTTTCATGTGAAGAATTCGTGGTTTACAGGGGAAGCCTTGGTTCACACATACCAGTTGGATGAATTGCTCGGTACGAAATTGCGCGCGCTTTACCAGAGGAAAAAAGGACGTGATTTGTTCGACGTAGATTACGCGTTGAATCACGCGACCATTAACCCGCATGCCGTACTTCTCTCCTTTTGCCAATACATGAAAGGAAGCGCTTCTTCCATTCCGACGGAACGCGAGTTCCTGCTAAATATGGATGAAAAGATGAAGGATGAGTCCTTCCTGAACGACACTCGCCCCATACTTCGTCCCTCCATTGATTTTTCTCCCACCCAAGCCTACGAACGGGTGAAGGAAAGGCTCTTATCACGCCTGGACGAAGCGCGTGCTGAGTGGGACCGGTCGCAGCTTCCCTGAGCGATTCTCACCTCACTCCTTCGCGCCGTGCTCTTCGAGGAGCTTGATGATATCGTCGGCCTTCTTCTCCCGAGCGATTTGCAGGGCAGTCTTGCCGTCTTTGTTCTTGTGGTTTGGATCTACCCCGGCATTGAGGAAAGCTTGAATGAGTCCAGGGGTAGCGTTGTCTGATGCGATGAGAAGCATGAGGCCGTTATTTCCCTGATCATCGGTTGCACTTGGGTCGGCGCCGCACTTCAGGAAGGCCTTAAGAGCGCGAAGAGAAGGAATTTCTCTTCGGTTATTTTGCACGAGGGCATGTTGAATATCTGCCCCGGCTTTTTTTAAGAGCTCGATGATGCGAGCGTATTGCTCCAAAGTAAATGGGCAGGAGTATAACGCTGAACCATGGTTGAGGAGTTCTTCGCAGATGGAGGGAGGAACTTTGGCACCATCATCCAGCATGATTTGCATGCAATCCGGATGGCAGATGAAGAGGTCGCCGCTGTAACGGGCTCCTTTATCATGCAAGAGCTTAGCCACTTCGGGTTGATTTTGGGCGAGAGCGGATTTCAGGGCGGTTTCTCCTCTTTTTGAAACGACAACCGGATCTACTCCTGCGTCGAGGAGCTTCTGAGCGATGCGGGGACCCATGCGTCCGGCGGTCATCAGGGTGGTCTTCCCATCATTATCCGTGGCGAGAGGGTCAGCACCATGCTCCAACAGCAGAAGAGCTACTTCTTCATATTGGGCGTCCGACAAGCGTTGACGTTGGCCTCCTTGGAAATTCAACAGAATGTCCGCGGGCACCTTAAGACCTGCCCGGAGGAGGGCGCGCAACGCAGATACGTCTTCCCGTTGTCCTTCTTCACTGCGTGGAAAATCTATATCCCCTTGCCCGATCAGGGAGATGAGTAAGCTGTCCAATTGTCCTAATTTCGGGTCGGCTCCGGCCGTTAAAAGAGACTGCACGATCGCGCTTGTATTCGGAGCATAATAGCCCTCATCATCTGCTGGGGCAAAAATCAGAGAAAGGGGAGTCCGGTTGCCTTTATCGAGAGCATTGGGATTGGCCCCATGTTTGAGCAAAACCTCCACAACAGCGGCGCGACCCAGCTTCGCTGCACGATGCAGCAAGGAATAGCCGTTCGAAAAGGTGAGATTCGGGTCGAGTCCTGCGTCCAACAAGACTTGAAGGACATCCGGTTCACTCCTTCGAATGTTAGTGAAAATATAATCTTGATAGCTGTTATCAATAAAGCGCAGGTCATCATCATACCAGAAAAATCCCGGGGAGACACGGTCAGGAAGAATGAGTGAGGTGATAGCTTCATCTTGAGGCACAGGGACACCGCTCTCCAGCAACCCTTTCACGGCGCCTCCGCTGTAAAAGCCGGTCTGAAGGATTGCTTTCAGGCAGGCGGACGCATCCGGCACGCCGCAGGCTGCTGCCGCCAAAGCGTGTACGGCAGCAGAAGACCGGGCTTGACCATACAGGGCGGGGTTTCCGGCTTCATCAGGTTTCTGCTGGAGAAGCTCTTTCAATTCTCCTACGTTATCGAGTAACAGGGCGAAGAGCAATTGGGTATGCACATCTTTTGATGTTTTTGGCATACCAAGGGCGAGCAGTAAACGCAGGTGCTCCGGCGTGCCCTCGTCCCATTTCGTCTCGCTGCACGGCTGCACAGGCATGCCGTGGCGGACCAAGAAGGCAAGGCTCTCCGGCGGATAGTCGATAAACAGAAATTCGTTTTTGTCGGGGTGAAGTTTCTCGGCTCGTGCCCCTGCGCGGAGGTTCATAGCAATGCCAAACAAGTGCCCTCTCCATGCCTCGCTTCCCTCCAATTCCTCTTGACTTGACTCCTTGGAGCTGTATTGACTCAGGAAGGAAGGAATGCCTTGTTCCTCCATCTCCGCCGAAGATAGAGCCGGGAGCTTTTCCTCGCAGCATACCTGAAGAAGTTTTTTCATCCGCTTGTCACCTTCATGGACAAGATCCCCCGCCGTCTTTCCTTTCTTACTTTTGATTGAGGCATCCGCTCCCTTCGCTACGAGCCAGCAGACGGCGAGGCGATTACCCTGCGCGGCGGCGTGCATGAGGGCGGTCTGACCGTGCTTGTCCGTGGCATTCACATCGCCGCCCTTTTCGATCGCCTTGAGTTTTTTGAGCAGGGACGCCGAGCGCTTCTCTTTCTTGTTGAGCTTGGCGTCCTTCGTCTTTTTCCCCGTACCGACCGGGAAGAGGAGCTCCACTCCTTGCTGCGGCGTGTCCTGCCGCGGTGTCTCCTCCTTTGCTCCCGCTGTCCCGGCGAGTATCAGGATAGCCGTTAGGGACAGAACAATAAAACACTTATAATAAGCTAATAACAAAAACGGGGGGGTAGCGACGGATTTCATAGGGATGTTTCTATGGGAAGTGATGCCAATTTACCATGCTTCGCCAATCGAGGCAAGAGAAATAACAGGTAATTGAACAAAAAATCGAGAGACGGGCTCTTCCTCATTCCTTCGCGCCGTGGGCTTCAAGGAGTTTGATGATGTCATCTCCCAGCTTCTTTTCTTTTGCAAGCTGGAGAACGGTTTTACCGGCATTGTCCTTGATGTTCGGATCTACTCCGGCATCCAGGAGGGCTTGAGCGATCGCTTTGTCTTCTGCCCAGTGGAGAGGAGTTTGCCCATCATGGTTGCGGGCATTCACATCGGCGCCGTCTCGGATCATAGCGTGGACGAGTTCGGGATACCCCGCCCAGCTGCACAGGTAATGCAGAGGTGTATTGCCGTATTCATCCGTGATATCGACACGGGCCTTATACTGACGGAGTACAGCGTACAGGCGGGCAGGGTCGTACGAGATTCCCGACATTCCCAGCCTGAACATGGGGGCGTTTTGGTTGGTCGAGTTCGGGTTGGCGCCATGTTGAAGCAGGAACTCGGCCGCTGCAGGGCAAAGCGCGATGTCGCCCTGCAGGTCGCTGGGCATTTCGACTCCTGCGTCAATAAGGCGCTCGAGGAGTTTGCTTACGGTACGATCTGACATATTGGCGGATAGTCTCAGATGGGAGAGGAAATCCTTGGGAGGCTTGCTATTTTTGAGGAGGAGCTGCATGGCGTCCTCGGCGGCCTTGAGATGAGCTTCCGTAGGCAGGTCTTCACAGTCTGCCAGTGAGAAGAGGGAAGCTCCCAATCCGTACCACGTGCCCTTTTCGCCTTCGATGATTTTGGCTCCGGCATTGAGAAGCACCTCCAGCATGTGCGGCATTTTCAGGAAGCTATCTTGTCGCTCTCTCCAGTCGGACTGCTTCTCAAAACCTCCATATTCCATTTGGGTTTGAGATGCAGCTGCCGCTGCGCGGCCGCCAGGCGGATCCAAGCTGTTGAGGATGTTCTCCGTTAACTCTGCGCCGTGGGCTATCAGGCGTTCAGCTGCTTCCCAGTGACGTTTCTCGAGAGCAATTTCCAAGGCTGTTTTGCCCCACTTGGATTTCACATTTGGGGATTGCCCCGCAGCTATCAGAACCTCTACTGTAGCGGCATCGCGGGCTAGTCCGATTTCCGGCTCCCAATGGTCATCCGGAGCCGCTCCGGCATCGATAAGAACCTTGATGACCGGAGCCGGAGTGCCGCAGAGGACGGCGCAGAGCCGTGTTTTGCATACGCCTCCGTTATACCAACATTCCTTATAATCAGCCCCGGCGTCAATGAGGGAGTGCGCCATTCCCGCTGAGCGGGCGCTCAGTATGATGCTTGAGCGCACTTTCTTTGCGAGGTCGGGGTGGGTTGTTGAGAGCGCCTTCACTTTGTCGCAGTCATTGGTATAAACGGCTGACAGAAAAGATGCCGGAAGTTCAGCAGGCTTTGTTT
>CANQYL010000095.1 GCA_947628035.1 uncultured Akkermansia sp. | reverse complement strand
TGTAATCGGGTCAAAGTGCAAACACCATTTTTTTATCCCTTCTCATTTTCCTATGGGATGACAATGATTTACGATTTACGATTTACGATTTGAATTTTAGCGCGCTACGCGCGGGATATGCAATTCACAAGCATCGGTGGTGGGAAAAATCGTGAGTCTTGTTTAGTCAGAAAGGTCGGTGTTTACGCCATGTCGTCTCTCAAGCTTTGCAACATTGACGCTTCGGCACCACACTACCTCAGCGCCCTGCGGGCAAAATGCTCACGCATTTTGTCCAATCCCACTCCGAGCCCTCGGGGTCTTTCACTGCTTTACTGAATCGTCCAAGGTTTGACATCTTGTCGAGCTTGCTTCCTTTGTCTATTGGAAACGCGTGGGGTATGGGTTGAATGAGCTCGGAGAAAATTTTATGGGGAGAAATGTGTCCGCCTCGAGAGTTTTGCTCCTTTGTCCATGGAGAGTTATCCTTTTTTTCGACGGAAGAGGAGGAGGGAGATGACGGCGAAGAGGGCGATAGCCCAGTCGCCGAAGAGGGCGTAGAGGGTGAGACCGGCGTTGGAATCGACGGGGAGGACGGCGTAGCAGGAACCGGCGATGTGGGGGGAGCCATCCGCCTTGTGGAGGGAATTGAGCACAGCACCGTTCGGTGCGATGGCGCAACAAACTCCCATGTTGGCAGAGCGCACCATGGAACGGCGCAGCTCGATACAGCGGAAGGCTGCCGCGCGGGCCTGTTGCACGCCGCAAGGCGATTCGCGGAACCAGGCATCGTTGGAAACATTGACGATGACCTGAGCGCCGGGACGAGCGAACCGACGCAGGAGATCGCCCACCGTATCCTCATAACAGACTGCCGGAATGACACCGACCGTGCGGTTGGTTCCCGGAATGGGAGCGAGAAGAGGGTCGGTTCCCTGCCCCGGGCGGATGCCGTCGCCCACTTGGGTACCGGTGATACGGGAATAGAGCTTGCCGATCCAGTCGATATCCCGGGCGAGGGGTATGTATTCACCGAAGGGCATGAGATGCTGCTTGGAGGCAGCCGAGATGCTCTCCATGCCGTCCGGCACAGAGATGAGGGAGTTGAGCATACCGGTGATGCGGGAACCACCTTCTTCCTGGCGGAGGAGGAGTTCATCTCCGCCGGTGAAGAGAACGATGCCCTGTCCTCCCATCTCGCGCACCCTCGTGCGTGCGAGCGGCAGAGCCTCCTCACCCAGCAGGTGATCCGACGTGAGCCCCATCAGCTCGGGCAGCAGCTCCCCGCTGTCTTCCGACCGCACCAAGGGATAGGGCAGCGCGCTCTCCGGCCAGACCACCCAGACCGGCAACTGAAGAGTAATTCCCACGTCCTCACTCTGCTGCGCGCGCAGCATCGTGTCACGGGCGATCTCACCGTACGCCTGCACCGTGGATTGGAGATAGGTGCGGTATTGAGCGGCGGCAGCCTCATGGCGGTAGAGGGAATGTCCCTCCGCAATATGCTCAGCCTGATCTTTGTTGATCTGAACGGCCAGAACGGGGAGCGAGAGAACACCCTCCTGCCGCAGCAACACGTTGGAAGAATAAGCCTTGGACAAAGCAAGTCCGCCCACAAAAAGGCCGAAAAGAAGGACGACTGCGCCGTAGAAGTCCCACGGACGGCATCCGACGCCAACTCCCTTGAAGAACATGACGGTGCGACGAAAAGCCCCCCACAGGATGACCGCCATGGAGACGGGGATGAACGAGAGAGCGGCGGTGCCCACAAACTCCGCCCATTGTACGAAGGAGAGGCCATCGTAGAGAGCCATGCCGAGGCTGTTCCAACTGAAGCCGAGAGTGCCATGGGCACGCAGCCATTCGATGCAGGTCCAGAGAGCGCCGCATCCGACGGCACAGCGAACAGTGGAGAACAAATCACGTGTCGCCCAAGCATCCCAGAGGGCACGCACTTGCTCGCGCGGCATCTCCGGCGGCGGTTCAGGAGCCGGTTCCAGCCGAGGACGCAGCAGCCAACCTGTCGCAAGCGCCCACAGCCCCGGCAGGCAAGCATACAACGCCATCAACGGGAAAAAGGCCACGATCAAAAACAGAACCTGCGGTATTCTGAACACGTAGCCCACCTCGTGAATCCACCAAAAACTCACCGAATACCACCCCATCCCGTACAGCCAACCCAGTGCAAACAAACGCTTGCGACTCTTTTCGCCGCGCCACAACACCGTGAGTAACGGCAGCAGAGCCACCCATACCAGTCCTCCCCAGTCGTACGGAGGAAACGCGAAAGCCATCACGACCCCGCTCAGCAAAACAACAACCGATTCATGGACGATGGACGATGGACGATGGACGATGTGGGGAATTCGTGCGCTGTCACGCGGGAGCTGCGAAGTGGAAGCTGGGGGAGGGGGGACCATTTACGATTTACGATTTACGATTTGGGAAGTTCGAGCGCTACGCGCGTTCCAGCTGAGCAAATGCGAAGCAAAATTTTTGGAACAGAACTGATGAAAAATTAGAAAGGTTGGTGGTTACGCTATGCCGTCTCGACGGCTCTGCCTCCATCATCCATGTCTTGATTTACGATGGAGGATGGAGGGAATTCGTGTGCTGTCGTGCGGGAGTTGCGAAGTCTCAACCGGTCCGGCTGCTTCGTTTGGGTGCTGCTGGGCATATCCCATTTTCACCTGTTTTTTCCCATCATGCAACAAAAAAAGGATTGCATTCATCAAAAAAATCAGGAACAATAAAGCGGGGTTAGACAAATCCCCACACACATTATGGCAGATATCGACGAAAAAAATGAGAAGAATGTACCCGGCAAGTTCTATGTGGACAGCAATTGCATCGATTGCGACCTTTGCCGCGAAACGGCGCCCGATTTCTTTGTGCGTGACGATGATGAGGGAGTCTCCTACGTCTGCAAGCAACCCACCTCTGACGAGGAAGTAGCTAAGTGCACCGAGGCTATGGAGGGATGTCCCGTCCAAGCTATCGGCGACGACGGAGAGTAAAGAGGAGGTCGGGCATCATTGACTCGTCGGTGCCGCGACATGGCACCGGCGAGTCAATTTGCAATTTTTTCTCATTGCAGACTGAGAACGGGGCGGCTTCGTATGCCTTTTCCGTCTTTTGTCTCGCGTGTTGTTTTTCCCCGCTCAGTTTCGCCGGAGAGAACACTTCTCGACATTGTAACCAGAAGCATCCGTTGTATGCGTGAATCCCGTCCAAAATTCCAACGAGAAGGGAAGAAAAAAACGGGGCGTCAGCGAGGGGAAACTGTCTCTGCCGCCCAGCGAGCGCCGCGCTCAAAAAAGCGCTACACGATGCAACTCTACCCGGACGGTTCACTCCGACCCGTGGCCACAAGCACACGCGGAGAGGGGGAGCACCGACAGGCTCTGGCCGACCTGTATGGGGACCTGCCCCTTCCGTCTACGGGAGGCGGAGTTCGCAACATCCGCTCCATCCTGTCAGAGGTGGATTTAGGCATCACGGGAGAGAGCCTAGCGCCGGAGCTACTCAGCCAGGCGTGGTCTTCGGCCGTCGGCGAATTTGTATCCACTCAGGCCCACCTGATATCCCTCAGCAACGGCACCGCTGTGGTGCATACCTCCCACCCTGCCGTGCGTTTTGAATTGCAACGCCAAAACCGGCGCCTCATTGCTGCTCTCAATTCCTTTCTCGGCGAGGGGTGCGTCCAAAAAGTACGCTTCCGATAACGCTTACCTGCTCAGGAGAGCACGGCGTGCTATCCCCGTTGGATGGCTCGTCGGAGGTAGAGAGTAACGAGAGCGGAAGTTATCGCTAACGCGGCGCACTGCATCTGCGGACTCATCCCTGCTGCACGCATCCCGCCCTGCACGAGCACGGCACCTATTCCCAGAGCGCAATCCACCAAATTCCCGGCGGCGATCACATCCCCGCGTTTGTCATCGTCGGCATGATCCTGCAGCAAAGCATTGAGTGGCACCAGGTATCCTGCCGCAGAAAATCCGGCGCACATGAGTGCGGCATAAAAAGCGGTGGCGCCGTAGGGCAGAAAAACGAGAGCCAGACAGGAGAGAGTCATTCCCACTCCACCTGCCAGAGTGAGCCGCGTATCAATCCGTTTGCCGCAGAGAACGGAAGTCAGAGCGCCGCCGAGGACCGAACCGCCGCTGATCCATGCGATGAGCAGGGCCGAGTCCCTCTGCTGTCCGAGAACCTGCATGAAATGAGCCCCCTGCTCCGAGTCTCCCTGGGCATCCTGCGCCATCTGGAGAGCGATGAGCATCATAGCCCCGGCAATGAACCAAAAATAGCCAATGCCCACCTCGCTGTAGCGTAGCACGCGGTCATTCCATAAGAGGCGCAGCTGAGAGAGATGTTCCCACAGGAGGCTCCATCGAAAGGGTTCCTTTCCCTCGGGCTCGTAGCACGGCAGGAAGAGGCTGAGGACGTACACCCCCACCGCAGCGACGGTACACACCACGCAGGGCCATGCGGCAGCCTCCCACCCGGCATCCTCACCGAGACGCGCCAACAAGGCATAGACAATGCCCAACGCGGCAATCTGTCCCACCAACAACATGAGCATGGAGCTTATCTCCAGAATCCCGCTGGCAAAGCCGATGTGGCGCGTGCCCACCATATCTTTCACGAGGCCCTTCTTGGCAGGACTGAAGAACATGGCCTGAACGCAAAAGATGGTGAAGCTTCCGACCGATAAACTCAAGTTATGCAGGAACAATCCGATGCACATACCTGCCAGGGCAACCACCTGCAACAGCACCATCTGTTGCAGGAGTCGGGTGCGGCAGTATCGATCGGCCCACCATCCGCCGAGCGGCGAAAAAAGCACAAACGGCAAAACGATCAACACGGAAAGAGGATATTGCAACGTCGTGCCCATCCATATCCCCAGCGCTATGAGTAAAAATTGAACCCCTTTTTCATTCAGCGAGTTCATCGACTGAATGACAACCAAACTCCAAAAAGCTCCCCACCTCACTTTTTCGCCGCGCTGCTGCATCGTTTTTCATCTGCCCTGTGCCCGTCAATCGGCGGGCTATATGACACTCCGGCCGCGATTCGAACGCGGGACCCCAAGCTTAGAAGGCTCGTGCTCTATCCAACTGAGCTACCGGAGCAACTCGCGCAGATGGTACCAGTAACCCCTTCAAATTGCAAGTCTCAATGAGAGGAACGACGAACGATAAATCGTATATACTTTTGATAATTAGCGCAATATGAAAACAAATTTTAAATTAACGATTGACGATTTGGAAATAATGCGCGCCGGAGGCGCGGGATATGCGGTGCGAGAGCGAAGGCGGTGGCACCGTGAGGCACCTATTTACGATTTACGCCATGCCGTCATGCAGGCTTTACTTTTTTCACCTAGGAAACGCATGGGGAATGGGTTGAATGAGCCCGGAGAACATTTTACGGGGACACATGTGGATCGTACTCAGCAAATGCAAGCGTGTGCTTGCGTTTGCAGGGGGTGGTGTGTTAAGATGGAAGCATGAGAAAAGGATTTCTGACGATACTTTTCGCGATGGCAGGAATCGGACTTGCCGTGGCGCAAGAGGGTGTGCATCTGAATTTGAAAGCACAGGCGAGTGTGGCGGCGTATGCGCCGGGGGAGAGTTTTTATGTGGCGGCGCGCGGAGAGATCCCTGCCCCGTGGCACGCCTACTACCGCAACCCCGGCAGCGTGGGTCTCGGCATGACCGCTCAACTTTCCGCCCCGGAGGGGTTTGAGGTGCAGGGTCCGTACTGGTCGGTTCCGCAAAAACTGGAGGGTTCAGGTTCCGTGTCGTACGGGTACGAGGCTCCCCTCGTGGTGTGGAGGGTGCAGCCCTCGGCGATCGCAGGGGACGAACCTGCAAGATTTGTGGTCGCCGCCTCGGCGCAGCTCTGTTCATCCGAGTCTTGTCTGCCTCCGCAGGAAAGCAGGGCTGAGCTCACGGTGCCTCGCGGCAATCCCGAGCCGAATCCCGCATGGCAGGGGGAGGAGAGCGCGGTAGAAATACTCGGGGACACAAGTCTGCCGCTCCTCACCGCCACGCGTGAGGGAGCCAAGGCGATCCTCCGCTTCCGCAAACCGGGGAAAGTTGAAGGGGCCGCTTTTATTTCGGACGACGGGACGGTGTTGCCGGATGGGGCGCAAACGCTCTCCGACGCAGATGGCACATACGAACTCGAACTCCCGTTGAATGACGGCTCCAATCCGCTTTATCCCTCTGCGCGGCGGGAGTCGACCCGTCTCGTCGGCATCCTGACATTTGCTGATGGGGCGCACACGCGCGTGGACGTGCCCTTGGAACGGGCGGGAGCGGGAGGTTTTGCGGCGCCTGCCGGTTTTTGGGGCATCGTGGGGGGCTTGCTCGTGGGAGGGCTGCTGCTCAACCTGATGCCATGCGTGTTTCCCGTGCTGGGGCTCAAGGTGATGGGGTTTGTCGAGCTGAGCGGCGGGAGTCGCGGGAAGGTGGCGGCTCATTCGCTGAGCTTCACTGCCGGCGTACTCGTCTCCTTCTGGGCCATCGGCATCCTGCTCATCGCCCTCTCCCACTGGGATGAGTTGCTCAGCTGCGATTGCTCGTCCTGGCTCAATCTACTCCTCAACGACAGCGGCGGGACCGGGCGCACTTGGGCCGTGTGGATGCAGAACGAGTGGGTGGTGTACACGCTTACCTTGCTGCTGGCGGTGCTGGGACTTTGGATGGTGGGAGTCTTTGAACTGGGGGAGCGCGCCTCAGGGGTGGGCGCTCAGCTTCAATCCCGCGGCGGCTTGCTCGGCTCCTTCTTCCAAGGACTTCTCGTCACGGTGGTCGCTACCCCCTGCAGCGCCCCCTTCATCGGCGCCGCCCTGCCGGCAGCCCTCGCGCTCCCGGGGTGTTGGATGCTGGGCGCCCTGTCCGCCATGGCTCTCGGACTCTCCCTGCCCTACATCGCCCTCAGCCTCTTTCCTTCTCTGGTGAACCTACTGCCGCGTCCCGGCGAGTGGATGATTTCACTGCGTCAGGCACTGTCGTTCTTTCTCTTTGCCGCTGCCGCCTGGCTGGTCGGGGTCTACCTCTCGCTCAACCCGGGTGGCACGAGCATCCTGACCGGACTCGTCCTCGTCGCCGCCGGTTGCTGGGCGTACGGTCGCTGGTGTGCTCTCTGGCGCGGCTGGCTCTGTCGCATCTGCGGCGGTGTGGTGGCGCTCCTTCTCGTGGGCGGCGGGGTGTGGTTCTCCCTCCCCGGCTCCCTTCTGCCCGCGTGGTCCGCGGCATCCTCTGCCGCGAATGATCGCTGGCAAACCTGGTCTCCGCATCTCGTGGAGCAGGCTCTGGACGATGACCGCCCGGTCTTCGTCGACTTCACCGCCAAGTGGTGCGCGACCTGCCAGGTGAACAAAGCTCTCGCCTACACGCCGGAAATCTATGCCCTGTTCGACAAACACCACGTACTTCTCCTGCGGGCGGACAATACGCGTCCCAATCCGGAGATAGATGCGGAACTTCACAAACTCCACCGCGGCGCCGTGCCCACAAACGTCCTCTATCTCCCCAACGACCCGGAACCCGCTGTCACCCGAGAACTGCTCACTGCCGACTACCTACTGAATTTCTTGCGAGAAAAACTGGAATAGCAAACGCCATTGCTGGCGTTCGCTATTCATGTACGATTTAAGAATTACGATTTATTAATAATGTGCGCATTGCGCAGATTTTTCGCTCTTCGTATAATTTTGTGGAATGACTCCGCAAAGCAATTCCACAAAGTCGGCAAAATATCCAGTATCTGACAA
>CANQYL010000094.1 GCA_947628035.1 uncultured Akkermansia sp. | reverse complement strand
CTTTTTTTATATCTTCCTCCTCTCTCTCTTTTTCCCCTTCGTTTCCTCCCGATGAAGAGTTTTTAGAGATGGCAGATGGACGATTTACGATTTTGGGAAATTCCCGCGCCGGAGGCGCAAACTAGCGGAGCAGAAGCGAAACGGAATTTTTGAAACAAGGGAATGTGTGGTGAGAAATGTATGTGTTTACGCCATGCCGTCTTGCTGGCTCTGCTTCCATCGTCCATGGCATTGTGGTTTGACCGGCGAGGATTTTTGTCTGTGCTTGCAGATGGAGATAGGATGTGCTATGATGCCGGGCGTATGGGTACACGGCGTCGGGTTGTCATTCTAGGCTCTACGGGAAGCATCGGGACGAGCGCTCTGAAGGTTGCTCGCAGGATTCCCGACCGCATGGAAGTCGTAGCTCTCGCGGCGCACAGCAATGTTGTCAAACTCGCTGAGCAAGCCGTGGAGTTCGGCGTGCGGCACGTCTGCATTGCAGACGAGAGCAAGTGCGATGAGTTGAAGAGGATGCTGCCAAGCGGAGTGACCGTGCATGTAGGCGATGAAGGTTTGTGCGAACTTGCCGCGCTGGAGGATGCGAACATGGTGCTTATCTCTATCATCGGGACTGCCGGGCTGCGTCCCACTTTGCGTGCCATCGAGGCTCGAAAGGATCTGGCCATAGCGAGCAAAGAGGTCCTGGTGATGGCAGGAGAACTCGTAATGAGCAAGGCACGAGAAGCCGGAGTTCAGGTATTGCCGGTGGACAGCGAACACAACGCCATCTACCAATGTCTGCACGCAAACCCGGGAGGCTCTGCGGAGGTGAAATGCCTTGTACTCACGGCCAGTGGGGGACCTTTTTTGAGGACTCCTCGGGAGGAGCTCAAAAATGTGACTCTGCAGCAGGCTCTTCTCCATCCCACTTGGAAAATGGGACAGAAAATCACCATCGACTGCGCCACGCTTTTTAATAAGGGTCTCGAGATGATTGAGGCTCGTCACCTCTTTGGTATCCCCATCGAGCAGGTTGATGTTCTCGTGCACCCGCAGAGTATCGTCCACTCTCTTGTAGAATTTAAAGATGGCTCTCTGCTTGCTCAGTTAAGCTGCAGTGATATGTGCTTCCCCATCCAATATGCCATCACCTTTCCGCAACGCGTGGATGGACACCTCAAACAGTTGCGCCTTGAGGATATGTGTGACCTCCATTTTGAGCGTCCACGCCTCGATGACTTTCCGGCTCTCAATCTCGCACGCCGTGCCGCCGAACTCGGCGGCACCATGCCGGCCATCTTTAACGCTGCCAATGAGGAAGCTGTCCGAGCCTTTGTCGCCGGGCGCATCTCTTTCCCCGGCATCTGGGAAACGGTTCAAAAAGTGTACGAGCAAATTTCACCACACTCTTCAGCCTTGGAGCTCGACACCATCCTCGAAGATGACTTTGCGACTCGCTCCCTCGTTCATCAACTACTCTCCTGAGTGTACCGATGCGCCCTCTTCCCGGACGTTCATCAGCTCAGTGCGATTGATCAACCTCGGAAAGTTGGATGGGAGACTTCTCCAATGCGCGCCAAGCCCAGATGATGTAGGCGAGCACAAAGGGAATGAGCAGCGAGACGGCACTCATGACCTTGAGAGTGTACTCACTTGAGCAGCTGTTGGAAAGAGTGAGTGAAGAGGGGGGATCTGCCAACGAGGGGTAATAGACGCCACCATGCCAACCGATGCTGAGCAGCAGAGCCAGCACGGTGAGCACCGTGCCGAGGCCCGCGCTCCAAATTCCACTGCGGCAACCTCCCTTCAGCAAGGGCATCAGCAAGCCTGTGAGGACGAGCAGAACACCGAACACCAGCATCACCAACACCTCCGGCATGGCAAGCAAGTCATGCAAGTGACGCATGGGTTCCACCGCAATGGAACCACCCTGCCCCACAACATAGCCATCAGCCGTAACCCAAAAGCCGATGAAGCTGAGGAAGAAGACAAGGAAAAGCACGATTTCCCACGGGAGCAATCGCAGGCTACGGGAGCGAACCTCAACGTCCTCGATGCGATTGAGGAAGTAAAGATGCGCGAGGCAACGCGAAAGCATGAGCACAGCGAGACCAAGCAACACGTTGCGGATGTCCAGCACCGCCTCCAGTCCATGCCACGGCGTGGCCCAGCGGGAAATAACCGGTGGCTCGCCGGGAAGAACGATAGCTTGCTTGTCGATGATAAACTCCGCGCCGAAAAAGAGAGTGCCCACTGCGGTGCCGACCAGCAGGGGACCGAGTACCCCGTTGAGCAGGAGAAAGGAGCGATAGACACCGGTGCCCAGTACATTGGACCTCTTCATCTGGAACTCATAAGACACAGCCTGAATCACAAAACAGAGGAGGATGAGCATCCACACCCAATACGCCCCACCGAAACTTGTGGAGTAGAACAATGGAAAGGATGCAAAGAAAGCGCCTCCGAAAGTGACAAGTGTTGTGAATGTGATCTCCCACTTGCGTCCCGTGGCAAGCAGAAGCATACGCCTCTGTTGCTCCGTACGACCGAGCGCCCAGACGAGCGTCTGTCCGCCCTGCACAAACATGAGAAACACAAACAAAGCTCCCAGCAGGGATACGAGGAACCACCAGTATTCTTGAAAAAATGCGTCGTTCATAGGTCAGAGAAAGGTGAGAGGGTTAGGCCGACTCCTTGTCAGGTCCGTCAGAGATGGCTCGAACCATGATGCAAAGCTCCGCGAGAAGCAACGTGGTGAAGAGCGCGGAGAAAATCCAGAAAGTCGTCTGCACCGAACAGGCGGAAAGTTTGGAGACGGCGGCGCAGTTCGGCAACAACCCTTGGATGGCCCACGGCTGACGTCCTACCTCCGCCACAATCCATCCGGCTTCGCTCGCTAAGTAAGCCAGAGGAATGCTCAATAATACCGCGAGGAGCACTGGCTTCCACCTCCCAATCCGTTTCCCCACAAGAAGCAATCCTGCGAAGAGTGCGATGAAATACCCTCCCAGTATCACCATCACGCGGAAAGAATAAAACGTGGGCACCACCGGGGGCACCAGTTCAGCAGGGCTCTTCAGGTAACCGTAGCCGAAGTAGGGGAAATTCTCGCGCAGAATCCGCACAGCTTGTTCATTCTTACCTGCCTGAGAAGCGGCCAACGCCTCAATAGCCCTGCCTCCCATCTCCATCTTCTTCTCAGCGGAGAGTTCCGGCAAGCCATCCTCACCCACGTAGCCGCCCTCCAGTATATTTTTAATGCCCGGCACGTACCCCTCCGGAGAGTTGGTCGCCAGAATCGAGAGGCCACAAGGTATCTCCAGTTTCCAGAGGAAGGGATCCTCTGAGGGGTTGCTCCAGTCGATGCCGGGCTTGAGAATGCCGAGTCCGACGAGACCGACTCCCTGCCCACCCTCGTAGAGACCTTCGGCGGCGGCGAGCTTCATGGGTTGGTGCCGGGCAATGTCCACCCCACTCTGATGGCCGGTGGCGGCTGTGAGAAGAGAGGCGATGAGTCCGAATATCGCCGCCACACGGATACTCGCATGCGCAAAATCCGTGTGTCTCCCGCGCAACAGGTACCATGCGCTCACCCCCACCACGAACACGGCGCCCAGCACCCATGAGGACGTAACCGTGTGCAAAAACTTGGTAACTGCTACGGGGGAAAGCGCCACCGCTGCAAAGCTCACCATCTCACTGCGTACAGTTTCCGGATTGAATTCCATGCCCACCGGGTACTGCATCCACGAATTAGCCACAAGAATCCACCAAGCGGAAAACGTAGCGCCCAGCACCGTCATCCACGTGGAGAGCAAATGGGTCTTGCGTCCCAGCTTTTCCCAACCGAAAAACATGAGCGCAATGAAGGTAGCCTCTAAAAAGAACGCGACAATGCCCTCTACCGCGAGAGGTGCTCCAAAAATGTCCCCCACGAACCAGCTGTAATTGCTCCAGTTGGTTCCGAATTCAAACTCCAGGATAATTCCTGTAGCCACCCCCATGGCAAAGTTAATGCCGAAAAGTTTCATCCAAAACTGAGTCGCTGTCTTCCAGAACTCCTTCCCTGTCCGCACATAGACGGTCTCCATAAGGCACATGATGAGACCCAACCCTAACGTCAGCGGCACGAAGACCCAGTGGTACATGGCGGTCAGCGCGAATTGCGCACGCGACCAGTCGATGAGAGAGGTGTCGATAGGTTCCATAATTAATGTCGGTTGATTAGCTCTGCGGTCACAGTCCGGCTCTTCTGCTCGTCTGTCCCCTGCAAATACGGCGTGAAAAAGAATACTCGGAGCAGCGCGAAGATCACCACAAGCTTCACCAAGATGACGCACCAGAGCGTTTTTCCAAGCGTCATCCGACGAAAACCGTCACGGTAAAGTTCATAGATGCCACGTATGCTCATTCTACCGCATTCTAACCTCCTCTTTCTCGAGAAGCAAGCAAAATCCGACCCCTCTCCACATCCGTCCCAAGAAAAAGAGATCCCAACCCGCAGTTGTCGACAGATGATACAGCATAATTCATTTACGATTTACGATTTACGATTTACGATTTGTTGATAATGTGCGCGTTGCGCAGATTTTTTTTCGAATCATCAACGTACGCAGGTGGGTTCTTCAAAGTCGTCATCATGATGATCGCTGATTATCACGATTTTTGATACGTATCAACGATGATATCAATCAATAAGAGCATTCTCTCCGTTGATGAGCTTCTCTCAAATGCGTTTACCCTGGATTTTAGGGTTGATTTCGCGAAACAAATGTATAGAATAGCTGCGTTATGACATACGAAGTTTTTGATACTCCGCAGGACGCCGCCAAAAAGCTTGCGGCGGAAGTAGCTGACCTCATCCGCAGCCGCGAGGCAGAGGGGAAAGGTGTTGTCTTGGGTCTGGCAACCGGCGCCACCCCACTCCCTTTCTACGCTGAGTTGATTCGTCTTCACAAAGAAGAGGGACTTTCCTTTGCGCACGTAACCACCTTCAATTTGGACGAATATACCGGACTTCCTCACGAGCATAAGGAGTCGTACTGGTACTTCATGCACCACAACCTCTTTGATCACATCGACATCAAACCGGAAAACGTAAACCTGCCCTGCGGCACCTTGGCTCCGGAGGAAATCCCCGCCCACTGCGCCGCCTACGAGGCTAAGATCAAGGCCTGCGGTGGTCTGGACCTCCAAATCCTCGGCATCGGTCGCACCGGTCACATCGGCTTCAATGAACCCGGATCCGATGACACTACCATCACCCGCCAAGTCACCCTGGACGACCTCACCAAGACCGATGCGGCTCCCGCATTCGGAGGATTCGACAACGTGCCCAAAACCGCCATCACCATGGGCGTAGCCACTATCATGGGCGCCAAGAAGGTACGTCTGATGGCCTGGGGTGAGAAGAAGGCTTCCATCGTGAAGAAGGCGATCGAAGGACCTGTCACGGCTGATGTGGCGGCTTCTTTCCTGCAAAAGCACCCGGACGCCAAGTTCTTCCTTGACAAGGCGGCTGCAGCTGAGCTGTAAAGCGTACAGAGGCAACAATTCTCGCGGGGGCGAGTGGCAAACGAGTCACTCGCCCTCATTTTTTCAACGGGAACGAATCCTATAAACATCCTCAAAATAGCTGAGTCATCATACGATGAAAATTCACCAAATAAGAAACGCCACACTTGTCATAACATACAACAACATCCGATTCCTGATTGACCCATGGTTCATGCCGAAGGAATCCATGCCCGGCTTTGACTCGGCAGTCCATCCGGAGGTTCGTCAGCCGCGTTGTGAATTACCCATCAGCGTGGAAGAAATCATCCAAGTGGATGCCGTGATTCTGACGCACTGGCATCCGGATCACATTGATGAGGTCGCATTGGGAGCTCTACGGAAGGATATTCCCTTTTTCGTGCAAAATGGGACAGACGACCAAATCATTACACAACACGGGTTTACGGATGTACGTATCCTCGCGGAAACCGGAACGGATTTCCTCGGCATTCGTCTCTTTAAAACCGCTACCCAACATGGGGAACGCGCCATCATCAAACCCATTTGCGAAAGCATCGGTATGCCGTATGACGCTATGGGCATCGTTTTCTCATCCTCAGGAGAAAAAACGCTCTACGTCGCTGGAGATACCATCTGGTGTCCAGAAGTACAAACCGTTCTGAATTCCTTCCATCCCGAGGTCATTGTCATCAACGCATGCGGCGCCAGTGTTGCTTCCGGAGACCGCCTCATCATGAACCTTACAGATGTCCAAGCTCTCTCCTCCTGTGTGCCGGACGCCTGTATCATTGCGAGTCACATGGACACGGTGAGTCACCTCACTGTTACCCGCGCAGACATCCGCGCTCTCAACCTGTCTAACGTCCTCGTACCTGACGACAACGAAATTATTGAACGATAACGGCATTCCTACATCGATCCAAGGGGATCCAGCTCGATCCAACCCAATCATGCACCTCTACGTCCACGTGCCCTTCTGCCACCGGGTGTGTCCCTATTGCGCATTCTACAAACACACGCCGGGAGCCACCAACCTCCGCGCGTTTACCAAAGCAGTTGCAAGGGAGGCGCGCCTGCGTCTGCCGGAAGGGACAAAACTGGACACGCTCTACTTTGGAGGAGGAACGCCGAGTATGCTCTCACCGACACACCTGCAGCAGCTGGTGGATGAACTGCGAGAGCATCTGGATTTTTCGCAACTACATGAATGGAGCTTTGAAGCCAACCCTGCTACATTTACCCCTGCCAAGGCTCGACATTGGCACGAATTGGGCATCTCGCGAATTTCCCTGGGAGCTCAGTCTTTTGATCCTGGTGAGCTTCGTTTCCTCGGTCGAGAACACTCACCCGCACAAATACGCGAGAGTGTAACCCTGCTGCGCGAGGCCGGCATTCCTCAAGTGAATATGGACCTCATGTTCTGCTTGCCCAACCAATCAGCAGATACATGGAAGAACACACTTGAACAAGCCGTTGCTTGTGAACCGGATCATCTATCAACCTACAGCCTCACTCTGGAACCGGAGACGCCATTCGCCGATCTCTGTGCTCCTGAGGAAGAAGAACAGGTACGACTATACGCCATGGCGCATGATATGCTCACTGCTGCCGGGTTCCGGCACTATGAGATATCCAACTATGCGCGCTCCGCTTCCACCCGCTCTCTGCACAATCTGGCGTGCTGGCAGGGCGAGGATTACACAGGACTCGGTCCGGGCGCCTGCGGTACCATACACGGCGTGCGTTATGAAAACGCACACGACACGACGGGCTACATGACCGCCCTTGCTCAGGGGCTTCTCCCTCCGGGCGCCGTCGAAAAACTCACTCCGGAACAACGTCGCACGGAGCTCATCGGTCTCGGTCTGCGCACCGATGAAGGTATCCCCCTCTCGCTCATCCCGGAAAATCGCTCCGACCTCCTCCACATACTCTGTTCTGAAGGACTCTGTAAGCTTTCCGGCTCGCGCCTCATCCTCACCTCGCGAGGTTTTCTTCTCGCGGATGAAATTGCCACCCGGCTTCTCTAGAGAGCACGATAAGTCATTTACGATTTACGATTTACGATTTGGAAATAATGCGCGCCGTTGGCGCGGGATATGCGGAGCGAGAGCGCAGCGGAATTTTCGGGAACACAGGTGCGGTGGTAGAAAGAAAGCGGCGGGAGGAGGAAGCGCCTGACGTTGACTCGTCGGCACCACACTGCCTCTTGCTTCGAAGTCGCCTCACGACTCCTCACCCCGTTGGGACAAAAGCTGTCGCTTTTGGCTAATCGACCTTACAGCCATCGGTCGCTTTCACCCTTCGGGCAAAATGCTCACGCATTTTGTCCAACCTCACTTACCGCCCGCTTCACGTGCGCCCTATACGGGGTCGGCGGGCGTCTTGTAAATCTGCCATCTCTAAAAACTCTTCATCGGGAGGAAACGAAGGGGAAAAAGAGAGAGAGGAGGAAGATATAAAA
>CANQYL010000093.1 GCA_947628035.1 uncultured Akkermansia sp. | reverse complement strand
GCATCAAGCTTTCGGAAAATTCTTTTTCTTCGTTTCTGAGGTCCCTTCGGTGACTTTATTTTTGAGGCAATGCGGAGGAGAAGGCGACTCTTATTGCTCTTTCGTTCCCTATAAAATTGAGTTTTTCGAGATGGCAGATTTACGATTTATTAATAATGTGCGCATTGCGCAATTTTTTTGGTTGTTAACGGATGCAGAGTCTTCTTGAAAGCCATCATCATGATGACCGCTTGTTGTTATGATATTTGATACGTATTAACAATGATATCAATCAATAAGGGCATTTTCTCCGTTGTTTCACATTTCTCAAATGCGTTTACCCTGTAAGAGGACACGCTTATCTTGACAAAGAGCTTGCGGGAGCGTATAGTTCGCGCGTATGAGCGCGAGTGCGAAGAGTTACAAAGACAGTTTGTTTTTGCCGGAGACGGAATTTCCTATGCGTGGGGATCTGACTCAGCGAGAACCCGTTCGGTTGAAAAAATGGGAAGATTCCGAGCTGTACAACCACATTGTAGAACGGCGTAAGTCCCAGGGCGCTCCCTCGTTTGTACTGCATGACGGTCCTCCGTTTGCCAACGGAGACGTGCACATGGGAACTGCGCTCAACAAGATTCTCAAGGACTTCATCATCAAGAGCAAAACCATGGCGGGCTTCTACGCTCCCTTTGTGCCGGGCTGGGACTGCCATGGACTGCCGATTGAGGCGAAAGTCGTGAAGGAAGCGCAGGGACTGGAACCGGCGGAAATCCGCCGTCGCTGTGCCGAGTTTGCCCGCAAATACATCGACCTGCAGCGCACCTCCTTCCGTCGCCTTGGAGTTTTCGGCGAGTGGGAGAATCCCTATGTCACGATGCAACCGGAGTACGAGGCATGGGTGTTGCGGGTGTTTGCCAAGCTCGTTGAGGAGGGCGCGGTTTACCAATCGATGCGTCCTGTGCAATGGAGCTACGCGCACCACACGGCTCTCGCCGAAGCTGAAGTCGAATACATGACGGACACCTCCACCGCCATTTTCGTGGCATTCCCGATGCCGGAACCGGTGAACGGACATTCTTGCAGCGTCGTCATTTGGACCACGACCCCGTGGACCCTGCCCAGTAACCTCGGCATCGCTCTTCACCCGGACAGCGTTTACGTCGTGCAGCGTTTTTGCAAGGAGGGAGCCGAGCACACCTATTTGTTGGCACGGGACCTCGTTGAAACCTTCTGCGAAAAGACCGGACATGTGGCGGGAGAGGTTCTTTCCTCCCTCACCGGGCGTGAGCTGGAAGGGAAGAAAGCGCAACATCCCTTCCTGGACCGCGACTCACTCATTATGATGGGGCAGTTCGTCACCATGGACACCGGTACGGGAGCCGTACATATCGCCCCGGGACACGGCGCGGACGACTACAACATCGGCATGCAGTATGGACTGCCCATCCTGTCCCCCGTCGATGACGATGGACTCTACACGCCGGAATGCGGGGTGCCGGAGCTGGTGGGGCGCCATGTATTTGACAGCAATGAGGCAGTAATCGCCATGTTGGAGGAGAGAGGGCTCTTGCTCGGGCGCGAGGAATTCTCGCACCAATATCCGCACTGCTGGCGCTCCAAGACTCCCATCATTTTCCGCGCGGTCAAGCAATTCTTCATCAGCATGGAGAAGCTCCGCCCTCTCGCCCTGAAGCAAATTGACCACACCGACTGGATCCCCGCATGGGGTCGCAACCGAATCTCCTCCACCGTGGAGTCCCGCCCCGACTGGTGTATCTCCCGTCAACGCACTTGGGGCATTCCCCTGCCCGTCTTCTACGACAGCGCGGACAAGCCCGTGCTCGAAGCTGATATCGTGCGTCGCGTCGCTGCTCTCGTGGAACAGCACGGCACCAACATCTGGTTTGAACTCTCAGACGCCGAACTCTGCACTCGCCTCGGCTTGCCGGAGGGAATGCGCAAAGGAAAAGACACCCTGGACGTATGGATCGACTCCGGTTGCTCACACGTCGCGGTACTCGAACACCGCGAGGGACTGCACGCCCCTTGTGATGTGTATCTGGAGGCTACCGACCAGCACCGCGGCTGGTTCCAAAGCTCGCTGATGCTCTCCTGCGCCTGGCGGGAGACCGCCCCCTACAAGCAGGTGCTCACACACGCATTTGTCGTCAATCAAGACCGCTCCAAGCTGTCCAAGAGCGCGCAAGACACCTACCAGAAACCCACCAACGCTAAATACTTCTACGAAAAGTACGGCGCGGATATCGTGCGACTCTGGGTCAGCAGCGTCGATTGGCAGAATGAGGTTCCCTTCGGGGAGGATCTCTTTAAGCAGATTACCGAGCCCTACCGTCGCCTGCGCAACACGCTGCGCATCCTGCTCGCCAATCTCAAAGGCTACGATGGTTCTCGTCCCTCTCAACTTGAACCGGTGGACGTATGGATTCTGGAGCGGCTCAACGCCTTGATTCGCGACGTGAGGACCGCCTATGAGGCATACGAGTTCCGCAAGGTATTCTCCGCGATCAACCAGTTCTGCACGAACGAGCTGTCGGCCCTCTACATCGACATCACGAAGGACAGCCTGTATTGCGATGCGCAGAACTCACCGCGCCGTCTCAGCAAACAGTTTGCCATCGCGCGGATTTTTGACGCACTCGTCAAGCTGCTCGCTCCCATCCTTGTCTACACTGCCGATGAGGCTTGGGAATTTGCCGGGCACAGCGATTCCGTCCACCAACAGGACTTCCCGACGGCAGATCCCGAATTTGATGCAGGGCTCACGCCTGCTTTTGCCCGTCTGCAGCAGATTCGCAGCGTCATCCAAGTCGCCATTGAAGCACAAGTCAAAGCCAAGGCATTCAACAAAAACAATGAGGCTGTGGTGGAACTCACGATCCCGGAAAAAGAGGATGCGGCGGTTGTCAAATTGTTGCAGGATGCAGACTTTGCCAAAGAGTTCTTCATCCTCTCGGAACTGCGCACCTCACGCGGCGCCGAGCTGAAAGTCACCGCCACCAAGAGCGAGCACGCGATGTGCCCGCGTTGCCGCCGCTACGAACCCGCTGCCGATGAAGAGGGGCTCTGTGCGCGTTGTTCATCCATCACACACACCCACTGATTCGCACCCAAAACTCCACCTATGAAACAACGACCCACCGTTTGCCTTCTTCTGCTCATCGTGGCGCTGGTGCTGCTGGACCAACTCACGAAATGGTACATCGTTGGTTCCTTTCCCCTGCCCGGTTTCCCATTGGAGCGTTTCGCCGTATGGCCCGGGAATGAATGGTTGAATTTTGACATCATCCGTATCCACAACACGGGCGTCGCCTTCGGTATGGGGAATAATGCCTCCTGGGCGCCCTTCGTCTTTCTCGGTGTCCAGATCACCGCTCTCGTCGCCCTCTCTCTCCTTTTCCGGAAAGGATTTTTCAACACCCGTTTGCTCAAAATCGCATGGGTTCTTGTGTACGCCGGAGTCGTAGGCAACATGATCGACCGACTCACCCGAGGCTTCTTCCTTCCCGGCAGTGACTCCCTCTCATTTTGGAAAAACCTCGTCAACGGCTACGTCGTCGATTTCCTCGACTTCTCATTCCCCTGGCTGCCCACTCAAAATTTTCCCGGCGGTTACCACTGGCCCGCCTTCAACGTGGCAGATTCCTGCATCTGTGTCGCAGCGGCTCTCTTTGTCATCTCTGCTTTCTTCTTTGAGCCGGAGCCCGATCCTTCCTCTCCCTCCGACTAAGCCTGCTTTTCCTCCATGACTCGCCTCGCCTCAAGTCTTCTCATGCTCGGTCTTCTTGCGATTCCGACTCAGCAGGCTTGTGCTGCTTTTCCCAACCCCGTGCAGGACGTCCAACTCCGGTTTACTCAGAAGCAGGCCACCGTCGTTTTTGAAGCTGATTCCGCCATTGTGCGTGCGCGTTCTCTCTGCGACTGCACCACGGTCTCCTTCTCCGGCAACCAACTCACCGCCCGCATCGACGTGAGCGGCTTCACTCATGATGTCCGTAAGGAAATTGAAGCGTCCACAGCAGACGGCGCCACCACCCGGCTCGCGATGAACATCCGCGTGCCTCAAGCCGTACAGCTCAGCGCCCGGAGTCTTATTTGGAAGCTCAACTCTTCCCCCGCGCCTCAATCCCTCTCCCTGCGTATTCCCTCCGGTTCTCCCGTCAAACAGGTCACCAAGGCGGATCTCTCGGGCACGGCCTTCACCTACGATGCCGTCACGTTGAAACCCGGAACCGACTACAAGGTTGTCATCTCCCCCATCGACACCCGAAAGCCAATTCTCAACCGACTCATCATCCGCACCGATTCCAAAGATCCTCGCTTCGCCTCGTACATCATCTACCTCTCCATCCAACCCTGATTCCCACCACTCTCTCCATGGATAAACTCATCGTCGAAGGATGTCACCTCCTCAAAGGCTCCGTGAATATCAGCGGCTCCAAGAACGCCTCTCTTCCCATCCTCGCTGCCTCACTCCTTACGGACGACCCCGTCCGCATCTCCCGCGTGCCGGATGTATCCGACACCAATTACATGATCCAGATCCTCAGCCAACTCGGCGCCTCAGTTGAGCGCTCCAGTGGCACCGTGCGTATCGATTCTCCGGATGGCATCAGCTCCAGCGCCAGCTACGAACAAGTACGGAAAATGCGAGCTTCCATCTGCTTGCTCGGACCCATGATGGCGCGCATGAAGCGCTGCACTCTTCCGCTGCCCGGCGGTTGTGTTATCGGCGACCGTCCGGTGGATCTCCACGTGCGCGCCATCCAGGCTCTCGGCGCACGGGTTCGGGTGAAGAGCGGCAACCTCGTTATCGAGGCTCCCAATGGTCTCGTGGGCGCCACGGTCGATATGCGCGGGGATAACGGTCCCACGGTATTGGGGACGGACAATTTAATGATGGCCGCTGTCCTTGCGCGGGGGACAACTGTGATTGAGTCCGCCGCTCGCGAGCCGGAAGTGGTGGATCTTGCCGATTTTCTCAACAAAATGGGCGCCCGCATCGATGGGGCAGGCTCACGCACCATTACCATCCAGGGCGTGGAACGCCTCCACGGCTGCGAACACACCGTGATCCCGGATCGCATCGAAACCGGCACCTTCATGGTAGCAGGCGCGCTTATCAGCGAAGGTATCACCATCAACCGAATCTGTAAAGAGCACCTCCAGGCTATTTCTGAACTTCTCACTGAATGCGGCCACACGGTGAGGTTCTCCACGAGCGGCACCTCGGTCTTTGTCGCTCCCGGCGAGACCCCTAAAGGCGGCAAAATCACGACGAGCCCCTACCCCGGCTTTCCCACCGACATGCAGGCTCAGATGACAGCCCTCTTCTCCGTCACCCCCGGCATCAGCGTGGTCAAGGACACCATCTTCCCCCAGCGTTTCATGCATTGCTCTGAACTCAAGCGCATGGGAGCCAATATCAAAATGGACAACGGCACCGCCATCATCACCGGCACCGACCGCCTCTCCGGCGCCCCGGTTATGGCCAGTGATCTCCGAGCCTCCGCCGCTCTCGTCCTAGCCGCACTCGCCGCCGAAGGCATCACGGAGATCCACCGCCTTTACCACATCGACCGAGGCTACGAAATGCTCGATGACAAGCTCCTTAGTCTCGGCGCCCACGTCAGCCGCGTACCGGACCTCGACGAGTCTCCCAAGGCACCTGACGGCGCCTATTGACGATTTTCGATGTGGGAAATTCGCGCGCTATGCGCGGAATATGCGGTACACAAGCATTGGTGGAGGGAAAGTTCGTAGGTGTTCTTGTGAGGGAAGCGTCCGGACTTACGCCATGCCATCTTGAGGGCTTTACCTTCCATCGTCCGTGACTTGGTGGACTTTCTTCACGATTCTTTAGTGCGGCGATTGTAACGCTCCTGCGTTTCTTGTTCCCTTTCCGTATTTTCGAGGACCTTGTCATGAGCGCGCGCTGCCTCGCTCGACACCTGATTTTCCGGTTCCTTCTTCAACTTCTCAAGGTACTGCACAACCCAAGGCCATGCTCTCATACCTGACAGCACACGAATGAAATCGAGTTTCTGCTTGCGGCATCCCTCAATGTCGGCGCGCTTCTTCATAAGTTCGGCGTACTCAGGTGAATCCTCCCCGACAAAGTCGGCGGAATCTTTGTCCGTTTTTTCGTTGATTTCCTCCCAAGCTGAAGTGTCGACATCTAATTTATCATACACCATTTTTACGAGTCTCTCAGCATCCTCGGGCTTGCGATCTCGATCCTGACGCACCACCGAAGCTATCATTTCATCGACCAGTTTTTGAAGCTTAGGATCATCCCCGGCAGCGGACCTCATCTCCTGAACGAGATAAGCAATGATATCGTCGCTCCCATAGTTGGCAAAGAAATCCCTATCAGCCCTCCAGTTGTTTGGGGTAATGGCACGCTGCTTGTAGTACCCAAGAGCCTTGGGAGAGCACGACTTTGCCAATGTTGCCATGAGGTACGGGCGCTTATCCTCCGGCAGCAGATCAAATATCTTGTCCCCCAGTTCACTGCGCTTTGCCGGATCCTCCATGCGCTCTACAATGTTGCGCAGGCAAATGGAAAGAGTCTGAACCAAGCCATTGCTGGTCTCCGGATTCTTCAGCAACTCCGTGATGGGTTCTATATCCTTCTCTGTGACGCGCAACCCCATCGCTTCCCAGATGTAGGAAAGTACCTGATCCCTTTTCGAGAATTTCTTGGCATCCATTTTTGCCACCTTTGTGGCGAGATCATGCAGTTTGTCGTTGATCCCCTTGATGTCGGCCAGGGCAAGCCGTTGGACAAGCCAGCGGTAGTTGTGCGGCTTGATCTTGCGGGCTTCCTTGTGCAGACGGCTGAACACCATGGCGCCGATGCCCTCATCTGCCTCCGAGGCAATACCCACCAGCAAGCAGGCAAGCTGTGCCACGCCGTCCGGATGGTTTCCAAACATCGGCTTACCGTTCTCATCCTTCATTTCCGGATTGACGATGACATCCATGAGAAATTCAGCTTCCTTCTTGCTGCACTTCACATTCACGTTTTTCTTCTGCGCTTCCGCCAAACTTTCTATCTGGAGTTTGTTGATTTCACGTGCGCGGGAGAGAATTCCCATGATGCGGGCATTCCTTTCCCTCACAGCCGCATTCTCTGCATTCTGCTTCACAACGAGGAATCCACAAAAACCGGCGAACACAACGAGCGCTCCACAGGCGATGATGAAACCCTTGGATTTGTGGATCGGTCGCTTCTGCGCCGTCTCCTGGAGCATGGACACGTACGACGCATCTACTTGGTTGATCCCGCCCTGTTCCGTTTGCTCGGTTGCCTCTGCGATACCATCTTCCCCCACCAACGTCGCCCCCTCCGCTTCCTGTGATGGAGGCTCGGGGGACGGAGACGGGACCTCAGGTTTCACCTTAGCTGACACCAACGGAGACGCCGCCTTCTTCAATCCCCCCGCCGCCGGTTTCGCCAATCCCGCCACTTTGAGTCCCCCCACTGCCAGAGGTTTTGCCCCCGGTGGCGTTATTGTTCCCTCGGGTTTCATTTCATTCCCCGTCTTCTGTTCCCCAGCCGGGGGAACTCCCACAACCGCCTGCTGTCTGGCAGCTGCAACCTGCGCCTGTTGCTGCAAAAGGACCTGCTGACGATTGTACTCCTGCATCTGGCGGTTGTATTCTTCCATTTGGCGATTGTATTCCTCCATCTGACGGGCATACTCTTCCTCAGCCCGCTTGTGATCCTTCTCTTTCTCATCTGCTGCAACCGCTCCAGCCCCCCCCTCCTCTGTCTGAGCTTCGGGAGCGTGTTCCTCAACGGGAGGGGGATCCTGCGCGACAGGCTCGGTCGCCCCTTCGGAGGGCTGCTTCACAGGTTGAGGCTGCACGTCCACATGCTCCTCGGAAGGTTGCTCCTGAGGGGCAGATTCCGCTAGAGCCGTCAACGGCTTCTGTTCAGCGGCAGATGTCCCTTCGACCGCCACCTCCTTAAGGGGCTTTTCCTCCTTTGCCTCTTCTGCTTTTCCTGCCAATTTATCCTCGGTCTTCGCCTCCGGAGCCGTTCGCTTGGCAAATGCTGCCGGAGCCTTCTGCTGGATCGCTTGACCGTTTGATGCCTTCAGACGCACGGTCGTCTTCGGTGCAGCCCCTGTGCCCAGTAGCCGCCGCGTCGGCGCCGTTCCAACCGGTTTCTTAAATTGTGGAGAAGCCATAAGTAGTCTTTTAAGTACCGACTCTCACTATACACAATTTTCTTCCCCATTGCAATATCGAAAACGTGAGGCAACCATTTTATGTGGATCGCAAAATTAAATGCAACAGGTTCTTGGCACAAAAAAGGGTGCCAAGAAGTTCAAAGTATGCTAGAGTA
>CANQYL010000092.1 GCA_947628035.1 uncultured Akkermansia sp. | reverse complement strand
CTCTAGCATACTTTGAACTTCTTGGCACCCTTTTTTGTGCCAAGAACCTGTTGCATTTAATTTTGCGATCCACATTTTTTGAGATAAGTTAAAAAGGAGCTTGCAAGAGAATGAGATATGTGTTAAAAGCAAGGTGCTATGAAAAAAATTCTTTCTCTGGTAGCCCTGTTGGGCGCGATTGGTGGGGCAGCTTCTGCGGCTCCCTATTATGTCCCCACGCCTGCCGGTGGTGAGCTTACGGTATACGACTGGCAGCCCGTGTATTCCGTGGACGCCCTCTACAACTTTACGGACAAAGATCCGCTGCCGGACACCTATGGCGCTCGTCTCAACTTCAGCCTATACAGCGACTCGGTGAGCACCGTGCGCCATGAGTTCAGTTGCCATATTGGCTATGAACAGGGCACCGATAAAAATGTCCTGCTGGATGAAGTCGTAGGCATACGAGGACGCATTGAGACACGTCGCATTCCGGCAACATTCGGATATGATGCCAACATCCGGCTTACCGATCACGTCCTTTTGGATCTGGGTGGTCAATTGGGCTACGCCTGGGGAATCGTGAAGACAAGCGATCTGGGGAGCGACAGCACGGGCGGCTTCACTTTCGCTCTGGATGCCGGCATCAAGGTTCAATTCTCTGAGGCCATCTACATGAAGCTTGGCTACGAGTATGCGCGCACGTTCTATCAAAAGTGCTACGATGAGCACCTGAACTTCGGTCAGCACAGCATCGTGTTTGGTGTAGGCGCCCGTTGGTAAAATTTGATCCATCACTACTTCTTTGTGTATCGACCGCCGCAGGTTTAACTTGCGGCGGTTGTTTTTGATATTGCTGTGAGGCAATATCCATGGTATGATTTTCCGCGATGGACACGCTGTTTATCATAGATGGGATGGCTTTGCTGTATCGAGCTTTCTACGCATTCATCCATGCCCCCATGCGAACATCCACCGGCTTGAATACGTCTGCCATCTTCGGCTTCACTAACACGATACTTTCTCTGCTGGAAAAACACAACCCTACCCATATCGTCGCCTGCCTGGATCCTTCCGGTCCGACCTTTCGACACGAACGCTACGCCGAGTATAAGGCAAACAGACAAGCCATGCCGCAGGAACTGCGCGACTCCATCCCTCCCGTATTGGACATCCTGCAGGCCATGTGCATCACCACCATCCGCGTCCCGGGATTCGAGGCGGATGACCTCATCGGCACCCTCACGCGACTGGTTGATGAGCAGGCAGGAGCCATGCACGCCTACATGGTATCTGCCGACAAAGACTTGGGGCAGCTGCTTTCGGCCCACTGTTCCTTTCTGAAACCCGGGAAGAAGGGCAACGAGTTTGAAACGATTGATGAGCAAGCCTTCACCGAGGAGTGGGGTATATCTTCTCCCGCGCAGATCATCGATATCCTCGCCCTCATGGGTGATTCATCCGACAACATACCCGGTGTCCCCGGTGTGGGGGCCGTCACTGCCCGCAAACTTGTTTCCCAATTCGGTAGCGTGGAGAACCTGCTCACCCACACGACCGAGTTGAAGGGAAAGCTTCGGGAGAAAATTGAGCAAAATGCGGACGCTGCACGTCTCTCCTATGAGCTCGCCACAATTCAGCGCCATGTCCCCCTGCCCTGTGGTCTGAGCGAATGCCGCCGCCGCGAGTTCAACGTCCCTGCCCTGCACGACCTCTTTCAGCGTCTTGAATTCCGCGGTTTGGAAAAACGCCTCGGTCTGCAAATCCCGGACCCCGATGCCACCCCGGTCGCCGCTGACACAGCCATCACCGCTGAACCCGATCTCTTCCAGCGGGATCTTTTTGACAGACCTTCGCTGCACAGTATTTCCGACACGCCACACTCCTACACACTGCTCACCGAACCGGAAAAAGTCGCACAGCTAGCGGAGCGTCTCGCTCGCTCGCCTCGATGGGCAGTTGATCTGGAAACAACCGGTTTGGACGCCCTCCGGGACTCGCCGATCGGAATCTCCTTCTGCCTGCAACCACACGAAGCATACTACATTCCCGTGCACGCAGCCGATGAGTTGTCAATCTTTCAACAGGCCTTCCGTTCTCCCGCCGTCAAGGTGGGACAGAACCTCAAATTCGACCTCAAGGTACTCAAACGGGCCGGCATTGAGGTGGTCGGACCCTTTTTCGACGTCATGCTTGCGCACTCAGCTCTACACCCGGAGCTGCGCCACAACATGGACGACATGGCTGAAGCTTTACTCTCCTACCGTACCATCCACTTCGACGAAATAGCCGGGGAGGAAGCGAACACCGCTGCAGTTTCCCCTGAAGTGATGACCGACTACGCCGCGGAAGATGCGGACATTACCTTGCAGTTGGCGGACGTCCTCGTCCCGTTGCTCAAGAGCCAGGGACAGGAGGAACTCATGGAGCGCGTGGAATTTCCCCTTCTGCCGGTTCTGGCGGACATCGAGTTGGAGGGTATGCGTGTTGAGCCTGCGTTGCTGGAGGAAAGTTCCGCCGAGCTCGGGGAGCACATCGACGAACTACGCGAACGCATCATCTCCATTGCAGGGCATCCTATCAACCTCAACTCCCCACAGCAAATAGGCGACCTTCTTTTCACGGAAATGAAGTTGCTCGCCAAACCTAAAAAGACCAAAAACGGTCAATACGTCACGGATGAGGAAACCCTGCGCCGACTCGTCTCCCTGTCTCCCATCGTCGGCGATATTCTTGAATACCGCGAACTCTCCAAACTCAAGAACACCTATCTTGACGCGCTTCCGCGCTTCATTTCACCGGTGGATGGTCGTATCCACTCCACCCTCCTCCAGATGGTCACCGCTACTGGACGCCTCGCTTCCCAAAGTCCCAATCTGCAAAACATCCCCGTGCGATCCGACTCGGGCAAATTCATCCGCCGCGCTTTCGTATCCCGTGGGGAGAGCTGGAGCATCCTCTCTGCCGATTACTCTCAGGTAGAGCTGCGCATCATGGCCGCTCTTTCCGGGGATCCTGCCCTTGTTGCCGCTTTCATCCATGGACGCGACATCCATGCTGAAACCGCCTCTCGCATTTATGGCATTCCACATGACGAAGTCACAGCCGATATGCGCCGCAAGGCGAAAACCGTCAACTTCGGCATCATTTATGGGATTTCAACCTTCGGGCTCTCCCAACGACTCAACTGTGCGCGCGCGGAGGCAGCCGAACTCATTGAAAACTACTTTGCTCAGTTCCCCATGGTCAAGCAATACATGGACAACCTTGTCTCCACGGCCCGGGCAAACGGCTACGCGGAAACCCTATGCGGACGACGCCGAGCTCTGCCGGATCTTGCCAGCGCCAACTTCAACCTCCGCTCCGCGGCTGAACGCACCGCCATCAACACGCCTATCCAGGGAACCGCGGCGGACATGATCAAACTCGCGATGGTACGCGTGACGGAACTGTTGCGCGGTTGCCGTACCCGCATGATCATGCAGATTCATGACGAACTTCTCTTCGACCTCTATGAGCCGGAAGCCGAGGAACTCATCCCCGCTATCACAGCAGCCATGAGCAATGCCCTTCCCCTTCCCGGCGGTGTTCCTCTACAAATCGAAACCGGCGTTGCCACCAACTGGCTTGATGCCCACTAACCCTCCCATCGTCACTTCATTACACCACCATGATCACTCTTACCGGACTTGGCTACGATATCCACCGCTTTTCCCCCTCCGCACGTCCACTCATGCTCGGCGGCGTGCAGGTGGATCCTTCCCGTGGACTTGATGGACACAGCGATGCCGATGTACTCTGCCACGCCTTGGCGGACGCCATACTCGGCGCCATCGGCGAACCCGACATCGGGCATTGGTTTCCCCCGAATGATCCATCGTGCGCCAACATCAACTCTCTTCTCATTGTAGGCAAAGCCATGGAGCTTTTGCACAACCAGGGGGGGGCTCTGAACAACGTGGACTGTACGCTCATCGCAGAAGCTCCGCGCATCCTTTCCTTCGTCCCGCAAATGAAGGAGACCCTCTCCCCCATCCTCGGCATACCCACACGCCGCATCGGCATCAAAGCCACCACAAACGAGCAGCTGGGCGCCCTCGGTCGAGCGGAAGGTATCGCTGCCCTCGCAACCGTCTGCATCCATCTTCCGGAATAAATCACGCCACCTCATCATTGCAATCTCCATGCCTCCATCCCTTCTCGCACGCCAGGTTGTTTCCCTTCTCGCCGAAAAGAAAGCCACTCTCACCACGGCGGAAAGCTGCACCGGAGGTCTCATTGCGGCCGCCATCACCGACATTCCCGGCGCCTCACAGGTCTTCCGTTACGGCTGGGTGACCTACTGCAATGAGGCAAAGATACGACTTCTCGGCGTCCCGATTGAACTCATCGAAAAATACACCGTTGTCAGTGAACCGGTGGTATTGGCAATGGCAGCGGGAGCTCTTGAACGCTCCGGATCCCACTATGCCCTCGCCGTTTCCGGCAATGCGGGGCCATCCGTAGCCCTAGGGGAACCACCCGTCGGCACGGTGTGCATCGCGTTGAACTCTCCCTCCTCTTCTCGCGCCATCACCCTCTCTCTTCCCAATCTCGACCGCAACACCTTCCGCAACGAAGTCGTGCAGCACGCCCTCCGTATGTTGCTGGCGGAATTGAGCGTCGCAGAGTCAGGGAAATTAGAGCAAGATTCGTGAAAACAAACGTAATGCGTGGCAGAAAACCAAACTGATCAACTTGACCGAAGAGAGTCTCTACTTTTCAGCTTCATTCAGCTGCGTTTTCTCTGTAATCAGACCTGAATTCAACAAAAATTATAAATTCGTCTTGCGTTTTCTCTCTTCCTGGTGTATAAGGGCGCGCTACCTTTCCCCGCGGAAAGCGGCCCAACCTTTTACAACACATCGAGATTATGTCTAAACATTCCTCTCTGAAAGCCTCCGGCTCCGTTGGCGGAAAGCGTTCCGTCCTTAAGCGCTTTGAGCGCGTCAAGATTCTCAAAGAGCGCGGTCAATGGAAGCAGGGGCAGAGTCCTATCGGACTTCCTAAGACCAAGTTTGAAGCCTGATTGTGTGAAACAGGCTGCCCCATTGGTGACAAGATTAACCCTTTAACCTGGCCCCGCACTTGCGCCCGAGCAGATGCGGGGTTTCTTTTTCAACAGAGAAGCATGAATGAAACCAATCATGAGGATAAATCCTCGGACATCCGCATCAATAAGTATCTGGTGAGCTGCGGTTGTGAGTCCCGTCGTAAAGCGGACAAGTTGATAGCCGAAGGTCTGGTGGAAATCAACGGCAACCGAGCTGGAGCCGGCGCACGGGTACAAGCCGGAGATTTTGTAAAGGTTGACGGCAAGCAAGTAAAACCCAAGGTAGAGGTGACCCTCCTCCTTAACAAACCACGCGGGATTGTTTGCAGTCGCGAGTCACAAGGTGCAAGAAATACTGTCTATGACTTGTTGCCGCCGAAATACAGGCATGTCAATTACGTGGGACGCCTGGATGCGGACAGCGAGGGACTATTACTACTCACGAGCAACGGAGAATTCAACGACCGCATTACTCAACCCAAATCCCATGTCGAAAAGGAATACTGGGTAACACTCAACCAACCGTATGATAACGCCGCACTGCTGCAACTACTCAAGGGACTGCATCTTCCTGAGGGACAGGCAAAGGTCAAGTACGTTGCGCGTCTCTCACCTCGGCGAGCCTGTGTCGTGTTGGAGCAAGGGCTAAAACGACAAATTCGGCAGATGTTTGCCTGCATGGGTTTGCGTGTCCGCAAGCTGGTGCGTGTTCGCATCGGTTCGCTCTGGGGTGGAGACTTATTACCGGGACATTTTGCCGTCACGACTGCGGAGCAAATGAAACTTGCCCTTACCAATCCCAAACGTCGCAAGGGTCTTGTAGGCGCCGCACAGGCTTTTCCCGCATCAGACAAGGTGACCTCTGATCAGTGGGACGGAAAGCTGGATATGCAGGCTACTCGCGAGGCGTTGCTCGATGAAGTTAACTACAAGTTCAATCCGGATGACTTTGAGACTGAAGATGAGGCTGTTAACTCTGCTTATGAAGCGAGGAGGAGCGCAAGAGACAAATTCCCGGGGCTTCGCTCCATGATGCAAGAAAAAGCACGACCTTTTCGTAACCAGGGACGTGAGAAGCGACCCCTCCACAAAAAAAGCTACCGTAATAATGACAGCGACCGTAGCGAGTGTCCGCGAAAAGGATTTTCCCGGAGATCCGACTCATTCAACGAAAAAAGGGGAAGAAACGGTAGCGAGCATATGAGAAAATTCAACGGAGGCCGACGCACCAACGGCTCTTTCCGTTCCTCCCGGCGACCCAACAAACAAGGCGGGCGCAAACGTTTTTAATCCCATGATGCAACGATTCGTTTCAGTTTTATTGCTCGGTATGCTCCTGATTGTACCCGGAGCTGCGGCAGATAACGCGCCCGATCTCGACAGCGGCGATGAAACCCTCGAACAACATTTAGTCTCGTTAAAAACACTCGCCAATAAGGGCGATTTGCACGCGACCCAACAAATTTATATGCGCTACGGCGTAGCCGGTTATCCCGAGCAGGCGCGCGCATGGGCGGAACGATACAACGAACGACTCAAGCAAAAAGCCTCCGGCGGAGATGTGGGGGCTATGCTGCAACTAGGAGCACGCTACTTGCGCGGTGGGGATTACACTCCTAAAGACATTGCCAAGGCCACGGAATGGTTTTCACGGGCAGGAGAAGCAGGAGATCCCACCGGGCTCTACATGCTCGGGGAGCTTTTTTCCGACGCCGGCAACGCAGCGCAGGCGAAGCAATCGTACAAACGTGCCTATGATATATACGCCGAGCGAGCAAAAGAAGGCGAAGATGCGCAGGCTCTCTATTGGACAGGGTTGATGGAACAGAATGGCATCGGCACGGAAAAGTCTCCCGAACAAGGCATCTTCCACCTCCAGCAAGCATCTCAGCTTGGCTCTGCTTGGGCACAAGCGCAGCTTTTCAAAACCTATTACAACGGCATTGGAGCTCCACGCGATCCTGCTAAAGCCATCTCTTACGCACGTAAACTGGCTGATGAACACAAGGACGCGCTGATGGCATACGTGGTGGCCTGTGCTTATCTGTACGGACGGGATGTGCCCCAAGACCTCTCCACCGGCGAAGAGTATCTGAATCGTGCGGTAGCGGGCAACATTCCCGATGCCATTTACTTGAAGTCCGACCGTCTGGAGCAAGCGGGGAAGAAGGATGAGGCTCTCCCACTGCTCCGTCAAGCTGCCAGCATGAAGCAAAAAGAAGCCATGGAACGACTCGGTACCCGTATGCTGCGCGGCGAACTAGGCGTGGCGAAGGATGTAGAGCGCGGTCTCTTTATGCTTGAAAAAGCATCCACCGCACAGGCCGCCATGCAACTTGCCCGCTATTACGAAGAGATTGACGAGCAGGATATCGCTGACTCCTGGTACGTCACGGCCTCAGACCGTTGTATGCCGCAAGCTATGGCGCGACGCGGCTTGCTGCACCTCATCCCCGGCAGTTGCGTCACGTGGAACCCGACGCGCTGCTATCAGTGGTGGCGCGTTGGCGCTGATCACGGAGATCCCACCTGCAAGCTCTACTTAAGGCTGTTTCTCTACGTATTCACCCCTCTGTTGCTCATTCTTGTGTTCGGACTCCCGGTGTACACGGGGCTGCGCGCTCAGCGCGACAAGAAGTTGCCTTAAACGTATCAAACCTCTCCTGCCCCATCGCACCCTCCACCGCAGGCGCAAAATCCCTCTGCGCCAGCAACTTCCTCCACCTCGCCGTCAGCTCTCCCAGCACAATATAATTATTCTGCTGCGCCAGCGCCGCCCGAAACACATTCGTTGCCCCCAGCGACTCATCAAAGTTGAGATTATGCCGCACGCGCGTTATCAGCATCCCGTACCGCGTCCCATTCCCCCCGCTCATCCCGTCCAGCGCACTCCTCTCGTTAATCCTCCCACTCTGGTCAAACCTCCCCGGCCAGTACTTCTCCACCGCCGGGAACGGTACCCCCTCCCGCGCCTCCCATACCTCCGCAAGCCCATTATTCCCCAGCCTCTCCCGCATCCAGTACCCATACGCCAGCGCCTCCTTCCCCACAAACCCCCTCAGCCCCTCAATCACCTCCGCCGTGTACCCCTGCGCATCCGCGCTCTCCGCATAATCCGCCTGCTCCGCAAGCAAAATAATGTTCAGCGCATTATCCTTGCTCAGCACCAGCTCCTCGCTCCCCTCCGTCCGGTACTCCCTCTCCGTCGTGATATACTTCTTCCTCCCCACATCCCGCAGCGCCTCTGCCATCAGCTCCACATCCTCATCCTCCACAATGTTCTTCGCGTCCACTCCCCTC
>CANQYL010000091.1 GCA_947628035.1 uncultured Akkermansia sp. | reverse complement strand
CTTTTTTTATATCTTCCTCCTCTCTCTCTTTTTCCCCTTCGTTTCCTCCCGATGAAGAGTTTTTAGAGATGGCAAATCGTAAATCGTACGTCGTAAATCGTAAATAGGCAAACGCATTTCCTAATGCGTTTGCCCTGACTTACAGGAGACTTGACAGTGGAAGAGCGGGTCGATAAAATACCGACCCTGTTGAAACAGCATAAGTACAAAGGAAATCCATCAGATATGTCAGAAAAACTCGTTTATCACTTCGGTGAAGGAAAGGCGGACGGAGAAGGCAAAATGAAAGCTCTTCTAGGCGGCAAGGGCGCCAATTTAGCGGAGATGGCCCGCATCGGTCTGCCCGTGCCCCCGGGGTTCACCATCACCACGGAGGTGTGCACGTATTACTACGAACATGAGCAAACCTACCCCGAGCAGTTGGAGTCTCTCGTGCGGGAGGGCATTGAGAAGATGGAAAAAGCTGTAGGGCACCATTTTGGGGCAGCAGACGAGATGCCGCTTCTTGTATCCGTGCGCTCCGGTGCGCGCGAGAGTATGCCCGGTATGATGGACACGATCCTGAACCTGGGACTTAATGACCAAACGGTGCAGGCAATGGTGAGGGCGACAGGCAATGAGAGGTTTGCCTGGGACTGCTACCGGCGGTTCGTGCAGATGTATGGGGATGTCGTGATGGGTGTACAGAAAGACGCAGGCGAGGATATGGAACCCTTTGAGATGGTAATCCATGAGCTCAAACAAGAGAGATATGGCAAAAACGTGAGCGATGCCGAATTGAGCGCTGATGACAGCCGTGAACTCGTGAGCCGTTTCAAAACTTTGGTACAACGTCGCACAGGACGAATCTTCCCTAGTGACGTCCGAGAGCAACTCTGGGGGGCCATTGGAGCCGTCTTTGGTTCTTGGAACAACGATCGCGCTGTAGCATACCGCCAGAAGTACAATATTCCGGGCAGTTGGGGAACAGCGGTCAATGTACAGTGCATGGTGTTCGGCAACACATCGGACCAATCCGGTTCAGGTGTAGCTTTCACCCGCAACCCCGCCGTGGGGACGAACGAGTTCTACGGAGAGTTTTTAATGAACGCTCAAGGAGAAGACGTGGTGGCAGGGGTACGTACGCCCGCACCCGTTTCACACCTTGCACAGGTGATGCCCCGAGCCTATGAAGAACTCTGCAACATTCGCAAGATTCTCGAGTCTCATTTCCACGATATGCAGGACTTTGAGTTCACGATTCAGGATGGCAAAGTTTACATGCTCCAAACCCGCAATGGCAAACGCACCGGTATCGCCGCCTTCCGCATTGCCTGCGACATGGAAAAAGAGGGACTCATCGATTGGAAAACGGCCGTGCGCCGCATCCCCGCTGATCAAGTCGATCAAGTTCTCGCGCCAATCTTTGATGAAACTGCCGTACACAGGGTCACTCCCATCGCCAAGGGTCTCAATGCCGGTCCCGGGGCGGCTTCCGGACGCTTCTACTTGAATGCCAACCGCTGCATTGATGCAACGAAACGCGGCGAACGCGTGTTGTTGGTGCGGCTGGAAACCTCACCGGAGGATCTGCGCGGCATGATGGCAGCAGAGGGGATTCTCACCGCACGCGGGGGGCTCTCCAGCCATGCAGCTCTTGTGGCTCGACAGATGGGCAAGGTGTGCGTCTGCGGTGTGAATGACATGGAAATTGATTACGCTGCCCGCACCGCCACCATCGCCGGAGTCACGTACAAAGAAGGCGATTATCTCTCTTTGGACGGCACGACCGGTCTCGTGTACGCCGGGGAGATTCCCGCGGCGCCGTCGGAAATCATCCAGGTGCTGCTCAAGAAGACCATGAAGGCGGCAAAGAGTGCGACCTATCGCGACTTCGAAAAAGTGATGGGCTGGTGCAGCCAAGTGAGCCGCCTGAAGGTGCGCACGAATGCAGACTCACCGGATCAAGCTGCCGTAGCCATAGCCTTTGGCGCTGCAGGCATCGGTCTCTGCCGCACGGAACACATGTTCTTCAGCGGAAACCGTATCGACTTCATGCGGCGCATGATTCTCTCGGAGCGACTGGACGATCGCAAGCAAGCTGTTGCGCGACTTCTCCCCTTTCAGAAGGCTGACTTTAAGGGCATCTTCAAGGCTCTGGGAGGCAAACCTGCCACGATCCGACTGCTTGATCCTCCTCTGCACGAGTTTTTACCACAAACCAAAGAACAACAGCTCGATATTGCCCACAAATTCAACTTGCCGGTCGAGCTCGTGATGCGCCGTGTCATGGAATTGCATGAATTCAACCCCATGCTTGGTCACCGCGGCTGTCGGCTCGGCATCGCCTATCCGGAAATCACCGAGATGCAAGCCCGGGCTATCCTTGAGGCCGCCATCGAAGTGGAGGAGGAGGAAGGTATTGAGGCGCGCCCGGAAATCATGGTGCCGCTCGTGGCTTTCAAGCGCGAACTCGACCTGCAGAAAGAAATCATCGATCACGTGGCGACCCAGGTCTTCGCAGAAAAAGGTCGCACCATCAGCTACAAGGTCGGCACCATGATGGAAATTCCACGCGCTTGTCTCACCGCCGACGACATCGCAGAAACCGCCGAGTTCTTCTCATTCGGCACCAACGACCTTACCCAAACCGGTCTCGGCATGAGTCGCGATGACTCCGGCTCCTTTATGGGAGTCTATCGCAATCTCGAAATCATCAGCGGCAACGTTTTCGCCAGCATTGACCAAGGAGGAGTTGGAAAACTCATGCAGATGGCCGTGCAACTCGGACGTGAAAAACGTCCCAACATGAAGATGGGCATCTGCGGCGAACACGGCGGTGACCCTGCTTCTGTGCATTTCTGCCACAAAATCGGACTCAACTATGTATCGTGCTCTCCCTACCGTGTGCCGACGGCACGTCTAGCTGCAGCCCAGGCTGCACTCGAGGAAGAGGAAGAGAGAGGAAAAGCTGACATTACGCAAAATAATGCCAATCCATGAGTGTGGAGCCGATCATTTTTTTTAATCGCTACACGCGTCAATACGAGGAAGAAAAAATTCTCGGGGAGCGCGGGCTGCGGTGGGTGTACGGAACCGGAACCGGCAAGCTGGCTTTACATCTGCTCATCAAGCGCGCCTTCTTCTCAAGGCTCATCGGCGTACTCAAAAAATCTCACCGCAGCGCCAAAGAAATAGAACCCTTTATCCGCGAGTACGGCATCAACGCCCATGAGTCGGAACGCCCCGTGGAAACCTACACATCCTTCAATGATTTCTTTACGCGCAAACTGCGCCCGAGCTCCCGTCCCATCTGCTCCGGCCCGTCCCTTGCGCTCCCGGCGGATGCACGCCACCGCGGCTGGCAGAACGCCGAACAAATTCACAACGTGTACGTGAAAGGGCAACGTCTTGATCTCCCCGCATTGCTCGGCGATACTCAACTTGCCCAAAAATACGCACATGGCGCCGTGCTTCTTTCGCGCCTCTGCCCCGTGGACTACCACCGTTTTCACTTCCCCGCCTCAGGTACACCCGAAAAGGCTGTGCTCATTCCGGGCTCTCTTGCCAGTGTCTCTCCCTACTGCTTACGTGAGCGTATTGCCTGGCTCTGGAGCAACAAGCGCGAGCGTGTCATCCTGCACACGGAAGGCGTAGGAGATATCGTGTTGCTTGCCATTGGCGCCACCGGCGTTGGTTCCATTCACCAGACGTATATTCCCAACTCCGCTGTGAAAAAGGGAGATGAACAAGGATTTTTTTCCTTCGGAGGATCTACGGTAATGTGTTTTTTCGAACCCAATCGCATACAACTGGCACCCGATATCCTTGAGCAGACCGAACGAGGTTTTGAAACCTACGCTCGCCAAGGAGACTTCCTTGCTGCTCCTCTCTGACGGACTTTAAAAGTCCCTGTGCCGGACATGCGTCGCCCATCGGACCAGGGCAAACGCATTCGAGAGAAGTTCATCAACCGAGGAAATACTCTTGTTGGCTGATATTATCGCTGGTACGCATCAAAATCATGGCAGCAGGCAGTCATCGTGATGATAGCTTTCAAGACCTTGCCTGTAATACGTTTATGATTCGGATAAATTGCGCAATGCTCACATTATTAATAAATCGTAAATCATGTCATGGACGATGAACGGTGTACGATGTCGCAAAGCCGTAAAGATGGCACGGCATATCTCCGAACGCTTTCCTTGCAGCGACAACCTATGATTTCATTTACCGCCTTCGCTTCCGCTCCGCCAGATTGCGCCAATGGCGCGGAATTTCCCAAATCGTAAATCGTATATCGTAAATCGTAAATGGGTGAGCTCCGGTCACTTCAGGTACGTTTGGAAGAAATGATCAATCTGATCAAAAGGTATCTTGTCAAAGTTGTCGTAAAGATCCGTATGACTCGCACCGGGAACAATGATTAGCTCTTTGTTGTCCCCCTTGAGCATATTGAAAGCAGTTTCACCGAAGTAGCGCGAATGGGCTTTTTCCCCATGCACCACGAGCACGGCGTTGCGTATCTCGCCCGCATATGCAAGCAACGGAGTGTTCAGTAGTGAAATGGCAGCGGTTTTGTTCCACCCGGCATTTGAATTCAGTGAGCGCGGATGATACCCGCGCTCCGTTTTATAGTAAGCATAGTAGTCCTTCACGAACTGCGGGGCATCTTCCGGCAAGACATCCGGTACTCCGCCCGCTGTCTCCGGCGCGTTTCGTTGAGCATCCTTGAGTCTCTGCTCTGCAAGCTGTGCACGCATGGCATCTCGTGCGTCGGCGTTGTCGGCACTGTCGAAGTAACCGTTGGCTGTCACGCGATGCATATCATACATTGTGCTTGAAACGGTGGCACGGATGCGTGGATCCACGGCCGCCGCGTTGAGAGCCAACCCTCCCCAACCACAGATGCCGACAATGCCGATCTTCCCTCCATCTACGTATGGCAACAGGGTCAGAAAATCCACGGCCGCGCAGAAGTCCTCTGTGTTGATATCCGGAGACGCCACATAGCGAGGCGTACCACCACTCTCTCCGGTGTATGAAGGGTCGAATGCCACAGCCACATACCCTCGCCGAGCCAATTCCTGTGCATACAATCCCGAGCTCTGCTCTTTCACCGCACCGAACGGTCCGCACACCGCTACCGCCGCGTACCTCTTCCCGGCATCAAATCCTGCCGGAAAATACAGATGCCCGGCCAGTTCGATGCCAAACCTATTTGTGAAGCGTACGTCCTGCGCGTTGATCGTCGGATCAATCTTAAATACTCTTGTGTCGTTCTCGATGGTGTTCATATTGGTCGTGTTTGTTGCGGTTGCAGGCAGCAACATGAGCGCTGCCGTTATCATTTTGAGCATCGTTTTCATTTCGATTCTCCTCCTCCGTGTTCTTCATCTTAACTCATTCTCCATTTTATAGCAAATACTTTCATTTTATATTGCATTATGCCTTTTAAGCATGATAGAATGAATCCATGGAATTGCGGGTTTTGCGTTATTTTCTGGCGGTTGCAAAAGAGGGCTCGGTGAGTCGGGCCGCCGTTGCTCTGCATGTAACCCAACCGACTCTCTCCCGCCAGATCATGGATCTGGAGAATGAGCTCGGAGTTCAACTCTTTCATCGCTCCAGTCGAGCAACGACCCTGACTGAGTGTGGTATCTACTTCAGGAGACGAGCTGAAGAAATAGTAGCCCTCGCTGATTCGGCTCAGAGAGAATTCCGTGGAACGGAGGACAAACTTGTCGGAGACATTGCCATCGGTGGAGCCGAGACTCCCGGCTTTTCCCTGCTGGCGGAAGCGGCACGGCGCGTCCGCCAACAACACCCTGGTGTACACTTTCACCTCTTCAGCGGCAATGCGAACGACGCTGCAGAGCGCATGGAGAGCGGTGTCCTTGACTTCGCCCTCTTCATTGATCCCGTGGACGTACGCCGCTACGAAACCCTCACTCTGCCCATCAAGGACACTTGGGGCGTACTCATGCGCCGCGACTCCCCTCTCGCACGCCATAAGCGCATCACTCCATCCATGCTGCACGGCAAACCTCTGCTTATTTCTTCCCAATCTCAAGTGGAATCCCTCCTTTCGGACTGGATGGGCAGCGACATCACCAGGCAAATGGTTGCGGCGCGAGGCAATCTCCTCTACAATCTCGCCCTCATGGTGCAACAAAATCTCGGCTACGCCATCACTCTCGGCGGTATTGCCCCAACTGGTCCCGGCTGTGCCTTCGTTTTTCGCCCACTCTCGCCCAAGCTGGAAGCCTCCCTTCACCTTGCGTGGCTTAAGTCTCGCCCTATGTCGCGCGCTGCAGCCTGCTGGTACAACTGTCTTTGCGACATCACTCATTCGCTGCGCAGAGGACGTTAACTTTCCGTATGCACTTCTGCAACGGAGGAGAGAGCATATCTCCGGCGTTGATTGATCGCGGCAAATCCCCCAGCGCGATTCCGTAAAATGAGATAACCGGAAAACTATTGATAAAACTTGCGAATAGAGGGACAGTTGTGATAGGATGTGCGTATGCTGATAGCACCATCGATGTTGGCTTGTGATTTTCGGAGGATAGGAGAAGAGGCTCAGCGCGCCGTGGAAGCTGGTGCAGATTGGTTGCACCTGGATGTGATGGACGGGTCGTTCGTGGACAACATATCGTTCGGACCGGACATTTGTGCGGCCGTGCGCAAAAGTGTAGGACCCGCGGTGTTTTTGGACGCGCATTTAATGATAGACGCCCCGGATCACTACTATCCGAGGTTTTTGAAAGCGGGAATGGATCTCATCAGTATTCATGTGGAACGCGAGGGGAAGGTTGATCTGCACACCACGCTGCGGGGTATCCGTGAGGGCGGGGCAAAGTGCGGCATCGTAGTCAACCCGGCAACGCCGGTGGAGCGTGTGGTGCCGTATTTAGCCGAAGTGGATCTGGTGTTGGTGATGAGTGTCGTTCCCGGATTCGGCGGACAGAGTTTCATGGCAGACATATTGGAGAAAGTTCGTTTTTTGAAGGATGGACGAGAGCGGGCGGGGCTGAACTATATCATCCAAATGGATGGCGGGATCGGACCTGCTCAGGCGCCCGTCTGCGCCCAAGCAGGGGCGGATTGTCTGGTAGCAGGTAGTTCCACCTTCTGTGCACCGGACATGGCAGCGGCTATCAACAGCATGAAAAAAACTGCCGCGTTGGATTAACCCACGCGGCAGCTTGAAGTTTGCTTTTTCTGTCAGACGTAGAACATTACTTATCGGTAAGAGATCCGATACCGGGGAGTTCCTTACCCTCGAGGAGCTCAAGCGATGCGCCTCCGCCTGTTGAGCAGAAGGACAGCTTATCTGCCACCTTGAACTTCTTAGCGGCCGTCACGGAATCACCGCCGCCCACAATGGAAATGCAGTCTGCCGCGGCAAGACACTCGGCAATAGCTTTGGTGCCCTTGGAGAAGGAATCCAGTTCAAAGACGCCGAGAGGGCCGTTCCACAGGACGGTCTTGGCTCCCTTGAGGATGGAACAGAACTCCTCAATCGCCTTGTCGCCGATATCAATGCCCATGCCACCTTCAGGAATTTCGCCCCCTTCCGCAATAGGAGCGGTAACGTGGGTCTCCGCGCCCTCCTCAAACTTAAAGGTGTAGCGCACGTCAGCCGGCAATACAAAACGTACCCCCTTAGCCGCCGCATCCGCGAGTATTTGATTGGCGAGATCAAGTTTGTCCGCCTCAATTTTGGAGGAGCCGACTTGATGTCCCTGGGCAGCGAGGAACGTGTTGGCCATAGCGCCGCCGATGAGGAAAGTCTGACTCTTTTCCATGAGCTTAGAAAGGACCTGAATCTTGTCAGACACCTTGGCGCCACCCATGATAACGACAAAGGGCTGCTCCGGATGTTCAAGTTTTCCTTCGAGATACTCGAGTTCGTGCTCGATAAGGAAGCCCATGGCGGACTTCTCAGCGAAGTGGGTCACTCCCTCCGTGGAAGCGTGAGCGCGATGTGCGGAACCGAAAGCATCGTTCACGTACAACCTAGCATTGCCAAGCAAAGCTTTTGCAAACTCCGGGTCATTTTTTTTCTCCTTTTTGTCGAAGCGTACGTTGTCCAGCAGCAAAACCTCGCCGTCCTTCAGAGCAGCCCGAGCTGCAGATGCAGCCTCCCCTACGGTTTCCGGTACAAAGGCAACCGGTTTACCCAAAAGCTCTGCAAGCTTGTCAGCCGCCGCCTTCAACGAAAATTCTTCCTGGTAGCCGGTACCTTCCGGACGCCCCAAGTGGGAGCAGAGTACCAAGCGTGCGCCGTGCTCCAAAAGATACTTAATGGTGGGAAGCGCAGCGGCGATGCGAGCATCATTCGTGATGACTCCGTCCTTCATCGGCACGTTGAAATCCACACGCATGAGAACTTCCTTACCGGTTACATCAAGATCGCGTACAGTCAATTTTGCCATGGTATGATCAGGGTTTGATTGGTTATATGGAAAAGTTGCGGGTCTCGTCCGCTCGTCGCGGATTATAGCAAATTTCCACTCGCAAGCAAGCCGAATTGACAGAGCAAACGCATTTGAGAGAAGTGCCGCATTGCCTCAAAAATAAAGTCACCGAAGGGACCTCAGAAACGAAGAAAAAGAATTTTCCGAAAGCTTGATGCC
>CANQYL010000090.1 GCA_947628035.1 uncultured Akkermansia sp. | reverse complement strand
AATCGTAAATCGTAAATCGTAAATCGTAAATCGTAAATCGTAAATCGTAAATCGTAAATCGTAAATCGTAAATGAATTGTCTTGCCAAAAGGGAGGCTTTTGTGTATATTCTATTTTACACTTCGCGGGAATTCCCGCATTGTGTAAAATAGAAAATTATAAACCTATGGAAATTAAACGAAAAGAGTATATCGATCAACTTGTTTCTAAACGGGAAAACGGGCTGATCAAAATTGTGAGCGGGGTGCGGCGCTGCGGCAAATCCTACCTTCTTTTCGAGTTGTTTCGTCGCCATTTGCTGGAGTCGGGGGTGCGGGAGGACCACATCATCAGTGTGGCCCTGGATAATTATGATGAGCGGAAATACCGCGACCCGGAGGAATGCTACCGGTATGTGAAAGAGCAAATACGTGACGAGGAGATGTATTATCTGCTGCTGGACGAGGTGCAGATGATGGCGGACTTCGAGAGTGTGCTCAATGGCTTGCTGCGTGTGCGCAATCTCGACATCTACGTGACGGGGAGCAACTCGCGTTTTCTGTCGAGCGACGTGGTGACGGAGTTTCGTGGACGCGGCGACGAGTTGCGCGTGCATCCGCTGAGCTTTGCCGAGTTTTATTCGGTGAAGGATTGCTACTGGGAGGAAGCGTGGAAGGAGTACATCCTCTACGGAGGTATGCCGCTCACGCTCTCTATCGATGAGCCGAGGAAGAAGATGCAATACCTGCGTTCTCTCTTCCGTGAGACCTACCTGCGCGACATGATCGAGCGCAACCGACTTCGCAAGACGGAGGAGCTTGACGAATTGATGAACATCCTGGCGTCAAACATCAGCTGCCTGCTTAACCCCCGCAAGCTGGCAAACTGCTTCGCGAGTGTCAAACACGTCAATCTGTCAGCTCCCACGATCAAGCAATTTCTCGATCTTCTGCAGGAGGCGTTTCTCATCCAACGTGCCGAACGTTTCAATATCCGCGGAAACCGTTACATTGATTCCCCCTACAAGTATTATTTTGTGGACATGGGGCTGCGCAATGCCTGCATCAATTTTCGACAGACGGAGGAGTCTCACATCATGGAAAACGTGATTTACAACGAGCTGCTCATCAGGGGCTACAATGTGGATGTCGGCTCAGTGGAGGTGGATAAGGACAAGGGCAAAGCCTCACGTGAGAGAAAGAAAGTGGAGGTCGATTTTGTCGCAAATCTCGGCGATTCACGCCTCTACATCCAGTCCGCTCTTTCCATCCCCACCCGCGAAAAACGCGAACAGGAGGAGCGACCCCTGCTTGCCGTCAGCGATTCTTTCAAAAAGGTTCTCATCACCCGCGATGCTCCCGCTGCTCACTACGACCCCTTCGGCATCTTTATCCTCCCCCTCCGCGATTTCCTCCTCAACCCCGCCTGTTTGAACGGGTGAGAGCATGCTTTTCTCCGGGCTCCTTCCATCCCCGCCCCTTCGCCTTCGCTCCGCTTCCCCGCGCGTAGCGCGCTAACATTCAAATCGTAATTCGTAATTCGTACATGAGCGCCGCCAAGCGCTTTGCGCCTCCGCCCCTTCCCGCCGCCTTCTAGCTACCCTTTACGCCTGTTTCCGAAAATCCGCTGCGCTCTCGCTCCGCTTCCATCGTCCATCGTTCAAAACTGCCGACGGCTGTAAGGCAGTTTGGACAAAATGCGTGAGCATTTTGCCCGCAGGGCGAACAGCCGTGAGGCGGCTGTGAGTCATCGTCCATCGTACATGAATTCATTCCCCCCGTTTTGTCTCTTTCGGCGCTTCGGGAGCTGGGGGCGGATTAGGGGTCTCTTCATCGGCCGGCAGGACGTCAAGCTCGGCAATGGCGGCGAAGTCGCCTCCACTATGGGAGGAGAGAGCCACGACGCGCACATATCGAGCCTCTGTGGGAGTGAAGAAGAGGGCTTGCTGCTCATCCGTGTGATCGGCGAAGGATCCGCGCGCTACGGGTTCTCCCCAGTTTTCACCGTCTGTACTCACGTAGAGTTCGTATTCCTTGATGCGTGCATCCGGCATGGGAGCAGCCCGGTAGGTGATGCCTTTGAGTTTGCGCTGCACGCCCATGTCGATCCTGATTTCATGCGGGAAACTCGCCACGGTGACACCCTTCATCGAGTGCCAGTAAGTGTCAGCATTGCCGTCCAGCACGTGTTGAGCCTGGCCCACTTCCGGAAGCTCTGAACTGACGTAATGGATGGAGAAATAGGCATGGGGCGGATACTCGCCGACGATGCGCGTGATGATGGGAGAAAACTCGGCGAGGGCGGCGTAAGGTTGCCCGGCTTCCATCGGCTCCAAACAAACGATCTTTACAAACTTCGCCCTTGTCAGCTCCGGCAAGAGGGTGCTCTGCTCGTGATCGCTGTCCTCCATCTCCAGCAGACAGGCGGGCTGGTTGCCCCAGCTCTTCCCATCCATAGAGACGTAGAAGGCGATTTTGCGCACGCGAGAAGAACTGCGCGCCTGACGCGGGGTGATGGTGAAGCCTCTTAGTTCAGACTCGACACCAAGGTCAATGACGATCTCGTGCGGATACTGTGCGGGCGAGTCGTACCACCGGCTGTGCCAGAAAGTATCGCTGCGCCCATCGATGAGGCTCCAGGCGCTTTCCTCGTCTCCGGAGCTTGAGGAACACGAGACGATGCGCAGGAGATTTCCCGGTCGCCAAGTGTCGAGGTGTTGCCATGTCATCGCGGAGTCCAGACAACCCTCCATGGAGGCGTATGCGCGAACGGTTCCCTCCTCGCGCTGCAGGAACGGTCGCGTGTAGGTAGCCGGGGATCCGTCTGCCAGGATGAGGTGGATCGTGGCGTCCTTGGTGTCGCAGTGCGCACGCACGAATCCCATGTTGTCGCGCGAGATCGTGACGGCGCCCGCAAGAGGCAATGCTCGCCGCCCCACTTCTTCAGGGTCGTCCCCGGGAAGAACAGGCAGCAGGGCGATGGAGAAACTCGTGGGCTGCGCCAGCGGGATGTCTCGATCCAGTGGACGAGGCCCGCAGGAAGCTCCGCCCAACCCCAAGGTGATGGCATCGATGTTCAGGATGGTGGCGCCTGCGGGTTGCAGCTCCTCCGGGTGCGTTGCGGAGAAGAGGGCTTGAGCGGTGTAGGGCAGGGCAGAGAAGTTGAAGGGTGCGCCCTCGCCGGCGGAGACCAAGAGACCTACGCCGTGTTCATCGGTGGCGGCAACCCATCGCGTGTCCATGCGGTTGCCCATCTCCATGGGCAGAGGGTAACGCTCGACCATGTCCTGCACGGTAGAGGAGTAGATGCCTATGGGGGCACCACTCTTCCGGTCGGGGTAATTTTCCCCGGGTCCGCGTCCGTACCAACATATGTGGCTGAATTTTTGCGGAAGCCTCAGGGTGAAGCCGAGTCTCGGCAAGACGATGGTTTGGTCTTTCGGCAGGATGCCTGCTTGCACGCTCACGTAGCCATTGGGCATGATGGTGTACACCATCTGGGTGACGTAGTTAAAATCACGCTCCGTGATGGGACCATTGTCTTCCGGGGTAAACTTGCCGCAGTTGTATTGAGAGGTATCCAAACTCTCTTTGCGCAGACCGTGACTCTTCACGTCGCACGAGATTCGCACGACTCCTCCGGCAAGGCGTTCGACGAGCAGGGGCGTCGCCTCGTGTACAAGGTTTCGGAACCCGTTGATGAGCCATTGATTCATGACCCATTTGTCGTTGGCGAGTGGGGCGCGGAAGCTGTTGAGCTCGAGGGTGGGCTTTTCGTCGAGAAGCTCGTGACCATTCACGATGTAGCTCTTGAGTCCGCCGGTTGTTTTGTCGATGGCGAGAGTGAAGTTCTTGCCCGTTACACGCAGCTTGTCTTCTTCATTGAGGACCTCGAGGCTCTGACCGGATTCCAAAGGCATGATGCGAGCCTTTGCAGAGAAAGAGGTGACGCTGTCGGGCAAAGGCATCTGCTGGGTGGCGACTCTGTACCCGGCTTCCGCCCAGTTGGTAGCCTTCTTGAGGCGGAAGTCAATGGTGAGGAAGTAGCGACGATCCTTCTTAAATTGTTGGAAAGGGATGGCTGTCGCAGGCAAGGTCCACTCGACGCGTTCAAGCGGCGCCGCCTGCACTTCAAAGTCGCCCTCAGCGAGCACCTGATTGCCTTCCTCGGTGATCTGCCAATGGGCGGCGTATTCATTGAGGTTGGTAAAGAGATTCTTGTTGCGTAGTTGTACAGTGAGTCCCCGGTTGCCTTCCTGAGGCTCCGCCAGTTTGATATCGATGTTCTGGTACACTTTGCGGATTTCCTCGTAGAGCGGGGTGGGCGTGCGGTCGCTGTAAATGACACCCTTGATGCAGAAAATGCCATCGTTCGGAGCCTCCCCTCGGTCCCCACCGTAGCTCTGCCGCACGATTTTTCGCCCGTTGGAAAGGGTGATCTCCTGGTCGTAGCTCTGGTGGATCCACTCCCAAATGGCGCCGCCGAGGATGGAGTCACTGGTGTCGATGGCGTCCCAGTAATCCTGCAGGTTTCCCATGGCGTTGCAGAGAATGTGCGCGTACTCTGAGATGTACCACGGCTTTTGCAACTTCTGCTCGGCTGTTTCGCGCGTCCAGTTGACGCTTGGATATTGGTTGGAATTCAGATCAGCAAGGTCGTTGTTGCGTTCGTACTGCGTGGGACGCGAGGTGTCGCGGCTCTTGATCCAGTCCCTCACGGCGGCAAAGTTGTCGCCCGGACCGGCCTCGTTCCCGTAGGACCACATGACGACACAGGGGTTGTTTTTGCTCTGTTCCACCATGTTCTTGTTGCGCCACACGTGCTGCGCGCGCCACTCTTTGGGGTGGGAAAGAGATTCGTCTCCATACCCGTACCCGTGCGACTCGATGTTGGCCTCATCGCAGACGTAGATGCCCAATTCATCGCACATTTCGTAGAAATAGGACGGCTGTGGATAGTGCGAGTTGCGGATGTGATTGATGTTCGCCCTCTTCATGAGCAGCAGCTCCTGGAGACATTCGTCCTTGGTGACCCGATGACCGTTGGCGTGCTGACTTTCGTGGCGGTTCACTCCTTTCAGTTTCACAGGCATGCCGTTCACGAGGTAGCGCCCGTTTTCCAGTCGTACGTCCCGGAAGCCGATGTTGCGGGAGATAATTTCCGAGACACGTCCGTTGGCGTCCTTGAGGTAGAGGATGAGACGGTACAGGTTGGGCTTTTCCGCGCTCCAGAGTGCGGGGTTTTTAAGGGAGGCGGTAAGTTCCTTCCTGTTGCATTTGCCGCTTTGCACACGTCCCCGCATGGACTCTAGGACGGCTGCTTGCTGTCCGTCGGCTTGCAAGAGTTCGCCCGCCAATTCAAAAGGCTGCTCTGCAGAAGTGCGATTGTCCACGTCCACCTCGACGCGCAGTTGAGCCTCGCTGTAATCGGTGCCGCCATCCTGCTTCTGAGCGAAATCGGTGTGCACGAAGAAGTCGCGCATGAGTACCTGCGGGGTGGCGTACAGAGTGACGTCGCGGAAAATGCCGGAGAGACGCCACATATCCTGGCACTCAAGGTAGGAGCCGTCACTGAAGCGGTACACCTCGGCAGCAATGGTGTTGCTGCCCTTGTGCACGTAGGGCGTGATGTCGAAGACGGCGGCCGTTCGGCTGTCTTTGGAGAAACCCACTTTCTTGCCGTTCACATAGAGGTAAAAGAAGGAGTCGACGCCGTCGAAGCGGATAAAGATACGCATGCCATCCCATGCCTCGGGAAGGACAACCTCGCGGCGGTAGGAACCAACGGCGTTCGGTTCGCTCTGCGGGATGGTGAATTTCTTCTCGCCGTCATTGCGCGGCGGGGTCATCACACGTGGCCAGTCTCGCACAAAGATGTAGTCCTGGTTGCAGTAGATGGGGGTTCCATAGCCACGCATCTGCCAGTTGCTCGGCACATCGATTTCTGCCCAGTTGCTTACGTCGAATTCGGGTCGGTAGAACTCCGCGGGACGCTCAGAGGGTTGAGGCGACCAGTGGAATTTCCAATTGCCGTTGAGTGAGATCTGGAGGGAGGAGTCCTCAGCTTTTCCCCTCACGGCTTCGTCCCTGTTGGCAAACGGCACAAAAAAAGCGCGCGCCTCCTCTCTCCCTTCAGAGAGGTGCTCTGGGTTCTCCCAGTCCGGGTTCGGCGTGTATCCTGTTTCTTGGGCTCCGACTATCGATGCCGTACTGAGTGCGGCTATGCAGACCAATGTGTTCCACGTGTCCATGCACTACATGATACGAAAAAATTTCTGCAATTCTTTCACTTTTTCCCTCGCGGATCACTTTTGTCCCCATAAAATTCCCTCACTCATTCCATCCTCGCCGCTTCGCATCCATTCCGCCCTCCCTGCGTCGTCCGGCGAGCATTCGTGCCGCCTATGAGGAGAACCATCTCGCCCTTGGGAGGTTGAGAAGAGAAAAGATCGTAAAGCTCGCCGGCAGAGCCCCGGTGATAGGTCTCGTGAATTTTTGTAAGTTCTCGTGCAACGCAAACGGGGGCGGAGGGGTCGAGTTCGGCGAGGCAGTTCAAGGTGGAGAGAAGCCGAAAAGGAGACTCGTAGAAAATGCTGGTGTAGCTCACTTGCAGAGCCGTGGCGAGGACTTGCTGCCGCTTGCCGGATTTGACCGGGAGAAAACCGCCGAAAAAGAAGGAATCGCAGGGGAGACCGGAGCCGACGAGGGCTGTGATGAGGGCGGAGGGGCCGGGCAGCACGGTGTATGGTACACCTCGCTCTTGCAGTTCACGCACAAGTCGGTAGCCGGGGTCGCTTACACCGGGCATCCCGGCGTCGGTTACGACAGCGAAGGATTCACCGTTTTGGGCACGGACGGCAATTTCGGGGGCACGTTGTCGTTCGTTGTGCTCGTGGAGACTGAGGAGAGGCTTACGGATGCCGTAGTGGGCGAGCAGCATGCCGGTGTTGCGTGTATCTTCACAGCAGATGCAACTGACGTCTTGCAGGACACGAAGCGCCCGGCCTGTGATATCTTCCCGGTTACCGATGGGTAGGCCAATAAATGTGACCGGGTAGGAGATCATGGAATGGTGAGATCGAGGACGATTTTCTCCGCGGCCAAGCGAGTGGCGTAGGAGAGGGCGTTGTCGCGCGCATTTTGCACATTCCCCCTATTGTTAAAGAAGCTGCCTTGCGAGCTCACCAGCCCCGAGCGAAGCACCTTGCCTGAGGAATTTTCCGTGACTTTGTAACGAACGAAGACAGTGAGTCCGAGTTCCGTGCTAAGGTAGGTGTTAGAGGAATCAGTGCGCAGTCCGGAGGAAGTCACGGACTCGACCACACCGGAGATGGTCATGTCGGCATCGGACGGAGAGACCATACGGAAGGCGCCATCGCGTTGCATGCTGTCCGCGAGAGCTGTCGTGAGCTGCATGGACACGTTCGGATAAAGCGTGTGGTTCTCGAACATATCGACGCAGAATGTATCGAGGTGAGCGAGCCGTCGGTTACGGACGCCGCCGAGGTGGTAGCCGCAGGAGGCGAGGAGCAGCAACACGCACCCGAGTATAAGAAGTCTGGAGAAAAAAGATTTCACTGCTGCGGCTTGGTTTCGTGGGGAAGATAGGGACGGATGCGCCGGAGAAGCGTGCGTGCTTCAGCGGCAGCCTGAGGATTGTGCGCAGCGCGACGAATCACGTCGTTGAAGCAGAAGGCTGCGGCGGTGTATTCCCTCGCTCGTTCCATGTAGTATTTGCCAACCTCAAGCTCCTGCTGCACGAGCAATCGCTGCATTTCAGCCGCACCGGCACGTGCCTCTTTCATTCCGGAGTGGTTGGGAAAGAGCAGGGAGAACTCTTCGTAGGCTTCTCGGGCACGGTCGATGTTGACGAGATTGCGGTCGCCACGAGTGTGGCTGGAAGCGAGCAGACGTGCCAGCATGATCTGGGCTCCCGGGGCGTAACGGCTGTCCGGATAGTTATCCACGAGTCTCTTGTAAACCACCGCAGCCTCTTCATGCCTCCTCTTCTGAACCAGGTAGTCAGCCAGCACGCTCAGAGCCGTGGCTGACATATCGGCATAAGGAGCATTCTTGACAATGGATTCGAGCCATTCGATGACCTTTTCACTTTCCATGGGTACATCCCAGAGCCAGAGGACGCGCCCCTTCAACTGACCGTTTGCTGCGGCGGTAGCGATTGCGAGCTGGCGGTTAAGAGCCTGCTCGTAGAGGTCGCTGCCCTGATAACGTTCCACGATTTTTCCGTATTGCTTGAAGGCCTCACGTGGGTCGTTCCTCCGCTCCTCAATCTCCCCAAGAAGCATACGAGCTTGCGGCGCTATCGGAGCCAAAGCGTGATACTCGGCTACTTCCATCAGAACGCTCTTCGCCGCGCCCAACTTCTTAGCGGCCATCAGGTTCCTCGCTTTGGCCACCAAGGCATCAGCTTGCGGATCAGCCGCCGTTACTTGTCCGGCAGGCAGCGGACCCTCCACCTGGTCGCACATAGGCAGCACAAGCGCGCATGCTGCCGCTATCATGATTATGCTCTTCCTCATGTGTCGTCAGAATACCATACCCAACATCCTTTTGCAAGCCAACATCCATTCATACAAGTCAAACGCATCAAAAAATGTACTCGCTTGGAGGAGAGGTCCGACTTTTCCCCTCTTTCTCACCATCATTCGCCCGTTCCCGAAAATTCCCACCCCTCTCTCTTTCCGCCTCCCCGCGCGTAGCGCGCTAAAATTTTACATCGACCATCGACCATCGACCATCGACCATCGACCATCGACCATCGACCATCGTCCATCGTCCATCGTCCATCGTCCATCGTCCATCGT
>CANQYL010000089.1 GCA_947628035.1 uncultured Akkermansia sp. | reverse complement strand
CAATCGTTATACGTTAAGCATTCCACACACTTATATTCTGCCGTATTACAAACAGGTTTATCAGAATCGGTGCAATCATCATTATCCGTACATTCCACACATTCTTCGCCATTCCATACAAGCCCTTCATCACAGCTTTTGCATGTATTGTCTTCACAATATTGATTATGTGCGCATTGATTATCTTCGTAACATCTTACGCACACATGCCGTGAGGGATCACAATAAGGCGCATTTTCCGATTCGCAATCCGTATCTCCTGTACAAACCTTTAATTCCGATACCGATTCTGCCGAAAATACCGCATTTAAAACATTTCCGTTTCCCGCTTCGCATTTTCCCTCGCCCGGATATTCATTTTTGTTCACATTAAACGCGATGATATTGTTCATACCGTTCACTAATTCCGCCAACGGCCGACAAACCCCCTCGGGAATGTTTTGCAACTCAATATAATACGCGTTCGCGACGTGACACGATATATCATCGAGTGCAACTTGTTCATCATCAGCCAAAGCACAAGCAAAATCAACGGGATAATCATCATTAAACTGAATATGCCCAAGCTGGGAATCGCTGACAGGATCATAAGGTGACCCAAGGATTAATTTTTCCGTCCCTTGAGCAATTTTTATCTGCGCATCGGTCCGCATGATATTCATTTCATGAGCAATTTGATTCGCTTGATAATAATTCATCGCCAACCGAAACCCGATAATGCCGCCGATTGATAGAACAGCAATAATTGCCAGTACCCCCAGCATTTCAACCATACTCCGCCCGCTTTGAGAGTGTGTTTGAATAATGTTTTTCTTATGAATATATTGTTCTGAAAGCATTGATTTATTTTTTGAGTTTTCTTTTTTGTTCTGTGTATTTTTAATCATCATTTCCCCGCTTTGTAATTGATTTTCAATGATTCTATCTTGCCGAATTTGTGTTTTTCCAATTATTTTTTCTTGTGGCATTTGCGTTGTTTTTCTTTCTGCTTCCCCGCCTGCACTTTGCGATTCATTGCTTTGCATATATTCCGCTTGTGATTGATTTTGAATTTGTTTTTTTGAATATTTCATCATTTTCCGACTCCCTTTCAGTATACAAATAGCATAAATTAAACGTACCTTTAATGCAACGCAGTTTCAGGGGTAAAATTTACCCTCAAAAGACAAAAATTCATCTCTAAAAAACACTCGAAAAATCAATGATTTCAGCTTAAATTAAAAATTTTTTAAAAATTTTAAAAAAAAGTGTTGCAAAAATCGTACGTTTATTTTGTGCAACACGCCCTAAAATAAACCGTTGCTTTTCCCCCTATCGGCCCATAGCGACAGACGCCTTAACGTCGTCTGTCACATCCGCCGACAAGGAAAATCATCAGCTATGCAAATTTTACCAAAAAATCTTACGAAATTTTTTTGAAAACTTCATCGGGATTGAATTCGCGCGGAAAGGTAAACGATTCTTTCTCGTATTTGCTCAATATGTATCGAAAATAGGTTAATACAAATAGTCGGGTCGCCGAGGATAATCCTGAACGACCCTTTATGCTGTCGATTTTGGAACATAATTCGTGGATAGTCACTTTCTCTCTGAAGCAGATATCCGCCAATGACAGCCACGTTTCTCTGTCCAATCGCATACTCGTTCTTCTTCCGTTGACGATGACATTTTTACAAAGAAGCATTTCTTCCCCCTTCGGTTTTCATCAAACACTTTTGTCCTTTTTAACATTAAAAAAATAAGAAATCAAGAAAAATATTCATCTATTTTAAAAAAGAAATATAAAACACAATTGTAAATAGAAAAAATGACATAATATTTTATGATACAAAAAGAAGAAAAGCAAAATAAATTATTGAGTAATGCATTGAAAGAAAAGAAATTTAACAGGATAAAGGTATAAAAAGAAGGCATAAAATGTTAAACAATGATAAAAATTGCATTTTTTTCTCTTTTTTATGATAACAGATAAAAAAATGGTATCGAATCGTGTCTTTTTTCAAAACGAATCGTAAAAAAATCATTTGAATAAGAGGCGACCGGAAAAATGGTAATTATCATTCGAAATAATAGTTAAACACAACTCTTACCACCTTCCGGTCATTGAGTTGTTTGCCTTATTTATATGCAAACTTGTTCTTTTATAAGAACTTTTTTAAAGAGGTTCTTACACCTCGGGGCACACATCACTTGCCTTGCTTCCAGAATAAAATTTTTTCATACTAATGTCAAGCAAAAAAGTTGCATTGTTTATTTTTTCCTCCTATCGGCACATAGCGATGCGCCACTTTTTGCAGCGCATCACACCCGCCAATAGGGGGGGAAGAGAGTGTCGTGTTACTTCAAACACTCACCGATAGGGGGAAATGAGCGGCAGTATTGCACATTTTCACCTCTTGCCGAAAAGAGAGGAGAGGTGCCCCGCTGAATGGAAGCCTTAAAGGCGGGGCATAAGGAAAGAGCCGGCAGGCGGGCTGGCCTCACTCACATAAGGCGTAGGCGCCCTCGTAGCGACTGCGATAGCAGACGTAACCATGGCTAATGTTGACGCTGTACGCGCTGCAGGAATTTTCATTATTCGGATCCGTATCATACGCATCTTTCAACCAAAAATACACGTTCGGAATACTGTTTCCATTCTCGTCATTTGCCTTCCTTAATTCCTTCACTTCACTACTCACTTCACTTATACTAGACTCCGTACATGTCTTCGTTGACTCGTCATTATGGCAGTAACACCATGTAATACTCTTACCATACCCGAAATCCTCACCAAACCTATCCTTACATTTTAATTCTGTTGCACTTACCATATGCTTTCCTAATGCCTCGCAGAACCGCTTTGCACTCCACCAGGTCATAGTTATTTCTTCGTCCGATACCACATACTTGCTACTATCTCCTGACTTGCTAATGTCGCCTCTTGCATTCTTACATTGACCTTTATAGCTATCACTGTTCCCAAGCCCAAATTTGTTGGATTGAAATTCTTGAGTGCAACTACTCTTCCCGTACTTTAAGTAACAATACTCTCCCAGGCCGCAATCGGCATTGCTTTCGCATTCTCCGACGCGCTCCTTATCACATCCGCCGTTTTCAAGTGATGCTTTCCATTCTTTGCTTGTGTCACTGCTACAAACGCATTTTCCATCCTGCGGTTGACTGCCTTCCGGACAGGTTGTGCATTTAGTGCCGTCCCAATATGGTGTAGCCTCTTTACACGCACATTCTTCGCCATCTTCGCTAGGCTCTGCTCCCTCCGGACAAGCACACCTTCTGCCGGTCCATACCTTTCCGCCCGAACAACCCGCGCAACAGCCGCCGTTACATGTTTTCTCGGTGTCCTCACAGGTGCATTCGCTCTCATCTTCACTCAACGTTGTACCTCTCGGACATTCTTCCGGTACAGGGTCATCATCTTGTGGCGGTTCCTCTGGATCGCCGCTTCCGCTGCTCACACCGCCTATATCTTTGGTCGAAAAGGCTACCACTACTTCATTTTCTTCATTATCACAGGGGTTTTCTGTTGTTTCATAATCTTTACCGTTAATCTCTAATGCTGCTGTGTCGTCCATGCCGTCTAATAATGTTGCTAACGGCTTGCAAACCCCGGCCGGTATACCCGATAATGTAAATGAATAGCCCTCTTCTCCCCCTTCTTCATCCGATATCGTAACCGGAAAAGCTACCGCAACGCCATAACTTTCATTAAATTTTAAGTGTCCGCTCTCACCATCATACGGCTCGCCCAGCAATAATTCCACACCGCGTGCAACTTTTATTTTTGCATCGGTGCGCATCAGGTTAATTTCATTCGCTATCTGATTCGCCTGATACCGATTCATTGCCATTTTATATCCTGCAATGCCGCCAATCGATAAAACGCCGATTATGGCTAAAACTCCCAGCATTTCAACCATACTCCGCCCGCTTTGCGATTGATTTTTAAATTGTTTTTTTGTCATTTTTGACTCCCTTTCAGTATGCAAATAGCATAAAATAAACGTACCTTTAATGCAACGCGGATTCGGGGGTAAAATGACCCCTATAAATCGCCAAAATAACCGTTTTATAACTCTTTGATATTGCATTAAAATTACCTCAAAATAAATTTTTTTTGAAAAAATCAAAAAAAGTGTTGCAAAAAACGTACGTTTTTTTGAGGAAAGAGAATCAGAGAAAATATGATTGTTTTATTCGGTATTTGTTGGTTTGTTCTCTCTTATTTTCGGCGGAAAGTGGTGGTTTGTGGAGCGTGGAACAGCGCGATGACAAATAAAGACTGATTTTATTTTCTTCCCATTCGCAGGTGATAACTCTCCTCTCTTATTTTCGGCGGGAAGTGCCGGCTTGTGGAACGTGGGACAGCGCGGTGGGCCGAAAATAAGTGTTGATTGGTTTCAAACGGTGAATTCGCTGTGAATAATTTTCCCTCTATCGGCGGGTATGGAGCGATGCGAAAAGGGACGCATCGCTATGGGCCGATAGGGGAAAGTGAGCTGTTTATTTTGGGAAGCGTTGCACAAATTAAACGTACGTTTTTTGCAACACTTTTTTTTAAAATTTTGAAAAAATTTTTATTCTGCCTGGAATTCATTGATTTTTCGAGCGTTTTTGAATGGTAAATTTTGGCATTTTTTTGGCAATTTTTATCCCCGAATCCGCGTTGCATTAAAGGTACGTTTAATTGTATACTATTTCTATCAAACAACGGTCTGTATGTTGCATTGGTCGCAATTAAAGGTACGTTTAATTGTATACTATTTCTATCAGCAACGGGAGTCAAAAATGATGAAATATGCAAGAAAAAATCAGTTAAAACAAGCCGAAATGCAAGGAAATGAACTACAAATCGTAAGCAGAGAAGCGGGGAGTCGGAAAATGACGAAACAATTTGAAAAAAAGCACTTAAAACAACTTAAAAATCAATCTCAAAGTGGTCGTTCTATGATTGAAATGCTCGGGGTGTTGGCCATTATTGCCATTCTGTCCATTGGCGGGATTGTCGGGTTTCGGTTGGCGATGAATTATTATCAGGCGAATCAAATTACGCATGAAATGAATATCATGCGCACAGATGCGCAAATAAAAATTGCACAAGGCGCGGAAAAATTAATGCTCGGTGATCCGTATGACAGCGGGAATATTCAATTTAACGGATATAAAACCGATTTTGATTGTCTTTATCTGGAAACGGAAACATCCACGCCCGATGATGTAGCTTCCTGCGCCGTGGCAAACGCCTATTATATTGAGTTGCTAGAGATTCCCGAGGGCGTTTGTAAACCACTTGCCAATTTAATTGATAAAATGGATAATGAAATTGCGTTCTATATCAACGATAAATCAGTTGATGCAACAGAAGAAAAAGGCGCATGCAGTGAAGGACTCAATACATTAAAAGTCATTTTCGGTGCCGATTCGAATTCGAACGCAGTTAAATGTGACACGGATGCAGAATGTGAATCGTTAGAAAGTACACCGGTTTGTGATGAGACACGTCATGTATGCGTGGAATGTACGGAAGATGATGATTGTCCCTATAATACAGATTATTGTGAGGATAATGTTTGTAAAACATGTGACAGCGGTGTTTGGAACGGCGAAGAATGTGTGGAATGCACGACAGATGACGATTGCACCGATACACCTGATACACCCAAATGCAATATCACAACCAATCAATGTGTTGAATGCTTAACATATAGCGATTGCACCGACACACCTGAAACCCCGCAATGTGATGAGACAAGCCATACCTGTAAAAGCTGTGCGGAAATTGATCCGGAAAAGCCTTTATGGGCGGATAACGAATGCAAAGCTTGTCCCGCAAATAAACCATGGAACGGCGAATCTTGCGGGTGCAGAAATAACGATGATTGTAATACGAATGAATTTGAATTTTGTAATACTTACAATACATCTGAATGTGGTAAAAATAATTTAAACCAATTTCCTGATCAAGGCAGTTGCGAACAAATTTCATACGAAAAGATAACTGTTGAAGACAAAGGAATTTATTACATATCAAAGAATCCTCTTGATTTCTGGTCAGCAGAACGTTTTTGTCAAGTGGTGGGAGATAAAGAACTTAATGAAGTACATGTTCCAAGTACGGAAGAACTCGGATGCCCTGCAAATTTGTTCTCCTGGTGCCCGGATGATTCATTACAAAAATCGCTACAAAATACAAAAGAATGGAATACTGACATACATATATGGACAAATACGATACAAGACGAATGCATTTTTTACGGTATAAGGTTATGTGATGGATATACATATGGTTTCTTTCTTCATCATGACTATGCCGCTCCTGTTTATGCCTTATGTGTTGAGTGAACCCGGCTTTTGAAAGGGTGCATTACCTCCCTTTTTCGTTCTTGGCCCATAGCGGTGCGGAACGATAAGTTTGCTGTAAACTTTCACCCTCTATCGGCGGCGGGGGAGCGGGTTAAATTGTGTCGCTCCGTTATGGGTTGATAGGGGAAAAAGGGTGCGATGGCTTTTGAAAAGCCATCGAAAAAGCTGGTCTCATTCACCACATATGGCGGAGCAGTCATAACCTTTGTAGTAGTTGCTGCGACTGTCATAATCGAGATAACCATTGTTGAGGTTAACGGTGTATACGCTGCAGGAATCACCACCTGCATTTGTACTTGTATACGGATCACTCAACCATAGATGGCCACTGCCGCTTAAGCCGTCTCCTCCCGACTTTGCTTTCCTTAATGCTTTTATTACTTCACTTAATTCACCGCTATTACCCTCCTCGGCATAACAATAATCCACCGTCGTCCCTCCTAAACTCTTATTCTTGCACTTCAATTTGTAAATTGTTAGCAGCTGCTTATGTTGTGCCTTGCAGAATCGATCTGAACTCCACCAGTTTAAATCGTTACTTTTCGACAATATATATGGACTATTGCTATCCGTGTCCTTGTTGTCCACTTTATAATCTGCTATCTTTTCACACTTATATATGCTGCAACTCTCTGCTTCCGTCATCGTTGAACTATCACTTCCCTTGCATATATTATAGCAACCGCTGCTCTTACAAAAATAGCCATCTCCGAGTTTTTGCATGCACTCCTCATTAGTTCTGCACCCGCAAAATTCGCCGTTCCACGGCTGATCTTCGGGACAAGCTTCACAAGTGTATGTATCTGAATTGCAAATCGGCTTATCTGTTCCTTTTTCAAGACAATCTTCATCGGTTTCGCATTCTATGCATGCATTATTATACCATATAGGTTTTTCCGGCGGACATGGTTCACATGTGTTTGTATCCGTGTTACAAACCGGCTCATCTGTTCCTTTCGCCAAACAATCTTCATTGGTTTCGCATTCCACGCAAATATGTTCATCGGTTTTGCATATGGGTGTATCGGGATCTGCACAATCAGTATCTGTCATACAGTCAACACAAGCCGTACCGCTCCATATTTTTCCTTCCGGACAATTAATACATTCGTTATTTTCGCAGTGTTGCGTATTGCTTTCGCAATCTAAATCATCCAAACATTCCACGCATCTTTCATTCTCGCAAAAGGGTTTTTCATCAGAGCAATCTTCATCTTTGGCACACCAGCCTTCGGGACGATTCGAATCATAGTTTCCATTCACTTCTTCCGCATCAAATTCAATATAAATTTCATTATTTTCATCACTGGAACATGAATCATCTTCATAGGGCTGTTTATTAATTTCCATATACATTAAACCGTCCATGCCATTAAGAAGCGTTGTGAGGGGCTTGCAAACGCCTTTCGAAACATTCCCGACTTTAATATAATAAGCATCTGCTTCGCGGCAGTTATAAAATTCTGCTTTGTCTTTGCGTATGCAATCATAATCAACGGGATAACGGTCATATTGTGTTGATAAATGCCCGCTGTAATCTTTATCTTCGGGTGTATCATCATAAGGATCCCCCAATAACAATTCTTCATTTCCGAGTGCATATTTAACCTTTAAATCGTTGCGCATTAAGTTAATTTCATTCGCAATCTGATCGGCTTGATAATAATTCATAGCTAATTTATAGCCCACAATCCCACCGAGCGATAAAATAGCAATAATCGCCAGCACGCCCAGTATTTCAACCATACTCCGCCCGCTTTGCGCTTGATTTTGAATTTGTTTTTCGAATTGTTTTGTCATTTTTCGACTCCCCTCTTCCCCGCGTATAGTTTTCGGTTCATTGCTTTGCATATATTCCGCTTGTGATTGATTTTTAAATTGTTTTTTTGATTGTATTGTCATTTTCCGACTCCCTTTCATTATACGAATAGCATAAATTAAACGTACCTTTAATGCAACGCGGATTCAGGGGTAAAAATTGCTTTCAAAATGCCAAAATCAACCATTCAAAAACAATCGTAAAATCAATTATTTCCGCTTAAATTAAAAATTTTTTTAAAATTTTAAAAAAAAGTGTTGCAAAAATCGTACGTTTAATTTGTGCAACTGCTCTTAAAAATACATCATCTTTTTCCCCCTATCGGCCCATAGTGATGCGCTCCTTTCAGCAGCGCATCACATCCGCCGATAGAGGGAAAAATATCTTCAGCAACATGCTTTCGGGAAAAATTATCTTTTGGTCTTGCTTTCTTTCTCTGATTCTCGGCGGGTATGGGACGTCGCGAAAAGTGACGTCCCGCTATGTACCGATAAGGGGAGAAGACAAAATTCAGCAGAAAAAATAAAAATCACCCCCTCATTTTTTGTTTTTTTACGATTCGTTTTGTAAAATGGCATGATTCGATACCGTTTTTTTATCCGTTATCATAAAAAAGAGAAAAAAATG
>CANQYL010000088.1 GCA_947628035.1 uncultured Akkermansia sp. | reverse complement strand
CTTTGCCGAGAGGAAGGCCTTGCTGCACCGAAATATCGCTGCAGGAGTGGCTTTGAACTCACCCTCAAAGCCGCTTTATCCACTTTTCCTCAGCTTCCCAAGAGAAACGCTATCATCGCCCTCATCCGCGAGAATCCCACCGTCACCCGCGCTCAAATGGCCCAAAAGCTGGGATTGAGTTTGAGAACGATCGATTATAATCTTAGAAATCTAAAGATGGAGGGCTTTTTGACTCACTCTGGGTCAAAGAAAAATGGCAAGTGGCTCCTGAAGAAAAAATCACTAGGAGGTTTCTAAGTCGATGTTTCTGTACCTACTTTGCTCTTGCTCCCGATCATCACCCTTCAAATTGCAGTATAAATTTGCAGTATAAATTGCGAAAGCGTGGCTTGATCGCTTCTATATTCGGTTCAGTAACTTCATCATCATCAGTAAATTGTTTTGTTTACCTGTTATAGACTATGGTTCGTGGCAAGGTTGTGAACATTGCAGTATGAATTGCAACATAAATTGCGGAGGCCTGGTGAGGATTGCAAAATTCAATGCAACAGGTCGATAGCACAAAAGAGAGAGATCGGTTATTTAAAAAAGTTGAATTCTGCATCAATTTAATGCCAAATTCAACGCAAATTCAAAAGGGTACTTTTACTAAAATCTCATATTCAATATCTTGCGATATACGAAATTCTGCTGCAATTCGCTCGACATATTGCATATGACGCGCCTTGAGTCCGTGTTTTACGGTGAGAAGCGATGTGATTATTTTTTGATGCCGACATTTTTTCTTGCAATTTTTCTCCGCGACATTTATATTGCGTAAAGAGTAAAAATTTCACGACAAATTAAACGACATTTTAAATGACAAAAATAACATTTAAAACGTAAAGTAAATAATTTATATACGACATTTTATAAGCATATACTATGACATATCAAGAAACACATCCGTGGATCACTTTTTCATTGGATCTCGGGAAAGATCCACAAATACTCCTCTACAATCTAGGACGCGCGTACGCCATGATTAAGGAGCTGACGACGGCTGCCGTCTCACCGGAAATTCACCGGGAATTGAACCGCATTTCCTTAATCAAGGGGGTCTTGGGCAGCACCGCCATTGAGGGTAACACTCTCACGGAAAAAGAGGTGGAAGATATCTTGGAGCACAGATCACGACTATCTCCGTCCAGACAATATCTTGGGCAGGAGGTATCGAATGTTGTTGATGCCTGCAACATGATTGTTAGAGATGTCTGCACAGAGAGCCCCTCGCCACTGACACCGGAGTACATCTCCCATTTGAATCGACTCGTGTTGAAGAATTTGAAATTGGGGGAAGATGTGCAGCAGGGAGTCGTTCGTCAGCACTCCGTGCTGATGGGGAATTACCGGGGCGCTCCGGCAGGAGAATGTGAGGAATTGTTGCGTCGCCTCTGCGTGTGGTTATCCTCGGACGTCTTTCGCTCCGGGATGGAAGGTATGCACATCGCCACGGCCATCATCCAAGCCATCGTGGCTCACGTTTACCTCGCCTGGATCCATCCCTTTGGGGACGGCAACGGTCGCACCGCCCGATTAGTAGAAGTGTTCCTCCTGCTGCGGGCGGGGGTGCCCGTACCGGCTGCACATCTGCTGAGTAATTTTTATAATTCCACGCGCTCGCGCTACTACACCGAGTTATCGGAATTGAGTCGTCCGAAACAAGGGAGGTATCCGCTCGACGGCTTCCTATCCTATGCCGTGGAAGGCTTGGTCGATGGGTTGGAGAATCAACTCTCTCTCGTCGCTTCCTTCCACCTTCGCGTGATCTGGGAAAACCATGTCTATAGTCAATTTCGCAAGAAAAAAGGGGAACATCACAAACGTCTGAGAGATCTCTTACTCAGCCAGCGCATAGGAGAAATTCACCGCATTTCCTCAATGAGCGATCTCCTCCCGGATTTATACCATGAGCATTACCGAAACAAAACGCTACGCACTCTGCAACGCGACCTCCGAACGCTCGTCTCCGAAGGCTACTTAGAGAGCACCCCCTCAGGCTATCGACCAAAGACGGAGATCCTTCAAAGCATGCTGCCCAAACGGGCCCAGACACATTCGTAGCAGCCCCCTGCCAACGAGCGGACCTATTTTACACATGCACAGACTCATTGTCCTCCGACGATGAGCTCACTGGACGGACGACAGGACATAAGAAGTCCCGACCAAACAGATACTTTTATCGAGGTATGGCTCCCGCTGCTTTCATGAGTTCTTGTACGAGACGAAACATTCCCGAGCCTATCCTATCCGGATTCTCGCAAGTCGGATAGGGCGCGTCGTATGCATGCCGTATGGCAAACTCCATTGTTTCGCATGTAATTTTTGCAGACCGTTCTACATCCTTGTGCCTATCGTAGCCCGGCAGGTACCTCGCCACATAAAGATCATCCAGCGCATTTTTTTCTGTTGGTGTATCTTCAAAATGCCGGAGCAACCAGTATTCAAACCGTGGATTGCTAAGTGCCACATAGTGGCGAAGCGAGGACTGCTCCCATAGCATGAGATCCTGCATGTCCTCTTCCGTGTGAGATTCGGGATCGCGATCCACCAGAATCCACACTTGGTCATTTTTTCGCAAATCGCTCACTTTTTCATTTGCCGCTCGAATCAACTCCTTAACCGAAGAGTTGCGTGGCTTGATTAAAGAAATCTTGCAAGTTGTACCATACTGCTCCTGCAAACGACGCCGTACCGCCTTCACGTACGAATATTCTGTTAAACAGCCTTCCGCCACAATCGTGAAAATTGTGCGGTAATGCCGTGCTCGACGGGGTCTCTGCGGGATTTTCTTCATCAGTCAACAAAATCTTGAAGATCCGGCACTCCGCCGAGGCGTCCCTGAAGGTAGCTCTTGCGCAGATCTTTATCCTTGCGCACCTCACTGTAGTCTGAGAAGGGAATAAGTTGTGAGATGTTCTGTAGCGTTCGCTCGGCGACCCAGAATTCATCACGGCGCAACAAATTTTGATCCAACAGCATGGCATCATGCGTCGTGAAGATAAGCTGCCGCTGCTGCCCCCGTCGAGCTATTCTGAGGTACTGTTCAATAAGAAACCGTGTAAGATTCGGGTGCATGCTGCGATCCAATTCGTCTATGACGTAAACGCTCCCAGCTTCTTGTTTCTCCATCAAAATAGGAAGCAGATTCATGAGCCGCAGTGTACCGTCTGACTCACGTTCAAGAGGAAAAGAAGGAACCGTGTTTTCCCCTTCCGTATCGGCGTGCTGCGCTCCCCATTTGTAGGCTTTCACGACACCATTTTCCTTAATAAGGTGATAATTGTGCCCGGACGAAGGAATGAGCGCAGTGAGCTTGGACAGACGGAACTTCTCAATATCTTCCTGAGAAAATCCCGTCTGCTCGAGCGGTACATACGTACGCACCAATTCCCGAATTCCTGTATCAGCGGCGCTGAGCGCTCGGGAATAAGCAGCTTGATGATTGAGCAGATCAAGACCTATGAACTTGCGTTCGGCTTCCGCAGGAGCAATTTTGAGAGTGTCCTTCAACCAATGAACAATGCGCGTGGTATAGGGCTTCAGAGCGGGGACCTCCATGGTTTCACAGGCGGTCAGAAGAGGAGTGCTTGCGGCCAACGATTTGCCGAATTGCTGTGCGAATGAACACGCGGCTGTTCCATCCTTTCCATACATGGCCTCATTCGTCACGAAAAATCCTTCTGCCGGCTTGCGATCAAAAATCATTCGCTCTTCCCCACGCACACGCAACTGAGTGAGCGTTTCACGTTGCACATTTCCGTTAAGCAACGAAATGTGATATTCCCACATTTTGTTATCAGCAAGAATTGTTAGGGTAAAACTTGTCGGCTCGTCGTAGCATTTTTTGTCCAGCAAGAAAGGGGAAAAAGAAAACTTTCCTTCCACAATTCCCATTTGTAGAGTAAATAGCGCCCGCACAAAATTGGTCTTCCCAGAGGCGTTGCCACCATATATAGCGCTAAGGGGCAGTAGTTTCATGTGCTTATTAGATGGAACAGAAATGAGTGATTCCTTATCCATCTGAATCTTCGAAGCAATCATCGAAAATTCAGTCACATCCCGGAATGAACGGAAATTGCTGAAAGTAAAATTAAGTAGCATGGTTCACCGTGAAATTTAAATACTTCATTCTCCCTAGTCAAGCACAAAATACGATTTTTTCTCATTTCATTGTCCATCGTAAGCTTACCTTGCAATATACAAAATCATGCTGCAATTCGCTCGGTATATTGCATATGCCGCATCCTTGGGTCCGTGTTTTACGACGAGAAGCCATGTCATCACAGTTGCTTTTAAACCCGCTCACGAGCTTCCTCCCCTTTTCCGCCACCCACCACCCTTCTCCTCGGAAATTCCGCTGCTCTTCCGCTCCGCTCCCATGCGCCTCCGGCGCGCTAATTCCCCAAATCGTAAATGGCAAACGCATTTCCTAATGCGTTTGCCCTGCGCTGATTTTCTCAAGGATTCTATGAGCATTCTGAACGAGGAGAAAGCCCTTTAATGTGGGGAACACCCGGACGCGACGGAAATCGGATAAATCTTCGGCTGTGTATGTCTCGATGAGAGAAAGTCGCCGTAGAGCGGTAAGATGGTTATGGATCGGCGTGCGGGATACCTCCATGGCATCAGCTATGTCAGAGATGGTGCATCCACGGTTCTTCTCAATGTAATCGAGGATGACAAAGAGGGAGAAAGGGACGTGATGGGGACGCAGTAATTTGTACAGGGAAACCATTGAATTGTCTGAAAGATTTTGTTTTGTTTTCATGGCTTTGTCCTCCACAGGGTTAATTTTTAAGGAATTTTTATGAGTTCATACTTCATGCGTGTGAATCACTACGACAATGACTGAAGTCCCTCCTCAGTCGATAATTTTACCCAAGCTTTATTATTGTTTAACAGTCTGTTCATATTTGTATTCTTTAACACTGCGGCGAGATTGGATTTCTATTTAAATCATTCCAAATTGGCCTACTATTTTCCGTTTGTTGTTTCAGCACAATAAAATTTATGCTCATCAGTTTCAACGATTAACAAGAGGCGCAACGAAATGCGTCTCCTGAAGCAGAACTCATATAATTCATTAAGACACAAAAAAGCTGGAACAGAACTTGATCCCGTGATATACGTATCCAAAGGGTTTACCTTCCCTTTCTTCTTTTTTTCTTTAACAATAATGCCCGCCACGTACTCAACATTGCTTTCCTCTATACTTTTAAAAGAACCTTCTGGCTCTCCGCACCCCTCAGCATATTCTTTAAAAATTCTTTCTTTTTCATCTGATCTCAAGATGTCGATCAATTTGCGAATGGATATCTCGATCTGCTTTTGTAAAACTCTCATGCTACAGTCAAAACTCCTTTTAACGTGTGTAAAATAAAACTTTCCATCTTTTAACGTGACAAGATCAGCAAGTTCAATGTGACCTCCTAGGAATACTTTATGAGATTTACAAGTTCCTTGACCTCTCTCACATATTGCATCTAAAACATCATCTTCCACTGACCTTTTTTTCTTTGTTGTTTCCTCTCTTGCAACATTTTTTTCTTCCTCTTTTTTACTGAATTTTCCTTTTATAGTGTATATTTCTCCACTTATCTGAATATCCTTCAGAAAACGTCCAACGTCTTTCTTTAGATTTTTCATCATAAATTCAGGATACTCGAACAATTCTCCGTATCGGAGAATATAAGTTCGTCCATCCTCAGCCTTTACATACCCATTCAAACAAGATTTTAACGGTATTTTTCTCCGTTTATCATATTCGTCTTTTCCAATAAAACTTATTCTTACACCTTCAACAAGATCCTCTATAGCTTCTTGATCTACATTTCCTATCCATGATATGATTTCCTGCAGCAAGAGCGGCATTTCTGTTATTTCGTGCTCCGAATCATCTCCAAGATTTGTATGGGACAATTTGTATTTGTTCGCTTCTAAATAAGTATCGGCTAAGTCTCCTGGTGGGAAAATATAAACTTCGTCTAAATCGTCCTTTGTATTTTTTTTGACATCCACAAACTTCTGAAAAATTACCTCCCATATCTTTTTCGTCGCATGCTCCCCCACTCGATTTATGCCACTTATTTTTTCCATTGTTGCGGTATCTCCGACCTTCTTATCCAAATATTGAAGGAATTGACACAATCTCGCAAAAGGTACCTTTTTCCCGATTCGGATTTGATCCATAGCTGCAACTGTGCAAAATTTCTTTTTCTTTGAATCACTTAAATTATCTAGAAGTTTAGAGCCCTCCAACTTTCCTGTAATTTTACTTATTAATTCTGTATTGGTTATAATACTGTTTACATTAACAAGTTGATTAAAATTTTCTTGTAAAGATTGAACAACACCCTCCAAAGGGTGCACAGTTCTTCCTGATACCCTTACATTCTCTATCTCGCTATTCAATACTTTCAATCCGAAGTTTTTTTCTATAATGGATTGAATAGAATACCGTGCAAATCCCGATGCTATAGCATACAATCTTTTTTGGGAAGTTTGAAGAAGCAAAATGGTTGACAAATGTTTGGGCTCATTATCTTTGAGAAAACCGTTTAACGCTTTTTTATCTGACAAGAGAGGTAAATAAAAATCAGTAAATTCCTTGGTATCCGCTTTGACGCATTTAACATAGAATGCAGCCTTTGTAGAAGTGACCTTATCCTCACGCATCTCGTATTCTTGATATTGTTCACAGGGTTCATTTTTACCAGCGTTAATTTCCTGGAAAAATCTATCCTTTATTTCGTCAAATTCTTTTCTAATCAGTGATGTATCAGAACCCTCCTGATCCCCGAACAGTTTTCTCAATGAAATTCGGTAGATACTATGCACCAAACCTGTCTCTTTATCGTCAAAGCTCTGTGTTCTTTTCGTCGCGCGTGAGGTTGTCATATATTTCAGTCTTTTTTCAGTTTATCGGAGAATGTTGAGAGTTCGAGGATGTCAACAACTTTTCCCCATCTTGTTCTTTAGCTTTTAACAGCCAACAGCGAAGCAGCAGACGGTGGAACAGCGTCTTTTTATCCGCTCGGATAACGGCGATGATTACCGTGTCCAGCAGCCGCAGGGCTTCCGAGAAGATGATGGCAAACGCTAGGTTAATAGCGAACATAATGGGCAGTTTGATACCCCACTCTAGGCGGATGTACGGGGAGATGAGGAAGAGGAGGGAGGCGGAAACTCCCTGGCCGGCGTAGTAGAAAATGGCGTTGCGGCCGACATGTTCGAAGAATCGGTTGCGCAGGGAGTTATTAGCGAAGAAAATAATGGCAGACATGGAGAGGCAAGAGGCGGCTATGTACGGAAGTTTGACGGGGAATTTATTAATTTGCAGGTTATAGACGCTGCTGCCCTCACTTAGATAACAAAGACGGAATACGATGCAAGCAACGAATACCAGGAGCAAGGCAAATTTTCTGCGTTTGTGAACCTCCGCTTGAATGATGTGCTGCTGGCACCAGTAGCCAAACAGGTAACTCGCTACCGGGAAGAGCAACATCTCCAGTCTGCACCCGAGAAAGCTGTACCCTGAAAAGTTCAGTAGTCCTCCGAACAAGAGTACGTAGGTAAGTACGATAAGGGAAATGATTCCTATAATATACCCCCCCCCGGTATGTTTGATAACCACGCCGCCCAGGATGATGGTGCAGGCATAAATCGGCACAAACCAGTAGGAGCCCGCTGCGGCTCCAAATAGGCGGGAGACATTGAGTCCCATGAGAAACATCGGTCGAAAAATCGATGCCCACGTAATTTCCCCATCAACCAGATTACATAAAAAGCCCAATAGTACAAATATCATTGAAAGCTTGAAGAGCTGGGTCAGAATAGTGTCCTTCTGAATGTACGCCCTGGTCATGCCTGCGATGAAGAAAAACGCTGGCACATCCAACAGCAGCGAAATGGACTTCATCGGCATGGGAACGTATGCCCCACCCGACCAAAAGCATGTGTGAATAAACACGATGCTCAAGGCACAGATGCCGCGTACCAGATCGATGTAGTGCGCGCGGTCTTTTTACCGATGCATTTTCGACTGCAGCTGCGGGTGCGACGTTTGTCTCTCCTTCGGTTATTGTAGTATCCGTTTGTTTCATGATGTGAAATCTTTACTGTAAGTTAGAATGATGACCCCTAGGCAAATGACCGCTATCCCGATGCATTTTTGTAGAGTCAGCGGTTCGTTGAGGAAAAAATAGGCCAGGACAGCGGTGATGATGAACCCGACACAGGAAAAGGGATAAGCCAGCGACACGTTGACCTTCGAAAGCACCACCATCCAGAGGACAAGGGATACGGCATAGCACAGCATCCCGCCCCAGAGGTAGAGATTTGTAAAGAAACTCAAAACCATGTTCCACAGCTGCCCGATCTCGAGGGAAACGGAGCCGATCTTGAGCATCCCCTGCCGAACGAATAATTGCGCCAGGGCATTCAATGCCACACTGGATAAAATGAGTAGGATGTTTTTCATGGATTTTGTTTATGCAATGTTGAAGAACAAGAAAAGCACATAGCCGACAAAGGCGCAGCATACCAACAACAGAGCCTTATCCTTGTACAAGTTCTCGGTCGGATCCTCCGAACCGTTATACTTGTCCAAAATGTACACGTACCAGAACATCCCAAACACCACAAACACGATGCTGTAGATCATGCGGTGCGTTCCCAGATTGGCTCGCGTATTGGTCTCCATGGTCCAGAGAGCGTAGGACATAATCGTAAGCGCCATCGTGACGGCCAGATAGGCGTTGAGCATTTCTTTCCCGTACTTTTTGAGCACGGTACGCGATGCCGTTCCATGCCGAAGCAGCTCCCCCTTGCGTTTCGCAAATCCCAAAAAGAGCGATAAAAACAGCGTCGTCATGAAGATAAAGCTTGATACCGGTTCATGAATGGCATAGGCGCCGGCATACACCCGCAGTACAAATCCTATGGCGATGACAAACACATCCAATAGGACGATGTTCTTCAGCTTCCCGGAATAGAGGACGTTGATGAGCAGATAAAGCCCGATGACTCCCGCAACCTTGATGTCCCCCAACAGCCAAATGAATACCCCCCCCCGTACAAAAGAAGGAGGGCTG
>CANQYL010000087.1 GCA_947628035.1 uncultured Akkermansia sp. | reverse complement strand
AAAATGCTATGCTCTTGGGTGACCGTTTATTTTGAGGCATCGGCCTTCGGTGACTTTTTCTTTTGAGGCATTACGAGCAAATGCACTTTTTTCCCCGCAGAAAATCCGTGCCCTCGGTACGCGCATGACTTCATGTCAGCAAACCGAAAATGAGGAACCGATGCGCTGACCATGAAACACACTATAAATCTCAACACCAATATATTAAAAACAAATATTCATGCGAAAGCACCTCCGAGTCCAGGTCGGCGGAGAAAATCATTTCGAGGACAAAGAACGGAGATTCCCTCCTCCAATCACATTCCTAAAAGAAATTCGCTGCATCTCAATTTGCCCCAACTCCGGCTCAGGGCAAACGCATTTGAGAGAAGCTCCTCAACGAAGGAAATCCTCTTATTGACTGATATCACTGTTTATACGTACCAAAAACCGTGACAGCCAGCGCTCATCATGATGACGGCTCTAAAGACATCCCTGTATGTGTTAATGATCCGAAAAATCTGCGCAACGCGCACATTATTAATAAATCGTATATCGTAAATGACGCTTCGGCACCACCCTGCCTCAGCGCCCTTTGGGCAAAATGCTCACGCATTTTGTCCAATCGCACTTACCGCCCGCTTCGCGTGCGCCCTACACGGGACCGTCGAGCGTCTTGTAAATCGTACATGGCAACCGCATTTTCTAACGCGGTTGCCCCGGGGGGCACGCTCGGTTAGTTGCCATTCCTCCGGCGTTGCTCGGCAAGGGCAGCTTGCTGTGCCTCAGCCATGCGCTCAAAGAAGCCCTTCTTGAAGCCTCTCTTAGCAGGCGACACCTTTGTCAGTTCAGGCTGCGGCATTCGGCGAATGATCCACGTCTGGATGATGGATATCAGGTTAGTCGTTGTCCAGTACAACGCCAGTGCACTTGGATAGTAGTAGCAGAATGCAAAGAAGAAGAGGGGCATGAGCTTCATGATGCGCTGCTGCATAGGGTCACCGCCCACCTGCGGATTCATGCGCATCTGCAAGATCATGGTGATGGCCATCACAATGGGTAGCACGTTGATCGGCAAATCATACCCCATGATTGGCAACGTACACACCGTGTCCATCTGAGAGAGGTCATGCACCCACCCGATAAATGGGGCTCCGCGGAATTCCGCCGCCGTTTGGAGCACGTAGAAGAAGGAGAAAAAGATCGGAATTTGCAGGAACATCGGCAAACACCCTCCCATCGGGGATATTCCGTACTCCCTGTACAGTTTCATCATCTCCATGCTAGCCTTCTGCTGGTCATTGGAATACTTCTCGCGTATCTCTTTGACCTTCGGTTGCAACAGGCTCATGCTCTTCATGCTCATGTAGCTCTTGCGGTACAACGGCCAGATGAGCAACCGCACGACAAACGTCATCGCTACAATAGCCCACCCCCAGTTCCCGAACCATCCGTGGAATACGTTGATGAGCCAGTTCATCGGGTAGCTGATCACGTGGAAGACACCGTAGTCCATGATGTGGTCGATCTTCGGTATCTCCTTCGTCATGTCGCTGAGCATGAGGTTCAATTTCGGTCCGGCAAAAATATCGTATCTGAAGCTCTGCGCTCCTCCGCTCCTGCCCTCTCCTCCTGCAGCCAAAGTAAACTCCGGCATTCCGATGGCGCTCTCCACACCTTCCGCCTTCTCATCTCCCTTGCCCGGCAGACGGAGTCCCTTGAGCGGAGCAGCGTAGTAGGTATGCACCACTTGTCCTCCCACCGGTTGTACAATCGTGGCGTAGTACTGGTTCATGACGCCCACCCAAGAGATAGGGTCCTCCCCGTGCAGAAGGACGCGCTCCTTGGCACTGCCGAACCACGGACGGAAACTGCTCAGTCCCTCCTTGTGGAAGGATTTATCTTCATTGCGGATGTAGTAAGTGAACTGGCTCCATTCCTGAGAGGAGATGGGAGCGGTTGCCCCGGCGTATATTCCCCAGTTTTTTGCAAGACGGGTGAGTTTTCCCGTGTTTTGCACCTGCACCGTCAATTCCAAACAATACGCATTCCCCTCTATCGTCTCATCCCCTACCTGCAACGGCTTCAAAGTGTAGATCTTGCGGATCATCAAATCGTTCAGCTTGCCCTCCACGGTCACCTGTCGCTCATTCGTCTCCTCAGGTACGATACTGTACACCGTGCTGTCGAAGACGGGAGCCTTTTCATTACTCAGACCAAACATCAGCGTCCCTATCCCTTGTTGCGCCTGTGAATTGAGTTGCACATCGTCCAGCAGGTCATGCTTCGTGCTGTTGATGGCCTTACCGAGCATCTCCACAGTTTTCAGGGAGCCTCCGACGTCCTGAATGACAAAGCTAGCTACGGGCTTGCCGGAAGAATCACGCGAGGTCAGCGTCGCCAGGGGATGTGCCTCCCGTTGCTCCGGGGCTATCTGTTGCATCTGTTCGCCGGATGCAGCGGCGGCGGATTCGGTTTGCCCTGCCGCGGCGGGGTCCGTCGCAGCCTGCTGCTCCGGGGTGGCAATTGTTTCTTGCTGCACCGGGGGAGTATCCACCGTCGGTTGCTGAGGTCTGTCCGGGGAAAACCACATGTTGATCCCCAGCAAAACCGCGCAAAGTGTCACTACGATCCAAGCTGTCTTGTCCATAATTTTATCTTTCTTTCTGCTTTTTGCGCGGCACAGGATCATACCCGCTCCCCCCCCATGGATTGCAGCGCAAGATCCGCCACAATCCCAACAACCCTCCCCTCCATGCTCCATGTTCCTCTACCGCCTCTATAAAATATGCCGAACAACTCGGCGTGTACCTGCACCCCGCCATCGGTCCCGCCACAGCGTGCAGGGGTCTGCTCAAGTGTCTCTGGTAAAACTTTACCATGCTAATCATGATCTTCTTCATCGCCCCTCCTTTTCTCTTGATTTTTCTCCCTCCTCATCAACCTCAAAAAATCATCCTCCAGCTCCTTGTAGTTGGCAGCCCCTCCCGCGACCTTCACCACAATCACAACATCCAAACCTTCGCCTATCGCATCTCCGTGCGCCCTGAGTATCTCGCGTATCCTCCTCCTCTGCCTGTTTCTTACAACAGCGCCCCCCACTCTCTTCGTCGCGATGATGCCAAACCTCGAGTGCTCTCCCGTTCTCCTCGCCGTGTTGAGCACGATGTACCGACCGACCCGGCTCCTCCCTTCCGCCTTCACATACGCAAACTCCCCCGCACGCTTAATGGTATGTCGCCTCTGCAGCTGCATGACCAATTCGCTTCCTTGCGGGTATGTTCTGCCGCATCGGTATGACCTTCTGCGACCTCCTCACACCCCGTGTTGTATCGTGTGGCGCTTGTAGTGCACCTCGGCTCCTTTCGGCATCAACCTCTTGCGCCCCTTGGCTCTTCTGCGGGACAGTATCGCTCGCCCATTCTTGGACGCCATACGCTTACGGAATCCAAACTGGCGTTTCCGACAACGCTTTGATGGCTGATAGGTTCTCTTGCTCATATTTCCTCTCTTGTGTTAAAGTTGACATCCCCTGACGGGCGAGCGCTCATTCTATCTGAAAATCCGTCGTTGTCAAGACATAATTTTCCCATCTTTGCGCAAAAATTGTTGTTCGCATTTCACCCGTCCGGGTACAGAAATTCGGTCAGATCTGCTGAATCGCTTGACTTAGTTGGCTCATGCGTGTACCATATCAACCAAGTCAATCAGCTACAGAACACCAATTCCATGAGCAATAAACCCAATCTTCTGGCACACGTCCGCCAATTCCTCATCGAACGGGGTGAGGAGTATGAGTGGATGACCATGGGGAAAAATAACGAAAAGATAGGCTTGGCGTACCTCCCCGTGGATCCGACCGGTATGCCCTGCAGCTTCATGTTCACAGAGCTCAACGAGCCGTGCAGTTTGGTGTTTGATGCTCATTTTGCCTCTCGTTTTTCCGAAGAGGATATGCAGGAACTCTCTCAGCTTCTGCTCACACTCAACGCCAACCTGCCGGAAGGACAACTCCTGCTCGACCGTGATGGAGGCTATGTGTACTATCGCCTCAAGTTTGTGGTGGATGACTTCAACATCCCGGACACTGAAATCATGAATAAAATTCGGCACATGGAAGCCATGGGAGTCAGCATGAGCCTCACGTACGCCCAGATTATCTCTCAGGAATTCCCGTCCGATCTCTAAACCTCTCTCCATAACCAATCACTCATCATCATGTCACTCATCAAACCACTGGAAGGAAAAGTCGGCATCGTCACAGGCGTTGCCAACAAGCGCAGTATCGCTTTCGGAATCGCCAAAGCCTGGCACGATGCCGGAGCCAAACTCATCTTTAACTACCAGGGCGAACGCCTCAAGGAAGGCGTCATCAAGCTCGTCAAAGAAACATTCGGCGAAGACACCCCCATCTGTGACCTCGATGTCACAGACGACGCCTCCATCGAGAACTTCTTCTCTTTCGTGCGCACGCACACCGACCACGTGGACATGATGCTGCATGCCATAGCATTCGCTCCGAAGGCGCCCGGCGCGTTGGAGGGACATTTTTCGGAAATACCTCGGGATGCGTTCAATCTGTCCCTCCAGGTGTCAGCTTACTCCCTCATTGCGCTCTCCCGTGCGGTGGCGCCTCTCATGGTGAATGGCGGTTCAATCATGGCCATGACGTATTATGCGAGCCAGAAGGTGGTGCCCAACTACAATCTGATGGCCGTTTCAAAAGCGGCGTTGGAAACTTGCTGCAAGTACCTCGCATTTGATCTCGGACGTTTGGAACACCCAATCCGTGTGAACTGCATTTCAGCGGGACCGGTTCAGACCTTGGCGGCTCGTGGCGTATCGGGCTTTACGGGTATGTTCAAGGTGTACGAAGACAAAAGCCCCCTGCAGCGCTCGTGCACACTGGAGGAGCTCGGCGCTACGGCTACCTTCCTCGCCAGCGACGGTGCCGCCAGCATCACCGGTCAGGTTGTTTACGTGGATGGAGGATACGAAATCATGGGTATGTAGTATCTGTCCCCTCCCCAACTTTTTCATCCATCCACGACCATGCGCGGCGTTTCTGTTCTCTGTGTCGCTGCCTGTTGCTGTCTTTCTCTCGTCCGGGGCGAGCTGAAGCTTGATCCCATCTACCAATCCCACATGGTGTTGCAACGCGGGGTTCCGGTTCCCATCAGCGGAACCTGTTCCGCGTCCACTCCGGTGACCGTTTCATTTGGCGGTCACGAGGTGAAAGCCAAGCCCAAAGGGAAGAAGTGGCACGTAACCCTGCCCGCTATGGAGGCTAATGCCGAGGGAGCCGAGCTCACGGTCAGTCAGGGCAAGGAGAGCGAGAGCATCGATGATGTCGTGGTGGGAGAAGTTTGGCTCGCCTCCGGGCAGTCCAATATGCTCTGGCGGCTGGAACAGACGGGAGACTCTTCCGCCATGGCAGCTGCCAATATCCCCCAGTTGCGCTTTTACCACTCCGAACCTCAGGTGCACACGGACGACATCGCCTATACGGAAGAGTTGTCTGAGCGCCTCAAGAAAGGTGAGATGTATGAAGGCTCCTGGTCGGTGAGCGATACGACGACCTGCCGGCGGATGAGCGCGGTAGGCTGGTACTTCGGACGCAAACTGCAGGAACTGCTCGGCGTGCCGATTGGTATTGTTCACGCGAGTCTCGGGGGATCAGAGATGCTGGCCTGGATGCCGCAGGCTACCCTCAAGAAGCGCTACAAGGATTGTCTCACCCCCCGCTGGTTGGAGAGCAAATATGTCACGGAATGGGTTCGAGGACGCGCCAAGAAAAATATCGGGTCCGACCTCTCTGCTCCGCATCCCTACAAGCCGGGCTACCTTTTCACCACCGGCATCTCCCCGTGGCTCCGTTTCCCTTTTGCCGGTGTTATCTGGTACCAGGGGGAGTCGGACGCCGAGATCGATGACATGGCGCAGCATAAGGCGATGCTCACCGACCTCATCAACTCGTGGCGCACGCAGTTCAAAAAGCAGAACTTGCCGTTCCTCATGGTGCAACTTCCGCGCATCAATGATGACACGCCCCTGCGCGCCAACTGGCCCGAGTTCCGCGACGTCCAAACTCAGGTGGCGCGCGAACTCCCCAACGTGTATCAGACTGTCACTATTGATCTGGGTTCTACGAACAGTAACGTACACCCTCCGCGCAAGCTGGAGGTTGGCGAACGTCTCGCAACTCTCGCTGCCGCCAAGGTGTACGGAAAAGACATCGTGTACGAAGGTCCCGTCTTTTCCGCTGCGACGTTGTCCGACGGCAAACTCCACCTTTCTTTTTCCTCGGCTTCGGGACTCACCACGACTGATGGACAACCCCCGCGCGGCTTTGAAGTCTCTGCCGACGGCAAGAAGTTCCATGCTGCGGATGCAGAAATAGATGGCGAGGGCGTTCAACTTTCTCTGCCCTCTCAAGTGAAGAAACCGAAGGTTGTTCGCTACGCTTGGAAGGTGTACGTGGAGCCCAATCTCGTGAACGAAGCGGGGTTACCCACTGCACCGTTTACAGCTCCGGTTCTCGCTCATTGAACCGTACGCACCCAAAGTTCCTCCCACAACTCCGGACAATGGAAGTTCGGTGGATCACTCGGCACAGGACTGCTCGCTAGGAATTGTCTCTCCCCCGTGTTCCCTATGAGAGTTGCGCACACGGTAGCTCGGCAATTTGTGAGCCGCACACCGTGTTCCGTGAGTAATCTCAAGGGAACTCTCAATTGAGCCTCCCATCCGTTCTCTGTGCATTCCCCTGACGCACATATTCCTCGATTGTCAAACGTCTCTACGGATCCTTCCGGCGCCGTCACCCGAGGCGAAAGGAAGGAGGAAGCCCACCACGCCCCACCGGGGCTCAAATTCATCTCCACGTACCTCCCATCCTCCTCACCGCTGAGGAATAACTCAACACAATCATACCGCCACAACCCAGCACATACGTGCCCGGCTTGAGCAGCCGGATGCTCCCTCGCGACAGCATCTCTCCCCGCAACAAGTACCATGTCATCCCTATCCCCGTACAATCGAAAAAACAGCTCGGACTGCACCCGAAGCCCCTCCACCGTGCGCTCCAACCGTTGAAATTCCCCAACTTTCCCCACTGAATAGATGCACCGCATACGGCTCTTGATTACCATATTTCCCGAGGTTTAGCAAGCTCCGTTACCCCCCAGGGCAAACGCACATCCGTCCCAAGAAAAAGCAATGCCCAACAGGCGGAGGCGAGCGGAGCTTGCCCATTTACGATTTACGAATTACGATTTGGATGTTAGCGCTCTACGCGCGATTTTGTGAAACGAAAGTAAAAAGGATTTTTCGAGAACGGGGGCGCGTTTTCTTGGGACGGATGTGAAAAGAATGACATAATTTGTGGAAAAGGCTTGTCAAGGCGAGGGCAAATGTGTATCCTCTTGGCGCGCGAGTTCTATAATCGGTCGTTGGTCCTTCTTTTCCTCGGAAGCATAGCTCGCATGAAGGGAAACCCGACCTACCCGTTATACATCATGTCTGATACATCTAATACGGAAGAAAAGGAAGTCATTCAGTTGGCTCATTTTGAAATCCCTGATACGCTCAAGCGCGTGGAAGATCCTCACGACCCCAACCACGTCACCTTTATCGCTGAGCCTATCGAAACCGGGTTCGGTCACACGCTCGGCAATTCTCTGCGCCGCGTGTTGCTCAGCTCCCTAGAAGGCGCGGCCATCACGAGTGTGCGTATCGCCGGCGCCCAGCACGAGTTCACTTCCCTCCCCGGCGTTGTCGAGGATGTCACTGAAATTATCCTCAACCTCAAAAAAATCAAGTTTATCCACCACGGCAAGGAACCCCGCACCCTCTCGCTTCACGTTACCAAACAGGGTGTCGTCACTGCCGCCGATATCCAAGAGGACCATATCTACACCGTCGTCAACAAAGACCAGGTCATCTGCCACCTCGACCAAAATACCATCTTTGATTGTGACTTCGAGGTCAACGTCGGTCGCGGCTTTTACACAGCCGATGACAACAACGAAAAGGATCGCCCCATCGGCGTCATCCCCATTGACTCCATCTTCTCTCCGGTCACCCGCGTCAAGTATGCTGTCGATAACGCTCGTGTCGGTCAAATGACTGAATTCGACAAGCTCATCCTCGACGTCTGGACCGATGGACGCCTCACTCCCGGCGACGCGATGCTCCAGGCCGCCAGTATCCTGCGCCACCACCTTGATGTCTTCGTGGAGGGCGACAACCGCAGCGTTGCCTTCGATAAGGCTGCCGGCGCTGATCAGGATGCCAACACGGCTCAGATGCGCAAGCTTCTCAGCATGAGCGTGAATGAGATCGAGCTCTCCGTCCGTGCCGCCAACTGCTTGAACAACGCCAACATCACCACCGTCGGCGAACTCGCTATGAAGACCGAAAGCGAAATGCTCAAGTACCGCAACTTCGGTAAGAAGTCTCTCAACGAAATTAAAGAGAAACTCGTCCAGTACGGTCTGTCTCTCGGCATGACCTTTGACCCGAAACTCATCACGCCGCCCGCCAGCAATCAACGTCTGCGCGACAAGACTGATGAAGGTCGTGCGGCTGACATCCAAGCCCTCATCACCCACAACATCGAAACCTTCGGCATGGATGACGAGGATGACTTCGGCGAATAAAACTAACCCTCACATCAAGATATCTGAAACATTATGAGACACGGAGTAAAAAAGGCTAAACTGCAACGTCCTGCCTCCCATCGCAAGGCTCTGCTTGCCAACCAGGCTTGCAGCCTCATCAATCACGGACGCATCACCACCACTCTTGCCAAGGCTAAAGCTCTCCGCCCCTTTGCGGAGAAACTCATCACCATGGGCAAGGATGGCTCCCTTCATGCTCGCCGCCGCGCCCTGGCCATCTTGCCTCAGCCGCGCACGGTGAAGAAGCTGTTTGATGAGGTGGCTGCTGCGACGAAAGATCGTCAGGGCGGCTACACGCGTATCGTAAAGCTCGGGGCACGCAAAACTGATAGCGCCCCCATGGCTCTCATCGAAATCATTGACCTGCCTCACGCCGCCACGGAAAAAGCGGCCCCTGCTACGACAACGGCATCGGCCAACACGCTTCCGGAGACTCCGGCAGCTACTGAGTCCGCCCCGACTCCCGCTGCTGAGGACTCGGCGCAGGCCTGAGCCTTCCTCTTATCATTCAATCAATCAGCCGCTCTCCCGCAGGTGTGGGAGAGCGGCTCTTTTCTGTCGGCTTGGGTCGGATGTGATGCAACTTCCCGTTTTTCAGGGTCTCCGTCAATTTCGCTGGAGGCGCAGGAAAAAGATTTGGCGAGTTTTTAAGAATAGATAGTTAATGTTACAG
>CANQYL010000086.1 GCA_947628035.1 uncultured Akkermansia sp. | reverse complement strand
GGCATCAAGCTTTCGGAAAATTCTTTTTCTTCGTTTCTGAGGTCCCTTCGGTGACTTTATTTTTGAGGCAATGCGCGGGTGTGATTTCTAATGCGGTTACCCCGAATCTGGTGTTGCCAAGTGGAGGGCAAAAGCGTATAATTTCCTCCTCCTAGATGCTGAAGTGATGAAAAAGTACGTACAAGTCATGGTCACGGCCTGTGCAGTTGTGTTGGCTGCGTGTTCCTCACACCGTCAGGGCGAACCCGCGGAACCACAGCAAACGGAACAGCCACAGCTGCCATTTCCCCAAAAGTCTGACGTGACCAGCCGTCTGCAACCTCGACGCGTCTCGCCTTCGCCGGACAAAAGCATTATCGCGCTTCCTCAGGTTACCACCTCTTCTTCCTCCTCACTTGGAGACTTCAAGCCCAAAGTTCCCGGACGCAGAGTTGCTCAGGTGAGCGTTCCCGGCAAATACGTTGCGCTGACCTTTGACGATGGACCGAGCGGGGCCTACACGCCGAAGATACTCGACATCCTGAATCGGCACGGAGCCAAAGCCACGTTCTTCGTGCTTGGAGAGAATGCCGCGCGTCACAAGAGTATCCTTGCCCGCGCTGCCGCAGAGGGGCATGAGATTGCCTCTCATACGTGGAGTCACGTCAAACTTACCTCCAAAAGCTACGACCAGATTGCATCCGAGATGGAGCGCACCTCTGCCGTCATCCGGGAGGCTACCGGTCGCCAACCGCGTCTGATGCGTCCTCCGTACGGAGCCACCAATCGCGGGGTTATTGATTTCATGATGGATCGTTATGGCATGACCTCGGTGCTATGGGATGTGGACACCGTGGATTGGAAGCATCCCGGTACCTCTGCTGTGGTGCACCGCGCTGTGGATAAGGCGCACAACGGCTCCATCATCCTGCTGCACGACATCCACGCATCCACCTTGGCAGCAGTTGAGCAGGTCGTTACCGGTCTTCAGGCGCGAGGCTTTAAGCTCGTTACGGTTTCTCAGCTCATCCGCCTCGGTCGTGACGCCGCCGGTCAGCCCGCCACCTCCGCTGCCGCCCCGACCATGGCAAGCACTCTTTCCCCGACGGATACGCCTCCCTCCTCTCAGCCTGCTCTCCCGGCTGATCCCGCCTCTCCACCGACCTCTCCGGAACAACCCCGACAACCGGAGAATCCTCCCGAGCAGTCTCAGGAATCCCAACCCGCCGTGGCCACTGCCTCTCACCCCCCGACGGAGCTGGAGCTTTCTCCGCTGCCTGCTCCCGAGCAAGAGACTCCTGCTGCTCCGGCGAAGGAAACAAAGAATCCGCTCGATACTCCGGAGGAAATTCCCGCTTCTTCTCCCGCGCTGAAAGGAGAAATTCCGACCGAGCCCGAACAGCCAGCTGATGCATACCTATGAGCTCTGCCTCTCAGCCGGGTTGTGTTTTTCTTGTCGGAGCCGGTCCCGGAGATCCCGGTCTCATAACCGTTCGCGGCAAGCAGCTCATAGAAAGTGCTGACTGTGTGGTTTACGATGCGCTCGTGCCGAGGGTCATGCTCGGCTGGTGTCGTGAACATTGTGAGAAACTGGACGTCGGTAAGCGTGGCGGCAAGCGTGTTCTTCCCCAAGAGGAGATCAACGCTCTTCTCATTCAAAAGGCACGGCAGCACCGCTCTGTGGTTCGTCTCAAGGGAGGAGATCCCTACCTGTTCGGCCGTGGAGGAGAGGAGGCTCTCGCCCTGCGACAAGCGGGCATTCCTTTTGAGGTGGTGCCGGGAGTGAGCTCAGCCTTGGCGGGACCCGCTTATGCCGGCATTCCCGTCACTCACCGAGATCTCTGTTCCCAGCTCACCATTTTCACCGGACACGGCGCGCCCGACAATGCAGATATCTTGCCGCAAATTCGGCAGCTCGCTTCCTGTCCCGGAACGAAAGTGATGCTCATGGGGATGGCTCGTCTGCGCGATTCCCTTCACGAGCTCGTCGAAGCCGGTATGTCCGAAGACACTCCGGCTGCCGTTGTGCAATGGGCAACCACCGCTCGCCAACGCGTCCTGCACGCCACGCTTGGCACCCTCGCAGATGCCGTACAACAGGCGGGCGTCTCCTCTCCCTCCGTTGTTATCATCGGGGAGGTGGTGAATCTCTCCCCTCAATTGGATTGGCGCAGTCGCCTTCCTCTGGCAGGCAAGCGAATCATCGTCACACGCACCCGTGAACAAGCCGGTGAGCTCTCCCGCTCCCTCGCAGCCCTCGGTGCCGAGGTCGCTCAGATGTCCACTCTCCGCATCGTCCCTCCCGCCGACCATCACGCCTTTGCAGAGGCGGTCGTTGCGAGCAAACACTATGACTGGCTCGTCTTCACCAGCCCCAACGGCGTCCAAAAATTCTTTGATGCCTTTTTCACCGTCTATGAGGATCTGCGCGATATCGGCGGTGCACGTATCGCGGCCCTTGGACCGGGAACCGCTGCCGAACTCAAAAAACGCGGGGTCATGGTCGATGTCATGCCCCAAAAGGCCGTGGCTGAGGAACTCATCGCCGAATTCGACCGCCGAGCCGATGACTTCGGCGGCATCGCCCACGCGACGATGCTCTGGGTGCGCGCTGCTCAGGCGCGCGACTTCATCCTGCGCGAGCTCACCAAGAGAAAAGCTATCGTGGATGAGTGCGTCGCCTACGACGTCGCCCCCGGGGATGCCGACTACGCCAAGCTCCTCTTGGAAGAGGGAGCTGATGCCATCACCTTCACGAGCTCAAGCTCTGCGCGCCACTTTGTGCAGATGGGACTTTCCCTGCCGGACGGCTGCCGCATTGCCAGCATGGGACCGGTCACTTCTGCTACCCTGAGAAGCCTTAATCTTCAACCCGATGTTGAAGCAGAACTGCACACCATCCCAAGTTTGGTGGATGCCGTCTGCCGCCTGTTCTCCGTTGACTCATGATGACCAATCTCTCTTCCTTCGCTTGTCTGGGTGTGGACTACCGCACGGCTCCCGTCGCGGTTCGTGAGCGCTTTGCCGTTCCTGCCGGACAGCTTGAGAAGATGGACCTCGCTCTGCGCTCTCTTCCCGGTATGGATGGAGTCGTCCTCCTTTCCACCTGCAACCGCACGGAAATCTATTTTGAGTCCGGTGACCCCGCTGCGGCCGCTCGCTCCATCTTTGCTTTTTTTGAAACCTCTGATTCGAACCACTTCCGCCTCCTCTCCGGGGCGGATGCCCTGCGCCACCTCGCCCTCGTAGCCGCCGGGCTGGATTCCATGGTCATCGGTGAAACTGAAATCTTCGGACAACTCAAGCAAGCCTACAGCGTCGCCTCAGCTGCCCACTCCGCCGATTCTCTCATTCATCGCCTCTTCCAAGCTTCCTTCAACATCAGTAAAAAAGTCCGCTCGTCCGTGCCGATTACGGTGGGGCCCACCTCCGTCGGTGCGGCTGCTGTCCAGCTGGCTCAGGACATCATTGGCGACCTGTCCGGCTCTTCCGTTCTCGTGGTAGGCGCCGGCGATGTAGCCCGGAGTACGGCTCAGAGTCTCTCCTCTCGCGGCGCCAGGAGCATCTTTGTCGCCAACCGTTCTTACGAGAGAGCCCTCGATCTCGCCTCCCGCGTTGGCGGTCAAGTCATCCGCTTCGCTGACTGGATTCCTTTCCTTGCCCGAATCGACATCGTTATCGTGTCCACGGCCGCTCCGGTCTATGTGGTCGGTCCGGATGTCCTGCGCCAAGCCTGTTCCTCTCGACAGGGACGTCCTCTCTTTCTCATTGATCTTTCCGTCCCGCGCAACGTGGACCCCCAATGCGCCGAACTGGACGGAGTCACCCTCTACGATATGGACGCGATGCAGGAAATCGCTCAGCAAACGCTGCGCCACCGCACGGCCGCTGTCCGCCAAGGTGAGGCTATCGTTGATGCCTGGCTCCGCGAGTTCTCCTCCGATTCCGTGCGTACAACGGTCCACCCCGAAGGCGCCGAATTCCTGTCGTAAATTGCAGGGGAGAGCCGATTACACCACCACGGATTCATCGGTGATTCCAAAAGAAATCAGGGGCGTCGTGGAGGGCATCTTCAGACGCATCGGATGAAAAGGATGCTGCCCAATCATCGTGCTGGGAATAGGATGAAGAGTCCTCCTCGGAATCAATGGACGCAAGGAAGGGGGAATTTTGCCGACGAGTACGCCGAACCGATGTGCAAACGACCCCGCGTGATGTGCCGGGGCGAAGAGATGATGCGCTTTGCTCCAAGGCACAGAGAGGAGAAGAGAGGGTCTTTGGTTCGCCGGATTGCTGCCAGACGTACACAGAAGCGCAAAGTACCCCCATGCTGAAAGTGGAGATTCCGAAGGCGAGTTTCCGCCCCCCCCAGCTGTCCAGAGCCATGAGCAGGTGCTCCCAGAGAATGGAACGAAGCGGACGACAGACTGCTTCGCGCGCGATGCGTTCGCGAAAATCATAGAGAAATCGTTCCTCAAAATGAGCCTCCGGGGCAGCCTCAAGGAGGAGGGTTCGCAGCAGCTCGGTGAGTTGCTGTGAATCTTCCGTCTGACGAGAGTTTTGAGAATCATTCGCCATAAAGAGGGGTAGCTGTTGTTTCGTAAAGCTGAAATGATAGACACACCCCGCCCCCTACCTGTTCAAAAAAGCATGATTTTTTCTGCCAGATATTCAAATTTTAATGGAAGGAGTTTCGGGTGAGCGGCAATTCTTTTCACCATTTATTGCGTATCAATGCATTGTGATTATATTTCTTTTGTCTGGCGTTCGGTGAGTTTCGTGGAATCTTTCGATTTTTGGACCCAATTTTTATATTTTTGGGAAAATTCTTTCATACTTGGACGCATTTCCTAATGCGTTTGCCCTGTGCATGGCGTAGCCTTCCCCAATGGCACGCGAATTATCACAATCGGATATAAGCAACAAGAGTTGCTCGTGTTCGATTTTCCTGGTACGGACGTGAGCTTTCGCAATTTACAGGTAAAAGGAGCTTGACATGAGGCGTTAAGCTGATAGTTTGTTGGTATCCGGTTAGTCAGAATGAGCATCCAATTCCCCAGTTACTCCCACGCCTTGAGTCTTCAAATGCCCTCGACTTTCGCTTTATCTTAAAAAAATCACAGAACTTTTGTAAATAGGAAATCACTTTCATAACAATCCACCCCATAACGTCGATCATGTCTTACGAACCTGAGTTAACCTTCCTAGGCTGGGATGCCCCGGCTGTCCAACTGGTAGGGGACCGCTTACTGGAACTCAACAGGGAAAATCCCGATGCGTTCCGTCGCGCCACCGTTGTAACCCTCACGTCTCCAAGCGCCAAACGTTTGCGAGAGTACGTGGCAGAGCGGGCGGCGGAGCCTGTCCTGATGCCGCGCATCGTGCAACCCGGACGCCTGCTGCCGGAGAAGGAAGGCAAGGAGAATGAACAACTCATCGCATGGGTGAAGACGTTGCAACGCTTGTCGCCCGAGTCGTACACAACCTTGCTTGGCGAGCGGGAGGGGACGATGAGCGACCGTCGCGCTCTCGGTACGGCTCATCAACTGCTACACTTGCGCACCCTCCTGGAACAGGAAGCTCAGACGCCGGAAGCCATCTACCGGAAGCTTGAGCAGAGGTCCGGCAACACCTCCCCGGACCAGCCTTTCATGGACGAAGAAAGTGAGCGCTGGAAAGAATTCAGCGAGCTCTGCGCGGAAGTGGACCGCCTGGCGCCGCCGAACGAACCCGAGTTCCGGCAGCCGAGACCGAAAGAGGAGAGCATGATCATCCTCGCCGCCCTGCCGGAATTGACCGCCCGTCTGCGCGAGACGCTGGAGCACGTGCTGGCGGAGCGTCCCGGACATGTGAAGGTCTGGGTAAATGCGCCGGAGGAGGAGCGAGCCCATTTCGACGCCTGGGGCATGCCTGTCACCGAACACTGGTCGGCGCGTCCCATCGACATTCCGGAAGAGAGCATCCTCAGACCCGCGGACGACGCGCAGGATTTTGGCGCCCGGGCAGTCCGAGAAGCCGGGGGATGTCCTTCGGATGAGGTGGTGCTCGGGCTGTGTGATCCCTCGTTCTCTTCCGACCTCTGCACGGCATTCGCCCACGCGGGTGAAAATCGCTGGCGACTGCAACTCAGCGCCGGACGCAAACTTACCACGATGGAGGCCGCGCAGCTTCCGGCTCGTCTGCTCCACTACGTCGAAACAGCCAGGCAACTTCCTCTCTCGAAGAAGGGGACGAGTCCGTTGGACATTGCCGACTCGGAATACCTGTTTGCCTTCATCGACCTCCTGCGCACGAGTGTCCTTCTCCGCAACACCCCCGCCGAGGGAGCGATGGACGCCGCGCTCGATGAAGTCATTGAGGAGAATCTTCCGGGATCGGTTCGGCGGTTCCTCGACCTCCTGCGCAAGAAGAATGTGGACTGCTTCCGCCGCGCCAGGCAGTTGTACGACCTCGCGCAGAAGTGCCTCGACCCCTCCACGCTTCCCGAAGCCCTGACCGAGTTTGCTGACATCATCGAAGGATCCTGTCCCGAACCTTCTCACGACACGCTTATCATCTCCGACGCCCTGCGTGAAGCCGCGCAGGTGGGCGCCGCACCCGGCATCACCCCCGAGCTCACGCTCCTGATGCTCCAGCAGCGTTTTGAAAACGCCACTTGTCGTCCCGAGCAACCGGACGAAAACGACGAACCGACCGTGGAGACCGTTGACTGGATCGAGCTGCCGTACACGCGCGGGAAACGACTTCTCCTGCTGGGGCTGCATGAAGGCTGCGTGCCGGAGGCGGGCGGCAACGCGGGCCTCCTCACGGAAAAGCTCAAGGAGCTCGTGGGGTTGCCCACGCAAAATTCCCGCAGCGCGCGGGACGCTTTCCTGCTCACTGCCCTCCTGAAGAGTCGGGGAGCGGCGGACAATGTGCGCATTCTCACCGCCCGCCAAGGAACGGATGAGACCCCCATCGCGCCCTCGCCCCTCCTCCTTCGCTTCCCTGAAGAGCATGCCGATGACCTCATCAAGCGCGTGCAAAAACTTTTCAGCGACCCGGGGGAAGCTAAGGAAACGAAAGACTATAAGCAATTCCGCCTGCTTCGGCAAACGGCTTCCTCCCCCGTCCCGGGGCAGACGACGGGAGAGAATGAGGAAGAATATCCCATGGAAAGCATCGAGCTGATTGCCCAAGGCAAACCGAATCCGTTCTCGGCAGACTCATCCTTCTCCCCCTCGCTCATCAAGGATTTTCTGACTTGTCCCCTGCGCTTCTGGCTGAAAAAGCTCCACGGCATCTCTCCCTCCGACGCCTACAAGGACAGCACACGTGAACTCCAGGCGAACACCTACGGTACCATCCTGCACCGTATCCTCAAACAACTGGTCGAGCGTTACCCGGAGCTCCCGCCGGGGGGCGAACTCGACAGTCTGAACCGTGAAATCAACGAGTATGCGCGGGAACTCCTCCAGCAGGAATTCGGCGCCTACGCTGCCGATCGAGAGGACTCGCTGCCCGTTTTCCTGCAGAATCAGCGCGAAACCATGGGCGAGAGTCTCAAGCTCTTTGTTGACTGCCACGTGAACGATCTGCGCGAAGGTTGGCGCCGTGAGCATCTGGAATGGTTGGTGGAAACCGAGCTCGATTTGCCGGACGGCTCGCTCGCTCACCTCAAAATGATCATCGACCGCGTGGATTACAATCCCGACAAAGACACCTACCGCATCATTGATTACAAGACAAGTGGCTCGCCGCCGAAGGATAAGCATTTGGTCTCCACTCAAAAAGAGTTATTCAATGAAAGAATGAAAAATTTCCCTCTATATGTCGGAGGAAGAGGCGCAGTAAAACGTTGGGGAGAAGTGCAACTCCCGCTGTATGCACACGCGCTCAGGCAGCTTAAGAATCTCGACACCTTACCGGAGCTTGCTTATTACAACCTTCCGCTCGGCACAATGGTCAAGTATAACGCCTTCCAATTTACCGACAAAGAAATACCTGAGGATGTCATTGAAGATGGAGTAAAAACCGCAAGGCTGGCGATCGACCTTATCCGTCGCGGACTCTGCCTGTACTCCCGTGAAGACTTCGGCGAGGAAATCTCGGATTTCCTCTCCTTCGGCACCCCCGCTATCGACGATCATCTGCGCGACGTTTGCGGTCTCTCCCCCCTCAGATAACCCTTCAATTTTTTAATTATGTCTGCACTTGTTACAGGATGTTCCATCGCCGCCTCTGCCGGCACCGGTAAGACCTACCAGCTCACCTCGCGCTACCTCGCCCTGCTCACGCTCGGGGCGCCTATCTCCTCACTCGTGGCCCTCACCTTCACCCGAAAAGCGGCCGGAGAATTCCGTCGACGCATTTTTCAAGCGTTGGCGGAGGGCGCCGAGGATAAACGGGAGGGAGGACGCAATGTCCTCACCGCCCGCATTTGGGCTACTTGGACGGATGAGGAAGCCCCCCTCTACCCAGAAGCTATTCCCTACGTCAAGAGGGCAGAAAAGGGAAACTGCTTCCCGGAGGAGCTCCCCGACTTGCCCGAAATTCTGCGCCTGAATCAGGAAAAGTACCGAAGTCTCCTGCGGGAACTCGTTACCGCCGGTTCTAAGCTCCGACTTTCTACCCTCGATAGTTTCTTCAACACCCTGCTGCGTACGCAAGCCTTGTCACTTGGTGTTGCGGGAATGACGACCATTTCGGACGAGGAGCTCAAGCAAGCGCAGGAGAGAGCTCTCCTCGCCACCATTTCCCGGCTCGGCAGCGAAACCGTCGTCAAGTTTCTCCGAAGCTTCCGATGCAAGGGCAGTGACATTCTGCAGAGCCTCGATGACTTGATCTATAAATACGGGGATAAGCTGCGTGAACGTCCTGCCGACGGCAGCACCTACGCAGCTCCTTTTAATCTGGAAGATTTGTCAGAGGAATCTGAGCTGGATCCCGTGGAGTTTAGGCGTGAGATTCAGGAAATGCGGGATTTGTTCCAAGTCCTTACCGGTGGTGATAATAAGCTCTTCATCAGTGGGAATTGTAAAATCAAGACGGCTCTTGACGCGTTGGAGAAAGACAAACATCACGATCTTATGGACAAAGGGGAGCTATGGAAAGACAGCCCCGAAGCGCAAGACTACCGCGCCAAACTCATGGAATTGGTAGGAAAATGGAAAACGGAGATCCTGCGTGACGTCCAGGCCAAGACCCGCGACTTCATCACCTTCCTGCACTTGTACCTTGAAAACTACCGGAAAATCATCTCCGAGTCCGGACTGTTCAGTTTTGCGGATATCACGCATCTTGCGATGCAAATCCTGGGAGATGAAAAAACGCCTAGTCGGCTGGCGTACCTGCTGGATGGTCGGATCGACCACTGGTTGCTGGACGAATTCCAGGACACCTC
>CANQYL010000085.1 GCA_947628035.1 uncultured Akkermansia sp. | reverse complement strand
TCCATGCCCAAGTCTTTTTTAAGGGATATTGAAATTTTTTTGTCAGATACTGGGTATTTTGCCGACTTTGTGGAATTACTTTGCGGAGTCATTCCACAAAATTATACGAAGAGCGCTTTCATGTTGACACGGAAGCATAGACTTGCGCGCGCGGAGGTGCTGTGGTATGATGGAGGTCGTGCGAGCAAAGCTTCCAGTGCAGCGCGGCAAACGTGCCGAAAGGAAAACAACCGTGAGAAAGACGGCTTGGGGGAATCAGGCTCCGGTCGGGAGCGAAAAATGGCTGCATCCGTGGGTGCAGATGAAGTATTTTACGTACAATCCGGCTGTCTTTCCTCGTATGCTCGGGGAAGTGAGCGCCGACGCCACACCGGGCTGTCTCGTTCACGTCTATGACAAGAATGGGGAATACTTCGGCGGTGGCTTTTGGAATCCTGACTCGCGGACCCCTCTGCGCATGCTTCGCCACGGTGGAGCCCCCCTCACCGAGCAGGACTTGGAAGAAACCCTTCGCTCAGCGGTGGAATGGAGGAAGCAATTCGTGCCGGATGAAACAAATGCCTATCGGCTCGTCCACGGTGACTCAGACGGTCTCGGTGGACTTGTTGTGGATCGCTATGGGGATGTGTTGAGTGTGGAGGTGAGCACACTCGCAGTGTGGCAGAGATTAGGTAGATGGCTTCCCCTGCTGCACGAGCTTTGCGGGACAGAGCGGCACGTGGTGGGAGTAGGTCCGACTGTGGCCCGCATGGAGGGGATCGATCCCACGTCGGCGCCGCCGAGTCGCCCGGTGCGACGGGTGCGCATCATGGAGCACGGCGTCAATTTTGAAGTTGATTTCGAATTGGGACACAAAACCGGGTTCTTTTGCGACCAGAGAGAAAACCGCAAGAAGCTCGCCGGACTGATACAGGGCAAGAGCCTACTGGATCTCTGCTGCTACACAGGAGCCTTCTCCATCTACGCCAAATTGCTCGGCGGGGCGGGCGAAGTAACCGCCGTCGATCTGGATGAAAACGCTATCGCCCAAGCAAAGCGCAACGCCAACATCAACTCCCGACGCGGTCCCCTGCGTATCAATTTTGTGCACGCCGACGCCTTCACTTACGCCCGCCAGATGATCCGGAACGACAAGCAGTTTGATGTGGTCCTTCTGGACCCACCGAAGCTGATTCTCGGTCGTGATGAGGAACGCGCGGAGGGGCTTAAAAAATACAGGGACATCAACAGCCTCGGTATGCAATGTGTGCGTCCGGGCGGTCTGTTGGTCACCTGCTCCTGCTCGGGTCTGCTGAAGGCGGCCGACTTTGAGGAACTCGTCATTCACACCGCCCAGCGCCTCGGTAAACGTCTGCAAATCCTCGAAGCAAGCGGACCGGGGTGGGATCATCCGTATCTCTCCACCTATCCGGAGGGACGTTATTTGAAAGTAATCTGGGCACGCGTCATCTTATGATCTACACACTCGCCATCGGACTCGCTCTCGCCCTGCTACTGGGCATCATCGCTCAAAAGTTCAAACTCTCCCCCATCGTCGGTTATCTGTTGGCAGGCATTCTAGCTGCGCAGTCATGGTGGGGTACGGGTGTGGATGAAGAAGTTGTGGATGAATTTTCACACATCGGCGTCGTTCTGCTGCTCTTCGGAGTTGGTTTGCAATTTCACTTCAAGGACCTTTTGGCCGTACAAAAGGTAGCGGTCCCCGGTTCTGTCGTCTGCATGGTGGTGCGTGCACTGACCGGAGCTCTGGGCTACTACGTCCTCGTACCGGACGCTACATGGATGGTGTCCATCCTCTTCGGCGCCTGTATGTGCGTGTCCAGTACGGTGGTGCTCACCCGTGTGCTGGCAGACAACAAAGTGCTGCAAACCCCGGCGGGACACACGGCGCTCGGTTGGCTGGTGGTGGAGGATATCTTCACGATCATTCTTCTGGTGTTGCTACCGGTATTTTTTGCCGGACAGGCGCTGGGTCCCGCCCTTGGCTGGATGACGCTCAAACTCACCCTTCTCGTTCTCTGTGTCGCTTACCTCGGTCGATACATCATCGAAAAAACGCTCACCTACGTCTCACGCAGCACGAGTGATGAACTCTTTACTCTGGCCGTGTTGGTCATTGCCCTAGGCATTGCCGTGCTCTCTTCTCAGGTGTTCAATGCGTCCCTCGAATTCGGGGCCTTTCTTTCCGGCATGGTGGTAGGACAGAGCAAGTTTTCGGCACGTGCTGCGGGGGATGCGCTGCCGATGCGTGATGCCTTTGCCGTCCTGTTTTTCGTTTCGGTGGGGATGGGATTCGACCTGGTGGGTCTGCTGGAGTACTGGGAGCTGGCTCTCTGCGCCCTGCTCCTCACCCTCATTGTCAAACCCGTGGCCGCCTACATCGTCATCCGCTTGCTCAAGCGTCCCAGCCGCATGGCTCTCATCGTGAGTACATCCCTCTCCCAAGTCGGGGAATTCTCCTTCATCCTCGCCTCCCTCATCGCCAACCAGTACAAGATACTCCCCGATTTCGCCGTCAACGTGATCACCGGTGTCGCCATCATCTCTATAACCCTCAATGCAGCTCTCTACCGTTTCGTGCCCCGTCTCGTGCGCGCCTTTGAAGACCGCGGCATCGGCGTAATGAACGCTTCCAGTGAGCTACCGGCTCCGACCGAAGACCGCCACAGGGTAATCATCGTGGGCTACGGTCCCTGCGGTGAAATCCTGCAACACATCTTTCAAAAATACGATATGGAGGTCGTCGTCATTGAGATGAATATCGACACGGTCAACCGTCTTTCCAAGGGTAAGGACAAGATACTGGCTCTTCACGGTGATGCGCGGCAACGCACCATCCTCAAGCTGGCCGGCGCTGAGAAAGCGGAAGCCATCATCATCACGGCCGCCTCCGCCCCGGCTAAGGAAATTGCCTCCGCCGCCCGCGGAATCAACAGCAACATCTCGATCATGGCTTACACGACCTACATGAGCAACGCGAAAGCCATGATGAGCAGCGGCGCTGAAACCGTCTTCTCCGGCGAGGAAGAAGTAGCCCTCTCCATGATGGAACTCCTCCTCACTCGCCTTGGCGCCACGGATGAGCAACTCAAGCGCGAACGCGCCAACGCACGCGAAATTTTTAACAAATCTTCCGCTCGCCACGCCCGGACTTAATCACGTCAGGGCAAACGCATTAGAAATGCGTTTGCCTATTTACGATGGTCAATTTACAAATTACGATTTGGGGAATTCGGCGGCTACGCCGCGAATTGGACGAACGAGAAGGGTTCTTCAGAACCGTCATCATGATGACCGCTGGTTGTCACGATTTTTGATGCGTATCAACTGTGATATCAGTCAATAAGAACATCCTTTCTGTTGATGAACTTATCTCAAATTCGTCTGCCCTGCTAATCACGTCCTTCCGACAATTGTCCGACCAACTCCTCCCGCCCTGCCGGCAGATGAGAAAAATGGCGCAACAGTGCGGAGTGAGCCGGCACCTGTGATGAATACAGACCGTGCAACTCCGCCAACCGTTGTTCAAACCTCTGCAGGATCTCCACGCGCGGAACGGATTCAGACGTGTAATTCAGGGCTGAACTGATGAGCGTGTACCAATGAGCATCCTCCGCGCCCGCCTCCACCGTGCTGAGCAGCAACCGACACATGTAGGACGCCAGACGGAGTTTGGTCAAATCCCCGCGCAACGGCAATCGTGGAGTAATCAGATCCGCCGAAGCCAGGGTACAGAGATCACCGCGAGCCGGCGTTCTGTACACCACCTCACACTCGTGGAAAAGATCCACCACACCGCTCAACTCGCTGCCGGGTTTGAGAACACTGCGCGCCACGGTACGCACGATGCCGTGTTCGGCTGTGCACCAGCTGACAATGGCGCCGTGCTCCTTATACGGGAAGAGGCGTAGCACACAACCGATGTCGCGTATTGTCATGATGGATCTGAGACCTCAGACATACCCAGCCTCTCGAGCACACGAGCAGTCACAGCCTCCGGGGTGAGACCGTGCAACTCCCGCAGTTGACTCGCGCTGCCGTGCTCCACAAAGGCATCCGGCCAGCCTATGCACAACACGGGACATGAACTCTTCTTCTCCTGCAACAGCTCCTCCACAGCGGAGCCGAATCCTCCCGTTACCACGTGGTCTTCAAACGTGACGAGCAAGCGGCTCTTCGTCGCACAAGCGAAGATGCATTCTTCATCCAGGGGCTTAATGAACCGTGCATTCACGTGCCCGCAACGAATACCTCGGGATTCCATCATGTCGACAACCTTAGCGGCGAGGGAATTCATGTTGCCGAGCGCAATCAAGGTCACGACGTCCTGCTCATGAGTCCGCACCGGTTCGGCCTTTCCGATGGGCAAAGAGTGAGGGGTCTCCGGCAAGGGCACTCCTTCCCCCACCCCACGAGGATAGCGGACGACACTCGGACGATTGTCAATCTCCTTCATCGTGACCAGCATGTGGCACAACTCCGCCTCATCTTTCGGCTGCATCATCACGAGGTTCGGGATGGCACGCAGCATGGCAATATCAAAAAGTCCGTGATGCGTGGGTCCATCGTCCGGCGAGAGTCCCGCACGATCCATGCAAAAGCGCACGGGTAAATTCTGCAGAGCGGCGTCATGCTCGATCATGTCCACACAGCGCTGCATGAAAGTGGAGTAGATGGCGAGGAAGGGCTTAAAGCCTTGTGTTGCCAGACCGCAGGAAAAGAGGGCGGCGTGCTCTTCCGCTATCCCCACATCGTAGAACCGGCGCGGAAATTGAGCGCGGAAAATATCCAGCTTGGTCCCGCTCGGCATGGCTGCCGTGATGGCGAGGATCTTTTCATCGCCCTCCGCCAGACGCGTGAGGCAACGACCGAACACCTCCGAATACGTAGGCAACGCCGAGGAGGGCGTGCTTCCACTCTCAACATCGTACCTGCCGATGCCATGGAAACGCGTGGGATCCTGCATGGCGGGCTCATAGCCCTGTCCTTTTCGCGTGATGATATGCAGGATGGCGGGCTCGTGATGCCGGGCTATGATGCGCAGAACCCTCTCCAATCGACGTATATCGTGTCCATCGATGGGTCCGTAGTAGGTGAGTCCGAGTTCTCGGAAGAAACTCAACGGCGATATGAGACTGCGCGCCGCCGTCATGAGGCGCACCGCCTGTTCCCGCGTTTTTTCTCCCGCGAGATTCTTGAGGAAATAATCCGCTCGTTCCTTGAGCCAGCTGTATGCCTGAGTCTCCTGGAGCGAGGAGAAATACCGCGAAAGCGACCCCACGTTTTTATCGATGCTCCACTCGTTGTCATTGAGGACGACGATGAAGCGTTTGGTGGTGGAAGCGATGCTGTTCAGAGCCTCCAGCGTCGTACCACAGGTGAACGCTCCGTCTCCCGCCACGGCGATGACGTGGTAGTCCTCCCCCTGCAGGTCGCGTGCAGCCGCCATACCGAGCGCGGCGGAAAGGGCCGTGCCCGCGTGCCCGGCGCCGTAAGCGTCGTGGGGCGACTCGCTGCGCTTCATGAATCCGGAAATGCCGCCGAATTGGCGTATCGTGGCTATCTGCTCCGCCCGACCGGTCAGTATTTTGTGCACATAACTCTGGTGCGAGACGTCAAAGAGTATCTTGTCACGCGGGGTCTCAAAAACCCGGTGCAACGCTATGCTCAGTTCGACCACTCCGAGGTTCGGCGCGAGGTGTCCCCCCGTGTGCGACAGGGAATGGATGAGCAGGTCCCTCACCTCCTGAGCAAGCTTGGGCAAGCTCTCCGCCGGGAGGGCTTTCAGATCGGCCGGCGAATGGATGCCGGCGAGGAGGGGGGGCTGCTCCCCGTCACTGGAGGCTGAATCCTTCATCTTCTTGGGGCAGAGACTCTTCTTTCGTGTCTGTATCCGGAGCCTCCAGGACGCGTATGCGCAGTTCTGCATTGTGCAGGATCTCCTTGCTGCTTCGTATGAGAGCGAGCCCTTCCTCCACGAGAGAAATCATCTGCTCCAAGGGGGTATCCGGAGCATCAAGTTTCTCGACGATTTGTTCGAGGCGAGCTGTGGCTTTCTCGAAGGAGACCGTGTTTTTTTGATGGGTCGTGGTTGTCATGACTTTGGTAAGAATTCGGAAAAGTATTGCGGGGATGAGGCGATATGACGATGGAGCGTGCGACGGTGGATGCCCAGCATCCTCGCGGCGGCAGATTGGTTTCCCCCGGCTCGCTGAAGCGCCCGCATGACGGCACGCTTCACCACCTCCTCCAACAGCAAAACCTCATCTCCCTCTCCGGTCCCTCTCGGTCCTTCCTCTGTCCCTCCGGTTGTACCCAAAGGCGCCCTCTTTCCGACGCCTGATTCGTCAGCGAGGTACTCCGGCAAATCTCGAATCGCAATGACGGAGGAATCGCACATAACGACGGCATGCTCCATAGCCGTGCGCAGTTGACGCACGTTGCCCGGCCACGTGTAGCGACGCAATTTCTCCAGCACGGCACGACTCAGCCTCATGGACGGCTTGTGGTTCTCCACGCAAAGCTGCTGCACGAAGGCATTCGCCATGAGAACGATGTCGCCCGCCCTCTCCCGCAGAGGAGGCAACGCTATGTCCACCACATTCAGGCGCTGGTAGAGGTCCTGTCGGAATCGGCCTTCCCTCACCATCGTTTCCAGGTCCTTGTTGGTGGCGGCGATGATACGCACATCCACCGCGATGCTCTCGTTACTGCCCACACGCTCGATGCTCCTTTCCGCCAGCACCCGCAGCAACTTCACCTGCGAGGGCATATCCATCTCCCCGATCTCGTCCAGGAAGAGCGTGCCTCCGTCGGCCTCTTCGAAGCGTCCTATCCGACGTTGGATGGCTCCGGTGAATGAGCCCTTCTCGTGTCCGAAAAGTTCGCTTTCCATCAGCTGGGGGGAGAGAGCCGCGCAATTAACCGCCACAAATTTTCCTTTTTCGGCGCGCGGGGAAAGCTCGTGCAGCGCCCTCGCCACAAGTTCCTTGCCGGTGCCGGTCTCTCCCTCGATCAGGACGGTTGCATTCGCCGGAGCCACTTGCCTGATGCGCTCAAAGATGGCACGCATGGGCGCGCTCTCGCCGAGCATCGCACCCAATCCGCCCATGGGTTGCAGTTTCTCCGTCAATTCCCGGTTGCGCGTCTCCAGATTGCGTGTGTGCGCCGCCTGTTTCAACAGGAGCTCCACCTCGTCCAGATTCAACGGCTTCGTCAGAAAATAATAAGCCCCGTGCTTTTTCGCCTCCGCCGCCGTATCCTTGCTGCCGTAGGCCGTCATCATGATGCAGGTCGGCGCAGGGCGCAGCTTCAGAGCATCATCGATGATATCCATCCCGCTCTCGCCTCCCAGCCTGAGATCGGTGAGCAGGATGTCCACGGGTTCACTCTCCAGAATAGCCCGCGCCGCCTTGCCGTTACCGGCGGTGTACACCTCATAGCCATCCTCCAGCGCCTGGCTGAGCACATTGCGAGTCGCCTTCTCGTCATCAACTATGAGTAATACCGGCTTCATTTCTTCGTCCAAGTCGTTCCTTCCGCTCTCGAGTCACAGCAGAATCAACCCCGTCGTCTCCGGAAAATCGTACATGATGTTGAAGGCGTGCACCCCCTGTCCCCCGGCGCCCTTGATCACGTTGTCCTCCGCGCTCATCAACACCGCCCGCCCCGTCCGCTTATCCTCCGCCCACCCGATATCCACAAAATTCGTTCGCGTCACATTCTTCGTATCCGCCGGCACCCCCTCGCCCAGCAATCGCACAAATGGCTCTTTGCCGTACGCTTCCTCGTAGCAACGCGTCAGGTCGCTCGCCGAGGCGCCCGGGGCAAGTTTGGCGATGATGGTGGTGAGGATTCCCGTGTTCACCGGCATGAGGTGCGGGATGAATGTGATACGCAGGGGAGTTTTTGCAGCGAGGGAGAGTTCCTGTTCAATCTCCGAGAGATGGCGGTGACGCGGCACGCTGTAGGCTCGCATGCTTTCATTGCACTCACAGAAGTGATAGGCGACATCCGCCTTGCGTCCCGCCCCGGAGACGCCGCTCCCGCTGTTTGCAACGATGTCCTGCGGCTGCACCAGCCCTGCCTTCAACAACGGAACCAACGGCAGAATGATGCTCGTGGGATAACACCCCGGCGACCCCACGATGCGAGCCTTCTCGATCTCCTGTCGGTGCCATTCCGGCATCCCGTACACGGCTTCCTTCAACAACTCCACGTCCGCATGCGGCTTCCCGTAAAATTCTTCATACACCGCCGGGTCGTTCAACCGAAAATCAGCCGATAAATCAACCACGCGCAGTCCCCTCTCCACAAGCTCTCTTCCATACTCCACCGATACCCCGTGCGGCAACGCCAAAAAAGCGGCCTCCGCCCCACTCGCCACCACACCGGCCGCATCCGCCGCCGTAAACCTCAATTCCGCCCCCGGAACCCCGCGAAATCTCGGAAAAACGTCACTCAACCTCTCCCCCCGGTACTGCCGGGATGTGGCACACACCAACTCCACCCCGGGATGCTGCAGCAAAATACGCAACAACTCCTGTCCCGTGTACCCGCTTGCCCCCACCACTGCGGTCTTGACCTTCTTCATAACGGCTTCCAGTTTAGCATGAATCCACTCCCTTTACAACTGCAAAAATCCAGGGCAAACGCATTAGGCACACCCGTCCCAAGAAAAACGCGCTTCCGACAGGCGGTCATCGGTGAGTGATGCAACATAAGCCATTGATTATGTACGATGGACGATGCACGATGTACGATGGGAACTTTCGCGCGCTACGCGCGTTTTTGTGGCGCGAAAGTAAAACGAAATTTTCGAGAATGAGGGTGCGTTGACAGAAGGAAAACGTCCGGAGTCACGCCATGCCGAACCTGCCGCTTTGCTTAATCGTCAATGGTTTGTCATCTTGATGACTTGCTTCCTTCATCCAGAGGAAACGCATGGGAAATGGGTTGAATAAGCCCGGAGAAAATTTTGGCTCTGTCCTACCACAGTGTTGATTTCTAAAGAATCTTTTATTTAGTTAGACTTAATGTGTTAGAGTTACTAAGGCAATGGGTAAGCCCTCACTCTCTACACTTCGGTCAACGAGTAACATCGGGTGCTTCTTGCTTATACTCTCATGAGTGAAGCTATTATCGACGAGCGATAACCCTACTCGAACATTCTTATTCAGAGACCTGTTCATGCTTGTGTTTTTTCAACACTGTGGTAGGACAGAGCCAAAATTTTATTGGGACACGTGTGCGCATTAGGAAATGCGTTTGCCATGTACGATTTACGATTTACGATTTATTAATAATGTGCTCGTTGCGCAAATTTTTCGAATCATCAACGTGTGCGGATGGATTCGCTCGATCCATCATCATGATGGCCGTTTGTTGTCATGATCCTTGATACGTATAAGCAGTGATATCAATCAATAAGAGCATTCTCTCTGTTGATGCACTTCTCTCAAATGTGTTTACCCTGTGCAAAAATCAGGGCAATTCTGCTAAGGCACACCCGTCCCCACACCCGTCCCAAGAAAAACGCGCTTCCGACAGGCGGAGGCGAGCAGAGCTCGCCCATTTACGAATTACGATTTTGCCATCTCTAAAAACTCTTCATCGGGAGGAAACGAAGGGGAAAAAGAGAGAGAGAGGAGGAAGATAT
>CANQYL010000084.1 GCA_947628035.1 uncultured Akkermansia sp. | reverse complement strand
CATGACGTCGTCATATTGACCACGTTATGGGATGCTAATGATCGTAAATCGTAAATCGTAAATCGTAAATCGTAAATCGTAAACAGGCGCAGCCCGGCGCCAGGGGCGTCTCCGGGGATCAGCGGGTCTTAAGATTGACGAGCATTTGAGAATTGCTCGAACAGCGTTTCATGAAGAAGAGCAGGCGTTCCATGGCCTCCGGGGGTTTGTGTCCCGCCAGCGCTCTGCGGATGAGATGTATCTTCTCAAGCATCCACTCGGGCAAGATGAGTTCTTCGCGTCGGGTGCCGCTCTTAAGAATATCCACCGCGGGGTAAATATACATCTCGGCGATGCGGCGGTTGAGGACGAGCTCCATGTTACCGGTGCCTTTAAATTCTTGGAAGATGAGTTCATCCATGCGGCTGTTCGTTTCAATGAGAGCGGTGGCAAGGATGGTGAGGGAACCGGCCTGTCGCGTGTTTCGAGCGGCGGCGAAGAGTCGGCGAGGCATCTCCAGAGCGCGTGCATCGATACCGCCGCTCATGGTACGCCCGCTGCCTTTGTCCACATTGTTGTATGCGCGGGCAAGACGGGTGATGGAATCCATCACGATAAGCACGTGGCGACCGGCCTCGACGAGGCGCTTAGCCCGAGTGATGCACATTTCCGCCATGCGGCAGTGTTCGCGGATACCGCTGTCATTGCTGGAAGCATAAATCTCGGTTCCCGGCAGGGCACGTCGGAACTCGGTGACCTCCTCCGGGCGCTCATCCACGAGCAGAACCATCAGGTGTATGTCTTCCTTGTACTTCTCCCTCACCGCTTCCGAAATGTGCATAAGCAGGGTCGTCTTTCCCGTGCGGGGCGGAGCAACGATGAGCCCGCGCTGACCGCGAGCGACAGGGGCCACGAGATCGAGGGTACGAGTCGTGTAGCGATCCGAAACCGTTTCAAAGGAGATGCGTTCCGTGGGGTTGATGGCCTTCAGATCATCGAAGTGTGGGTTAGCGGCCGCCTTTTCGGGGGATTGCCCGTTCACCTCCAGCACGGAGATAAGCTGGTGCCCGCGTTCGTACTTTTGAGCCATACCGCGTACTTGAACGAATGGACGCAGTTTGTATTCGCGGATGATGTCAGCCGGCACATAGACAGCTTCCGTGGAAGGAGCCCAATTATTGTCCGGCACGCGGATGAAACCAAACCCCTTGCCGGTAATTTCCAGCAGCCCTATCAATTCCTCCGGTTCGCCCACCGGCACATAAGCACGTGTCATCTGATTTTCGCCGCCTTCCACATTGCATTTGGGCAAGTTGCGCGGACGTTTTTGCGGACGGGATGGGAGCGAGTCTCTGCGACGGCTGAAGTTGCGATCGGGGGGTGAATTTCTATCGAACCGCGGGTTGCGTTGGTATGGGGAGCGGTGCTGCGCGGGGCGCTGAGGAAACTCATCGGAGGTTGAATGCCGTTGCGGACGAAAGGAGCGAGGACGCTGCTTCGGAGAGACGGAATCTCCGGAGTTCAAACGATGGTTTTCCTGCGTATCGTAGGGTGGATGGAAGGATTTGAGGTGAAAAACTTTCTCATCTCCCTCCCCATGGGGCTGTTCAGGCGAGTTGTTCAAGGATGTCCTCCCTAATCTCAAAGTTTGTAAAGACGTTCATCGTGTCGTCGTAATCGTCCAGCAGGTCATAGAGCTTCATCACCTTTTGGGCTGTCTCAAGATCCGTGATCTCCGTCGGATTTTGAGCAACTGAAATAAGTTTAATTCCGGTCACATTCTTTCCTGCCGCAGAGAGGGCATCCGACACGTTGGACATCTCCGTCGGTGAGCAGGTGAATACCCACTCCCCTTCGTTCTCTCCCGCCTCAAATTCGTCCGCCCCACAATCCATCGCCAGTTCCATGGCGGCATCTTCGCTCAACCCCGCATCCACAATGCGCACCTCGCCCTTGCGGTCAAATTGGTACGCCACTGAGCCGGGCGTCCCCATGTTGCCTCCGTTGCGTGAAAAAATGGTGCGTATTTCGGAGGAACAGCGGTTCGTGTTGTCCGTGGCAACCTCCACAATGATGGCGGTTCCACCCGGACCATAGCCCTCGTAGGTGACCTCCTGGATGGTCGCTCCCTGCAACTCGCCGGTTCCTTTCTTGATGGCCCGGTCGATATTTTCTTTCGGCATGGAGACCGCTTTGGCTCCCTCGATGGCAGCTCTCAGACGCGGGTTCGTGTCCACGTCCCCTCCGCCGCTCTTTGCAGCTAGGGTTATCTCATGCGAGTATCTCGCGAATATCTTGCCTTTCTTCGCGTCGGCTGCTGCCTTCGTGAACTTAATTTTCGACCATTTGTTGTGACCGGACATAGTTGCGTGATTGGAGTATCTGTTAAACTGTAAGCTGACTGGGAGGATGGACAGGTTGAGGAGGCTGAGAAGGGTACGTCGTGAGCGGCGAATCCGTAAAAGAACGGTATCCGGATTGCTCGGCTTCGGTACACTGTCCGCTTGTCGACGGAGACAGCCTTCCTACCCATCCTTTCAGCAGTCGGTTCAGATGCGTACAAAATCGAGCTGACAGGATTCGAACCTGCGACCTCTTCGTCCCGAACGAAGCGCGCTACCAGACTGCGCTACAGCTCGTTGCTCTGAACCGAGCGACATTTTACACATTTTCTCTTCCATTACAAGTCCAAAATGATGAAATCCTAGCGATTTTCACATTTGTCCCACTCAAATTATCCCTAGGCTCATTCACCCCATTCCCCATGCGTTTCCTCTGGATGAAGAAAGTAAGCCCGGCAAGAAGGCAATTCATGGACGATGGACGATGGACGATGGAAGCAAAGCCGACACGATGGCATGGCGAAACTCCGGCCGCTTTCGAATCAACAACCCGCATCGTTTCAAAAATTCCGCTGCGCTTTCGCTTTGACGCTTCGGTACCGCACTACCGCAGCGCCCTGCGGGCAAAAGCTGCGCTTTTGTCCAATCGCCCTGCCCGCCCGCTTCGCGTGCGCCCTCTACGGGGCCGTCGGGCGCTTTGCATCCCCGCGCGGAGCGCGCTAGCGTCCAGATCGTAGATCGTATCGCTCAGTTCTTAGGGGAGGACTTTTTCCGAGATTTTCCGCGAGTTGAGGGAGGCTGTTGTCCTGTCTCCTTGGAAGCGGGTTTTCTCCTTGTTTTTTTCGTGGGTTTGGGGGCGAGTTCTTCCTCACTGAAGCGGATGGACGAGGAAGTCTCGTCTGAACGCATAACCTCAGAGGTGCGCCCGGCGGTGAGTTCCCCTCGAAGCATGGCCTCGGCGATCGGATCCTCCAGCAGAGTCTCGATTGCGCGTCGGATGGGGCGCGCGCCGTACTGGGTGTCGCTGCCTTTCTCCGCTATCATGCGGATGACTTCAGGTGACAGTTTGAGATGGATTTGTTTGTCCGCAAGACGGCGGATGAGTTTGTCTGTCTCGAGTTGAACGATGCGTTCAAGATCGTTTTGTGCGAGGCGTCGGAAGACGATGAGGTCATCGAAGCGGTTGATGAATTCCGGACGGAATTGCTTGCGGGCGGCTTCCGAAATGCGCTCCCTCATCGATTCGTAGTCGCTCTCATTATTATCCGCGAAGGAAAAGCCCATCTGCCCGCGTGAGTTGGCGAGTGAGGCTCCGACATTGGAGGTGAGGATGATGATGGTGTTGCTGAAATTCACCTTGTGCCCCATGGAATCCGTGAGGCTCCCGTCCTCCAATATCTGGAGCAGCAGGTTCATCACATCCGGGTGCGCTTTCTCAATCTCGTCAAAGAGGACGACCGCGTACGGTCTGCGACGTATCTTCTCTGTAAGCTGCCCTCCTTCGTCGTGTCCTACATAACCCGGCGGCGAGCCGATGAGTCGGCTCGTGCTGAACTTTTCCATGTATTCGCTCATGTCAACCTGGATGAGAGCCTCCTGCGTACCGAACATGAGTTCCGCGAGATTGCGAGCGAGGTAGGTCTTGCCGACACCGGTGGGCCCCATGAAGAGGAACGAGCCGATGGGTCGGTTGGGATCCTTAATGTCAGCTCTGCTGCGGCGTAAGGCACGAGAGATGGCGGAGCACGCCTGATCCTGACCGATCACGCGACTGCGCAGTTCTTCCTCCATGTGAAGGAGTTTCTCTGCTTCCTTCTCTTCCATGCGAGCGAGCGGGATACCGGTCCATTTGGAGACCACTGTCATCACATCTTCTTCGTCAACATCTACGTAGTCGTTGTCCATGACCTGTTTCCATGACTCGAGCTTCTTTTTCAGGGAAGAATCCAGGACGGCGATGTCGTCGCGAAGCTTGGCGGCGTGCTCGAACTTTTGCTGCTTGACAGCATCAAGTTTCTCATTGCGCAGGCCGGTCAATTCTTGCTCAATCTTCTTGAGTTCCGGCGGTCGCATCATACGCGCCACTCGCTTGTACGCGCCCGCTTCATCAATGACGTCGATCGCCTTGTCCGGGAGGAAACGTCCGGTGAGGTAGCGCTTGGAGAGTTGTACGGCGGATTCAAGGGAGCGGGGTGTGTAGTGTACGTGGTGGTGCTCTTCGTAGCGAGCTTGAAGACCCTTGAGGATGAGCAAAGTTTCCTCCGTACTCGGTTCACCGACGGCAACTTGTTGGAAGCGGCGCTCAAAGGCGGAGTCTTTTTCCATGTACTTGCGGAATTCCTCCAGAGTGGTGGCGCCGATGGCTTGGAGTTCGCCGCGGGAGAGGGCGGGCTTAATGATGTTGGAGGCATCCATGGAGCCTTCCGCAGAGCCGGCTCCGATGAGCGTGTGGATCTCATCCACGAAGAGGATGACGTTCTTGTCATGCAGGATCTCATCCATCACAGCCTTGAGCCTTTCCTCAAATTGTCCGCGGTACTTGGTGCCCGCCACCATCATCGGAAGATCCAATGAGATGATGCGTTTCCCGATGAGGAACTCGGGCACGTTGCCTTCGGCGATCATCTGCGCCAACCCCTCGACGATGGCAGTCTTGCCGACTCCGGCTTCTCCCAGTAGAACGGGGTTGTTTTTCGTGCGACGGCAGAGGATTTGGATGACGCGTTCGATCTCTTTCTCCCGACCGATGACGGGATCGAGTTCCCCCTTGGCTGCGCGCGCGGTAAGGTCTCTGCCGAAGGTCATGAGGGCAGAGGCGCGTTTTTGATTTTGTCCGTTGTTGCCGCTGCCGATTGTGTGTGGGGTGGCATTGAAAAAGGCTCCGAATTCATCGTCGTCATCGTCCGAATTGAAGTCTTCCGGCGCCTCCTGCTGCTCCGCTTTATGCTCCTGTTGAGCCTCAGCCACCCTGCGGCGGGCATCCTCGTAGCTGGCTCCGGCTTTGGTGAGTGCGTGGTGAGCGACCCCGTCCTCATCCTTGAGGATGGCGAGTAGGATGTGCTCGGTTCCGACGTAAGGCTGATTGAGAGATTGAGCTTCGCTGCCGGCGATCTCGAAGATGCGCTTGACGCGCTGCGTGTAGGGCAGGGAGCCCTCCGGTTCTGTGGCAGAGTTGCCGGGCAGCAGCGATTTTTCAATGAAATCGATCGTAGCGGGGATGTTGACGCCTTCCTGCACAAGCACGGGGATGGCAAAACCTTGACCCAGCTTGAGCAGACCGAGCAGGATGTGCTCCGCTCCGATGAAGTTGTGGTGAAAGCGAATGGCCTCACGTCGAGCGAGGCTGATCACCTGTTGTGCTCTCGGGGTAAAGTTGTTCATGATTTTGGTTGACGAAAGGTAGGTTGGAGTTCGAGTTTCTCGTGGACTAAATTGCGAAGGTAGTCGATGCGGGCCTTGTGCCGCATACGGGGAGAGCTGAGCTTTTTCTTGAGGACGAGGTTGGTAGGCGCGAGATCGAAATAGGCCGCGGAAAAGAGTTTGGTTGTGGTTGCTTTCGACCGACGGGCCCGGAGTAATCCGAGTTCGTAACCCAGTTGGAGAGCGCTCAAAGCCTCCAGTGAGGCGTCGAATGTCTTGAGCTCTCCCCCCTCTGTCTTCGCGAGTGTATTCTCCAGCAGGGAGAGAAATTTTTGCCTCTTCTTGGGCTCCATCAGCAGTTTTGTCCGGGCTCGGCGCTCCAGGGCGGTAATGTCATTCACGGCGATGAGCAGTTTTTCCATCGTCGCACGTGCCTCTTTCCCGAAGGAAATGGTGTAGGTGTGCAACCAGTAGAGACCGGCGTGGGAGCCGTTGCCCCGTGGAAAGACAGGCTGAGGATCCATGGGCGCCAGTTGTTCCAGCTCACTCTCCAACTGGCGATTGTAATTCAGTATCCGCATGGCCGGTGTGCGTATCAGGAACGAGAACCACAGACCGGACCCGGTTTTCTCCGGGCAGGCAGATAAATAACCGAATTTCGGATGACGAGCAACGGGCAACAATTCAGCAAGTTTATCGCGCAGTTTCCTGCACGTATCCTCCGCGCGTCTGATGCTTTCTTCCTCTCCCGGGAAAAATCGAAGGATGAGCAGCTCTTCCTCATCGTTGATGTAAGCCTCCACGTCTTGCTTGTCGTTGATGAGCACATGGCAGGCCTCGTTCCTCGCTGCCATGGCGTAGGTGATCTGCATCCGTTCCAGTAGGAAACGTCGCTGTACGGAGTCAAGCTCACACATCTCCGCTTGGAAACTCCAGTTGACTCCTTCCAGCTTGTTCAGGACAGGCAGGATGATGTGAGCTACCTGGCGTGATTTTTCAACGTCACTCCAGCCGGGGAAGGGGAAGCCGTTGATGTTGAGTTCCACGATACCCAGTGTGCCGAGCAGGACTCGTGGCTGCCCGAGGTAGCGAGCATAGGCCGGAAGATTGGCGGCAAGCCTCTGGAAATCTCCCTTATTCACTTTTTCGGCAGTGTTTTGATAATGTCTCTCAAGTGGGCCGCCTCTTCATAATTTTCTTCACCGACGGCAATTTGCAACAGCGTTTCCAGCCTCTTCCTCTCCATGTCAGGCAATTCCCCAAAGTCGGGCGCCGCGTCGGCGTCGTGCGCCATGACCTCCAAATTGGAGGACCCTTGAGGACCTGTCAGTTCAGCGGCAAACACTTTGTAGCACTCCGGACATCCCAGCATACCTAACTCACGATAACTCTCCAGCGGGTAGTTGCACGTGGGGCATTTCGTCAGCATATCCGGCAGAGGACCGGCTTTCTCACCGGCTCCCTCTTTCTCATCCGTCAGGACGCCATCCAACATCCGACGGATAAATTCCTCCACCTCGCCACTCAGTTCGGTGGGAAAAATGTTGTGTGAGAGGGAGAGATTTCGCGGGTCAAACACACCTCGCGCGCGCGCACACTCCCTGCAGAGCGCAAGATCTTTCATTTTCCCGTTGCTGATCTGTGTTAAAAAGATCGAGGCGGGCTTCCCACATAGATCACATTGTTTCACGCTTGCCGATCATATCACCGCCTCAAGAAGAGTGCCAAGTTCCTCGCGCGTCATAGCGCGTCATAAAAATACACACCTGAACAGCGGTGATCCCGGCATGGCGAAACTCCGGCCGCTTTCGAACCAACAACCCGCATCGTTTCAAAATTTCGCTGCGCTTTCGCGCCGCATATCCCGCGCGTAGCGCGCGAACATCCAAATCGTAAATTGACTCGTCGGCACCACACTGCCTCAGCGCCCTTCGGGCAAAATGCTTGCGCATTTTGTCCAATCCCGCTCCGAGCCCTCGTGGGCTTTGTAAATCGTAAATCGTAAATAGGCAAACGCATTTCCAATGCGTTTGCCCGGGGTTTTTCCTTGCTCTTGTGGGAAAAATGAGATATAAGACGAGACGTGCCGGTATGTCCCAGTTGCAGTTCTACAATTCACGCGGGCGCTGATGTTCAGTGCCCAGTGTGTGGTTACAGCTTGAGGCGGGCAGAGGGGATATTCGGGGAGGGGATGCTGGAGTTCACGCGGGTGGTGGATGAGGCGGGAGCTCTGATGCACAGCGAGAGGCAGGAGTTGCTCAGTGCGTTGGAAAATATGGAGCGCAAAATCCCCCCCGTGGCTCTGGGTATTTACATCACTTCCCACGGACAGGCTAAGGATTTTTGCCCGCATGCGCACTGGGCTCTCAATCATGCGCATATTCATCATCCGTCGTTCGGTCGCCGCGAACAGATTAGAGCCATTGAGGATGCGGAACTTGTCGAGGGTCGGCGCGGAGAAAATTTACCGGTGGAACCCACCAATGCGCTCATGGCCTGGTGGGAGGGATTCCGGAGTCGATTGAGGGATTGGGTGTATCCGTACCCGCCGCCTGTCAAGAAGGAATGGATGCTGCTGCTCGTGGTGGATGTGCAGCTAGAGGTCGCCTGTTTTTCGTGGGGCTATATGCTGGATCCCTACATCAACCCTGACAGCATCAACAGCTGCATCATCGGAGCGCGTCTCTACTTTCGAGAACGGGCGATGGCGGTTGGCTTGCGCCGGGTCATGAAGGCCGCCGTGACGCAGATAGCGTCCTCTTCTCACCGAGTTAACCGCCGGATGCGCAAGAGTCTTCTCCTGAGAGGGGAGAGTTTGGCGCTCGCCGCCGCTCTGGCGGGAACGTCCGCTCTCGGAGCGCCGCCGCCGATACCTCCGCAGCAGGATGACGCACCGGCGGAAGAAGTGGAGGAGCCGGCAGCCGATGCTCCGGAGCGGACGAAAGAACCGGCGCCGGAACCGACGGCGCCCGTACCGAATCGATCCGCCACGGAAACCACCCAACCGCAATGGGACGAGGAGGAATACCGACACCTGCTTTCCGGGGAATTGCAGGGATGCTACAAGTTGTTGGTGGATCCGCAGGCTCCTCAGCGACCCGTCGATGATAGCTCTCCCCAGACCGGGAAGTCGCGAGCGGACGAGGCACGCATACCGAAGCGTTATTACCGCGAGTATACGCAGGCGGGGCGGGATGGGATCGTGGATCCCCAAGGTCTGCTCAACACGGTGGAGAGAGCCGACGTCGAGTACGTGCTCAAGGCTCTCAACGCGCATTCCCGCTACAAACTCTACGTGGGGCTCTTCAAGGCGCAGCAGGAGATACCGATGGAAGTGTCGGCAGGCACGCTCGTGCGCGCGATAGCGGCTCCCGGGGAGTACGCGGTGTTGCTCTTGTACGGGATGGGCGATAATCCCCGCATGGAGGTGGGGTACCACGAGATAACGCTCAACGACAGCGACCGCCATGCGTGGCAGGAGCAGGCCCAGCTGGAGGCTCGTACCTGCGGCAGCGGAGTTTCGGGCTTGCTAGCCGCAGCTGAGTCTCTGCACAAATCACTGGAGCCGGCCACGGCTGCCCTCCCCGCGCAGGAACAGCATGCATCCATGCAGGTGCCCCTCATCCCCATGGAGATGCGCGAGGACGAGTCGGCGGAGGAAGTCACGTACAAAGACGAGTTCCTCATGCTCATGGAAAATCCTTACATGAGACCCGTCGTTCGGGGCTTCGGAATCCTGACCATTCTGGCAGCGCTCGGGGGTCTGCTGTTCTGGCTGAGACGGCGTTCCGGACATCTGTTGGAGAGCACGCCCGACGTGCGACTCAGCGCGTTGTACGGCTCCGGGGTGAGTCGTAATGTGCATTATCTTGAAGGCAGAGAGGCCAAGAAAGCGCAGCGCATCATCTGATGCGTGCGTAGCATATCCCGCGCGTAGCGCGCGAATTCCCCAAGTCGTCAATCAAGACATGGACGATGGCATGGCGAAACTCCGGTCGCTTTCGGACCAACAACCTGCATCGTTTCAAAAATTCCGCTGCGCATTCGCTCCGCTAAATTGCGCCAACGGCGCGGAATTCCCCAAATCGTAATTCGTAAATAGGCGGCAAGGCTTGCCTTGCCACTTGGGGGTTTTCTCTTTTTGAAGGAGAT
>CANQYL010000083.1 GCA_947628035.1 uncultured Akkermansia sp. | reverse complement strand
CGAAAATGCTATGCTCTTGGGTGACCGTTTATTTTGAGGCATCGGCCTTCGGTGACTTTTTCTTTTGAGGCATTACGGGACGATGGCGTCAATTTACGATTTGGATGTTCGCGCGCCGGAGGCGCGGGATCTGCGATGCGCAAACATTGGTGGTGGGGAAAGTAATCGTCAATGGTTTGCCGTCCTGCCGGCTTACTTCCCTCGTTTACAGGAAGCGCATGGGGGATGGGTTGAATTGCTCCTATAAAGAATTTTATTGGGACAGGTTTGCCTCCGGACGTCATTCATAAAAAAACCGCAGCAGGGCAAGCCTGCTGCGGGGTAAAATATGAATCCACCTTATCAGTTTTCTCTCCGTTCCTCAATTTGCAAGCCCATCCTCGGGGAAGAGTCCGGGAGCAACCGCGCTGTTCTCGGCAGGATTTGTTTCTGCCCCGCGGTTGCGAACCGGCTTGCCGGTGGCGTCTATGATGTCAGCCGTTACGAAGATCGTGAGATTCTTGCGAATGTGAGACTCAGCATTGCTGCGGAAGAAGCGTCCGACCAGCGGCAAATCACCAAATACCGGCACCTTGTCCTCCACCTTTTGCACCTTGTCCTCGATCATTCCGCCGATGGCCACCGTATGCCCATCGTAAAGCGACAGGGTCGTATTAACCATCTTGCGGGAGAACACCGGCATATCAATCCGGTTTTCTGTGAGCACAATCTTCTCAACGAGGTTGTTCGTGGCAACTCCCGAGATAATCGGGGAACCGTAGTTAATGAAGCCTTCAAAGTCAACAATTCGAACGATGAACCTATTGAAGGTGATGATGTTGTCACTCGGCTTGGAGTCTATCTTAATGACCATCACAAGACCGACCTCCTCGATGGCCCATTCAGAAGGATTGGACGGGGCGGCTACAGGAACAGACATGGCGACGCTACCAGTGTTAGAACCAACAGACGTACCACCGTTCTGCGGAATCTGTGGTTCATCATAAGCGATCGCGTAGATGAAGCGACGTACTACCTCAATACGTGCACCACCGGCGTCCTCAATTCGTGTCTCCACCCGCGGATCATCGGGAGTCTCTTCCACCTCCGCACCCGGCGTAAGCACGAGAGAAGGCGCATTCATCATGTCAACCCCCTGTTTCTGGGAAAGTCCGCGCATGATCATCTGGAATGAACCCGAATCGTATATGCCGGAAAGGGAAAGAATGCCGGGGGCGACGTGGGCATTGTCCGCAGAAGTAGCCGCCGGGGATCCTCCTGCAAGCAAAGTGTCCATGTTGGACGCCGAAATTGCACCCGACCCCGTACGGAGACCACCAGTCATGAGCCCCTGAGAGATGATGTCATCATTGCTGTGGAGACCACTGCCACTGTGTGTGACCGGCCAAGTGCCGCTGCCGTTTGTATAGTTGTTAGCAAAGGCGCTCCCCCCGCTTGTGACAAAATCGTTGTAAGTACGACCGGGCTGAGAGTTCGCCCCGGTCACGCCACCGAGATAAGCGGAACCGTTGTTCGAGATAGAGAAAGGATTGACAACCCAGTCGAAGGAGAGTTCCTCATCGTTGGTCTGAGTCACCTCCACAAACTTGGTCGTTACCTTCACCATCTGCGGCTGCTTGGAGCGGAAGCTGAACAGCGCATCCTCAATCGTCTCAAGATTCTCCGGCGTATTGCGCACGGTGAGCATCTCCAGCTGACGGTTGTACTTGGCATCTGCCCCTTTGCCTTCAAACTGCACGCCCATGCTCTTGAGGGTAGCTTTGGCGTCTATCTTGGTGGAGCTGCCGCTGCCGGAGGCAAAGGCCTCTTCCTCATCGTCCTCGCCGCCTCCTTCCTCATCCCCTCCCTCAAAGAATGAAGGAGGCACATTACGCCAAATGCGAGTTTCGAGAACCTTTGCTGCAGGATCATTCGCCATGTAGATGTTCACACCGCGATCACTTACATTGAAGATGCAGTTTGCATTCATGCACACTTCCTGCAACAGGTCGCGCAGCTTGACATCCGAAAGGCTCAGAGAAACTTCCGGCTCGGGAACAGGACCTGCAGCCACAGGCGCTGCAGGAGCCGGTGCGCTGCTCTCTTCTTCCTCATCCTCGCTTTCCTCATCCTCGGTATCCTCCTCTTCATCGTCCGATGCAGGAGTCGCAGCCACAGGAGCGGGCACAGCCGAGGGGCGCACGTAGTTCACGTTCACAGAACCCTCCCCACTCTTGCGAAGCTCACCACGTATGAACTGCACGACTTCGCTGATGGGAGTGTTCTCAAACGTAGCGCGCGCAATGCGCACCTTGTCCAACGCCTCGTTCACCTTGATCTGGTTCTCCGAGAGCTGGGGACCATTTCTACTCACCGTGGGACCGGTCTCGCCGTCCACGATAGTCGGTATCTGCTCCTCCCATGCGGCATCCACTTCCGCAAGAGCTTTGGAACGATAGGAATCATACGCAGCCCTGTAATAGTTGGTGCGACGCTTGTTGACAGCCTCCTGTCCACGGCGAGCTGCCTCATTGTAGGGATCGATGCGAAGCACGTTGTTGAATTCCGTGTACGCCTCGTCATACTTACCAAGCTCATAATAACCCCACGCGAGGTTAAGCAGACGATTGACCTCATCCACATTTTTGACATGCTCCGGCGTGAGGGCAGGATTATTGCGCACCGGGTCACGCAGCAAAGAAAGCTCCTTGCGAGCGCGGGCATTGGACGGCTCCCTCTGAAGCACATCCAGCAAAAGCTGCTCTGCATCATCGTAACGCCCCACCTTAGCGTACTCCATCGCTACCGCAATGGAGGCATCCGATATGCTCTTTCGAATAAACTCCTGGAGGTTGCGCGTCGCAGGCGCGTGTGGCACACGATCCCATGCCTGACGGTACTTCTCCAGAGCCTCGGAGTAACGACCCTCCTTGTAGGCCGAGCGACCTTCCTGAAGGAGCTGTAAGGCAGCATCGCGCTCCGCCCGACGACGGGCAGCCTCGCGGGAATTGATGCCGTCCTGCATACCGTCCTGTCCGGCATACATAGCCGACGGGCCGACCTCACTGTAACCGGCGGCCGTGGACGTGGTCAGATAGCCCTCCGTCCCCGCATAAGCGAGGGAACAAGCGAGAGAGAAACCGACCGCTAGCATCTTGTTGGTGGATGAATTGAGAGATGCAGTGTTCATAGTGGTGTTCTATTTATAAAAGATTTTTTTTGTTTTGTAAAGTCTGCAATTCAAAAAAAATTAAAGAAATTGGCAGAATTATTTTTTCTTGTTTTTTTCGGAGGCTTTTTTCGAGGGCAGAGGCGCATCACTTGGGACATCGACAGGCTCCGCGTTATTGACGCTGGCCTTGACCTGAGTTTTCTTCTTTCCTGCGCTGGTGATTTTGACACGGGTCTGGGGGAAACCGGGAACGTCCAGCTCTTCTCCCAAGCGTGCAGTAAACTCCTTGCCCTTGTCGGGACCGGCGGTCATGCGCAATTTTACGCTGACGTCCTGAACGGTGTGTCTCCCCTTGTTACCGGCCACGAGTTTAAATTGTTTTTCGTCATCGACAGCCGTGTAGGCATCCTTGATGATGACGGAGTAAACAGGCATGCCGTCTTCCTCCGAGGCATTCTCTACGGAGGCCAGCTCGAAACGTTCCTTGGCGAGCGGACCGGAAGCCGCATCACCCAGTCCGAATTTCTGTCCCTCTTTCAATTCCATGAATTGAAGTTTACGCTGTCCGTTTTCTGTAAAGACCGATATATTGACGTTTTTCTCGTCAAAGTTTGAGCCCAGGCTGAGTTCCAGCAGGTGCGTGATCGTTTCCTTGTCACCCACCACTTCCATTTTGATTCTCCCTTCCGATACAAACCCCGGCATACTCTTCGCATCCGATGGATCCGTCCCGGAGGAGAACTCCTCCCCATTCGTAAAACCGTCCCCATCGCTGTCGGTCTGCAGAGCCAGTGACGAGCAGATAATATCCCCGAGACCGTGCGAGAAGAACCAGCTGTTCGGCACGGGAACTGCCGGAGAAGAGGCGTTCGCCGAGGTCACTTTATGCAGCGGACGAGACTCGTTATCCAGCAGATCGACAGCCACGTTCTTTTTCTGCGCCGCATCCGGCACCTCCCAGATGGAGGGAGCAAAAAAGAGCGGAGTAAAACGAGGCAACTTTCCATCCTTCGCGGACGCGCGCGGCACCCATGCATCTTCCAGAGGAGGAGCTACATCAACCATTCGACGCGCCTTGAGGGCGGCATCCTTCATTTGGGTCGCTTTTTCGGTCAGAGCCGTGGCCTTGTCGTCCCCACCCTGCATCCTTGTGGACAGGGGGTCGTGATTTGCGGAGTTCATGATGTAAACACCACCGCCAGCCGCACCCAGACCGAGTAGGATGCCGCAGATCAAGAAGTTTCTTCCGATATTTGATGAATCAGCCATATACGAGGTGTGCTACGAGGTTATCAGAATCAGAGTTTGTCCGTTGTAAAGTAGAGAACTTGCAGGGAGAGACTCACCACAACACGACTGTCCGCCTTGCCTGTGATTTGCTGCGCAACGGGTGTATCAGCCGGAGCAGCTGCCTCATTCGTCGGCACTAGACTGTCTCCCGTAGGAGCCGCAGCCGATTTATACGAAGTGAGCATCGGTAGAGTCTCAGGAGTCTTCACAGAAACCCCCGTTATGATGTAGAAGTACTTCCCGTCATTAATAATTGAGTTGATAACTTTTGGTAAAACGCTCAGAGTATCTTCCTTACCCGGGTCAATATCGGTCTGACTGCGGCGCGCCGAGAAGCTGACCTCCATCTCCAGAGGGAAGTAAGGAGCAGGCTTACGAGCAGCCACTTGTTCCTCCGGCAGAGGTGCGCAGTAAAATCGCTTGACATCTGGAGCCCCTGCATCCACGATCTTGCGTACCACGTTGTCAGCAGCGTGCAGCAAAAAGTTCAAATACGGAGCATCGCGATCTGTCGCAGATGCGGTCTTATACTCGTTGAGTCCGAGCGCAGCCGCATCCGGGGAGAGAGTGCACCTCTTGCCGGAGGCATAAGAGGCAATCTTCGCCGTCATGTCATTCACATCTTTCTGGAAGCGTGAAGGAGAAATATCCGTTCCCTGACTACGGCATGCCTTAGCGTACTCCTGCACCTTTGAGCGCAGGGCAGCAGCATGCTGATCGACGGTTCCTGCAGCCTTCTCCAAGAATTGGCTATTTTCACGAGTCGGGGGTAGTTCCTCGTCAGCATAACCCTCAACCTTGACGCGGGTATCAGAAATCTCCTGCTGAATGGCGATCATCTGCCGGTACTGCTGATACCCGTAATATACCAGGAAACCGAAACCTGCAGCAAAGAGGACAGAGAGGAGCGTTACTCGCTTGTTTTCCATAATATTCATAGGACGTGCGGAAAGTTGTTGGGTTAAATGTTACTTCTTCGGCGTTTCCTGACCGGGGACGGCGAGCGGTTTCTTCAACGGCATCACCATGTAGAATTTGTCGGCGTACTCCGGGATGAGGTTGTGACCTTTGCTCTTCTCCGCATCCTGCACAACGAAGTAGTGTCCGCCGGTGGAGCGAACGCTGGAGGATTGGAAGGAGAAGAGGGAGTCGGCACTGCGTTCATCAAACTTGGTGGAGACGAGTTCGTTGAGGCGCTGGAGCTGCTTGCCCTGATCTTCCTTACTCTTTTTGTAGAAATAACCGCTCACCAAAACCGCCGTAACGGTGGGTACTTTGACGCCCTCGATTTCCACGCCCCGTACCATGGAGCCTGTACGTGTCTCGCGCGTGTCGAGCAGCAGGTGCCGATCCGTCCCGTCAGCGCCCACGTTCAGAGCGGTATTCACCGGATCGTACGAGACGAGCGCGTCAAAGTCCGTTATCCAGAATGATGGAGACGACGTCTTCTCCGCAAGCTGGGTCAATATATCAGCGTACGCATAACGCATCTCAAAGAGCTGCGCGTATGTCTCAACCTCCTTGAGCGCACGATCGTACTTACCGCGATTCTTCTCCATGGCTTCATGGATGCTGTCAAGTTGACTGACCGGGGCAGAGGCGCGCTGCAGCACGCTCCGAGCCAGCACCGCCTCTTTATGCGCCGTATACGCCATATACCCCGCCCCCAGCAATGCCACGACGCCGGCTGCAACAACCTTCGGTATGAGTTTTAACTCCGCACGTTCCTTGCCCACACTTGTCGGCACGAGGTCGATGTCAAACACTCCGGCTTTAGCGCCGGTCACAGCGGCGCCCACCAGCGGTCCCATACAGAGGGCATCCGCCTCCAGCGCTTCCTCATCCACCTTGCTGCCCACGTTAAACGCCTGAAGAGGGTTGAATACCTCCACAGGTATATCCAGCGCACTCTGCAGGAATTCAGCCGCATAGGCGAGCTTGGCGCCACCGCCGCAGATGTACGCTTTCGTGGGAGCGTTTCCTTTGTACTGGGCGCGATAGTGGTTGATGGTGCGCTGCACCTCAGAGCTCAGACGATTCATCGCCGTGCGAATGACGGCGGCGAGGGAGGCCTGCTGCTCGGGGAGCTCATCCGTATGCCCATTGCCGAGGGAAACGAGACCCTGCTCGATTTTGAGTTGTTCCGCCTCACGGAAGCTGACGTTGAGTTCACGGGCGATGGCATTAGTGACAAAGGAGCCGGCGGCTGTCACGGAACGAGTGAAAAACCGTTCGCCTTCCACAAAGAGTATGTCCGTCGTCTTAGCACCTATGTCCAGAAGCATCACCGTCTCCTCGGTGTCCGGATAGTTGACGCGGAAGGCATTGTAGAGGGATGTGATCGAACAATCGACACTGCGCGTTTTGAGACCATTGGCCTCCACCTGCCCGTTCAAGTCATCCAGCTCCGCCTTTTTGATGGCAAGCAGAAGCACCTCTTGTTCACCATCCTCAGCATGTCCCAGCTGCTGGTAATCGTAAACGATGTCCTCCAGCGGGAAGGGGATGTGCTGTTGGGCTTCGAAACCCACCTGCTCCGCGAGGTCATCAACCGTGTCGAGCGCGGGCAACTTGATGAATCTCATCACGACCTTTTGTCCGGAAACCACATCGCGCACGTCCTTGCCGCGCACCTTGAGTTCCTTGACGAGCTCGCCTATGGCATGGCTCACGTAATCGATGCGCATTCCTTCCTCCACCGGGTCAAGCAAGATGTTCTTGCGTGCATACCGGGAAAGAGTAAACCCTTTCCCGGACGGGGTGAAGACCGCCATGGTCACGCTCTGTGCGCCTATTTCCAGAGCTACTGTAGTTTTATACTCGGCCATAATATCTGGGGTAGCTAGTAAGTGTAAAGACGAATGACAGCCGTAAAATCAGTTCTCGGTGCCGGAATCAGATGAGGATGTTGAGGAGGTCGACGTGCCGCTTCCGGAGTTGGACGAAGTCTGAAGCTTACCCTCCGATGAGCTGTCCGCCCCAACGGATGAAGATGCCGGAGAGGGAGCCCCGAATACCGGTTTGCAGCGCGGATACATCGAGAGGTAGAAATTGGCGTAAGGGGTCTCTGATATGCACATCACCGGATAGCCGGGCTCTTCAAAATTATCCTTGCTCCGCTCCTTCCACCAGCGGGCCCCCCCGACCTCTTGCGCCAATTTTTTGCTGAATACCTTCGAGTAGGGCGTCTCTCCAGGAGTTGTGGAGGAACTCTCTTTTGTCTCCACTCCTCGGCAATCCTGCCCCTTGAAAGTCGCTAACACGGCGTAGCCCGCTATCACACCCGGACGCGTGATGGCATCCGGATCCCCGAACTTCCCTGTCAGCTTATACACCGTGGAGCGGGGAAAGAATACGCCCACAGGCACGTCGGCTTTGCTCACTTCCTTGCCGTTATCGTTCTTAGCAGACGCCTTCTCCATGGGGATGTCCTGCAGCACGATCTCTTTTTTGATCATGTAGTACCCGGAAGCCGGACTTGCGGCTGCCTTTCCCGAGCCTTTCGAACCCTTGCCTCCACCCTTTCCCGCACCTTTCGAGGGCTTCGTCACCAAAAGGTATATCTCCAGATTCAGCTCATCGATGTAATGCGCCGGTACACGTTTGCCCGACTCCTTGTCACGTCCTCGCGCGTTTATCTTGAGGGGTATGTTCAACACATACCAAGCCTTGTCACCCTTATCCTCCAGACCACTGTGCGGAGCCAATTTGCAGCCCTTAAAAATTTCTGCCTCTCCAACCAGCCTGGGCAACAGAGAGATGTCCGGACCTCCACCCGTGCGGGTCTGATCCAAAGATACCGCGACGTCCGTAGCCTCAGCAGCCCACTCCTCAGCAGGGGCCAAACTCATCAGCCCGACTGCGAGGGAGAGCAGAAAAAAATGGGTGGTCTTCATGCACGCTAAACAGTTGTTCGCTCTATCTATATACACCAGCTTGTGGCCCTTGGCGAGAAAAAACTTGTACTTTCCTTCATTTTTTTAAGAAAATTCCTCCACTGTTCATAAAAAAGCACGAGTGGTCTGAACAGGTACATCCGCTGATTTCCGAGGTGGCGCTCGTGAAGAGAAAGCAACAGCCACATCAAGACACACCTACCTTGAAATGCCTCTGGTGAATCCATCGCCCTGCCCTTTTGGGGCTTTGTTTCGTTGCTCTCGGCTCATCTATCCACAGGCTTGTCGAGACGCACAAAGTGTGGTATAAATGTCTCATTGACATGATTCCACTCGTCGCCACCTACATTCATCACCTCGATCCCGTCATCCTGAACATACCCGGCACCCCTCTTTCGTTGCGGTGGTACGGTCTTGCGTACGTGGCGGGATTTGTGATAGGCTATTGGGTTTTGCTGCAACTCTCCAAGAGAGAACTGTACTGCGTTTCTCCCGGCAAATTGGCCGACTTCATCACAATAGTGTGCCTCGTAGGTGTCATCATTGGCGGCAGGCTTGGTGAATTCTTCTTTTACTGGATGCCCGCTCATGGTTTCTCCGGATTGATGAAGGATCCTCTGTGGGTCTTTCGAGTGTGGGAAGGAGGTATGGCTTCCCACGGAGGAATCTTAGCCGTACTCATCACGGCCATCATCTACGCACGCAAACAACACCTCTCCATACCAGCTGTGTGCGACGGCCTCGCTATCGTCTGTCCCATCGGACTCTTCTTCGGGCGAGTGGCCAACTTCATCAATGGGGAACTCTACGGTCGCATCTGTGCGGCAGATTCTGCGCTGGCGATGAAGTTCCCGCAGGAATTTCTCTCCTTCTCCGCCGAACAGAGGGGGTCTATTCTGCAGGCTCTCTCCACACAACCCGGCTCCCCGCTCGCCGAACCTTCTTCCGGCGGTCTGTTCTTCGAGGATATCCTGCGACTTGTCCGGGAAAACGATGCCTTTCGTAATGGTTTCGGAGAATACCTGAATCCGCGCTACCCCTCGCAACTTTTTGAAGCATTCGGAGAAGGTCTTTTGATTTTCGTGATTCTCATCATCCTGCGTCTGACATGGAGACACGCACCCGCCGGGATATTCAGCGCACTGTTCTGCTTTCTCTACGCAGCTGCCCGTATCTTCACGGAGTGTTTCCGTGAACCGGATGCGCCTCTGTGGGGGAGCATCACACGTGGGCAGTACCTCTCCTTTGCCGTCATTGCGTTGGGCTGCATCTTCCTCGTTTTTTCCTACCGCTCCGCCAAATATCATCCGTCCCGTTGACAGACCTTGAGTCTGCATCAACAGTGATACCGCTCTGATATGAATCATTGCTTTCCGGGGAAGGAGGACTCCCGGGCGGCGGCGACACGCGTCCTCCTCCCAAAATGCTACTTTCCTCCACATTCGAAGTTGTCTTCCAACTTCAACCTCTGTTCACAGAGAGCATGGATCGCATCAAAAAAATCCGGCGTGCTCTCCCTCTCGGAGAACACGCCGGAGAACGAAGCGGACGAGGCTTGAACTCGCGACCTCAGCCGTGACAGGGCTGCGCTCTAACCAAACTGAGCTACCGCTCCA
>CANQYL010000082.1 GCA_947628035.1 uncultured Akkermansia sp. | reverse complement strand
GGGACGACCAAAGGCGGAGCGGGGGAGACGGGAGAGCGGGACACCGCGCCCGCCGTGGATCCATGCAGCCGAGGAGAGCCGCCCCGCGCAGATCGTGACGACGGAGGCCCCGCCGCCATCGTGGAGCGGCAAGCCCGACCGAACCCGCAGAAGCAAGCCCCCGCCGGGGACAAGCGGAAGCCGCCGCCCCTCCGACGGTGAGACGATCCGCGCCCGAACCCCCGCCGCCAGCGGGACAAAGCCGAGCGGAAGCACGGCGCACCACGAGGCGAAGCCCTGACCCAAGCGACCGCCCGCCCGAGGTGATCACCGAGAAGCGGAGAAGGGGACAGCCCCGACGAACCCCCGCGCACCCGCCCCCCGGACGGACAGCCGCACGGCACCACCGCCGCAGGACGACCGCACCGAGAGCCGAGAGCGGCAATGCAAGACAAGACCAAGACAAGCGAGGAGACAGAGAGACGCGAGCCAAGCACCACCCCCGAGAGAGGGAGCAGAGAGGAGAGCCAAAGCCCGCGCCCCTTTTCTTTTTTTCTAAATATCTTTTTTTCTTTTTCGATTGAAAATTAAAAGCAGGGAAACGCCTATAATAATATATATATAATATAATAATCTTGTTTATTTGTTTATCTTGTATATACGTATATATTATAGAATAAAAAAAGAGAGGAGAGCAGAACAGGACAGAGAACAAGAGACAAGGAAAGAGAGGACAGCGGCGAACCGTTCAGAGAGAAGAGACGAGGAGACCAGCGGAGACAAGGACAAGCGGAAGAGAGAAAGAGAGAGGACGACGGAAGCAACCCAAAGCGAAACGAGAGGGAGAGAGCAGGAAAGGGAAGCAAAGCCAACAAGCCACAAAGGGAAGGACAGAACAACGCCCCCAAGACGGGAAAAAGGAGAGGGAAAAGGCATCACGGCGGCGGCGTGTTCATGGAGACATTGCCGCCCCGAGGGAAAAACGGGCAAAACCCCGCCCCGCTCGCCTTGCTTGCCCCTCCGCCATCGCAGAGAGGGAGACGGAAAAAGGGCGCAAGGTGTTTACATAATATAGTATTATGGAAACAGGTTGACGCCCTGCAGGGGGTGGGGGTACTTTTTTGGTTGGGATTTCCCGAAAAGAATCGTATATTCCGTATTGCCCATCTCACCCCGCTCTTGTTCTAATTTGGCAGTTCCCGCTTCCTCTTGTCCGTTCTTCCATGCTACCTTTCTCTTGTCCACCTTTTGTTTTCGCGTGTTGCTCTCCCCTAAAATTTTTCCTTCTCCCGCAAAAAAAGTGGTGGTTTCCCCAAGCAAAGCTCCGAAAACCGTGTTATAATGTTGCTACAAGTTCAGCGGGAGGAATGGAAGAATGTACAACGTCGGAGATAAGGTCGTCATTCGCAGTTGGCACGAGGTAGCGAAAGAGCGCGGGCAAGAGAAGGGGAAAATCTATTGCGAGGCGCATTGCGTTTATGATTTCAGCATGAACGACTACGCGGGAAAGACCGCCGTCATCGATGCGGTGGCGGAAGTACATGAGCACGAGGGCGCGGTCGAATTTTTTTATCAGCTCGTTTCGGAGAGCGGGGAACTTTACCCGTATCATTGGACGGACAGTATGCTTGCCCGTCGGGAGGTGTGAGTATGGATGGCGAGGACTTTACGGCATGGGCAGAATACTACCGCAAGGCGAGAATTTGCCCGCACTGCGGAAACGACGAGAAGGTGGCGGAATCCGAGCACCCCTTTGGTGGGGTTCGTATGAGGAGGTATGTTTGCCTGAAATGCGGTTGGAATTGGGAAGTCGAAGCCTACCATGAAGAGAACGAAGGCGCGGAAGCGGCAGAAGAGAAGTTCGCGAGCAGACCGCAAATTCTGAAGGGCGACATTGTGCGCTTCATCGCGGGGGAAACGGGCAAGCAAGTTGTAGAGGTCGTTACTTGCGAAATCGAAGAAGGGGCGAGCTATACTCCCGCTTTCTCATTCAACCCTTTCTTCAATGAGGTCCTCGCAATCTACCGCTTCGACGGGCGCGACTTCAAGTGCATTTGGGAGAGCGTGGAATATCAATTCAACAGGTTCAAAGAGATCATTGACGGGATAAACAATATGCAGCTCACTCTCTCGGTAAAATTGAAATCTGTGAATGAGGCAATGGAAAAATTGCGGAAGGAAGCGGGAGACAGTAGCCATGGTTCTGAAGAAGCGAATTAAAATCAAGCCACACGACATGGACGAGGAGTTCTACAGGTTCACCGCTGCGATCTGTCCGATCTGCGGGACGAACATACGCGAAGAAGAGGAAAGCTATCAATCGGTGTATCGTGGCATCGCCATTCCCCCGAAGGTTCTCTATGTCGCAACCCGCAAGAAAGTCACTTTCTTCTGCTCGACGTGCGGATGCTCGTGGAGCGTCGAGCGGTTCAAGCGCGGCGAGACGAGCGAGTAGGGATTGCAACTGTACTTATAATCTTTGCCCGCAAAAATGCTAATTTCCGTCTTGGAATTCGCATTGCATCGGCTCGGTTGCGGGTGTCACGCGGCATGAGTGCAACTTACCGGCAACTTATAATCAGCCGCATTTCGCCCCCAAACCGCCGTTTGGGCACCGAAAACGGTCATTTTTGGCGGCTTGCGCGGGCGACGGGAAACTTACCGAAACTTAAAAGTGAAATGCAAAAGTGAAGTATTTTAGAAATCGAACGTGAAATTTAAGGAAACTCTAACCTTCTCAAACTCTTAAAAATTTTTCGTTTTTTCGAAATTTTTGGCGACTTCCCCAAACAAACGGATTTTTTTGTGGTATAATCTATTCGGAGGCGCGGTCGGAACGCGTGTATGTGCGCCGACGCACTTCCATAGATCGCACGATACCTTTCCGTCGGTGAAGCGTGTATGAAGGATAGACGAGAAGGGTGGAGCACCCGTCCAAAGCAGAGCCCGCATCTCCCGCGCGGGCTACTACCTGCGCAAAGCCGCGATCGTCACGCGAGGTGCGTTAAGCCTCGCTCCATGAAGAACAATACCGAACGAAGCGCGATAGGGGAAAACCGTTGCGCGGGCGGGCTCACAACCCGCGTTCTTCACCACCGACGATGCTCAACATAAGGGCGCGGGCGCGTCGCGCAACGGCGACTGAAATCGCCGAGCAAAGTCGGCTTTGGGTGGCGCGGCACCATCGGTCATTTACATCAACCCGACGAGTACCCTGCGATAGTGGGATTTCTTTTGAGGAGAAGTCAAACGGAATGGATCGGGAAAACCTTGAAGCCTTATCGGACGAAGAGCTGAAAGCGGAACTCAAAAAAGAAGCGGCATCGCATATACCGCCGCAGAACCCGCAATGCACCGCAAGAGAAATGCGTTTGCTCGATGAAGCGGTACGTCGCGGAATTTATAGGACGGAGGAAGTTCGCGTAGGCGAGAAATATCGTTCGGTTGCGGACATAGAATTGGGTTTTATTCGCCCGGGAACGGGGAAGCCGTGGGTTCTTGATTGTGCCACAGGAGAGTTTAAGCAATGGGAGTAAGCACATTCACCCCGAATATTCATCTCTCGGATTTCGCCTTGAAGCTCCGTCGCGATCGGATATGGCGGAATTTGTCCTATGAGACGCTCGGCGAGAAAATCGGAATCGCTCCGACGCGGCTCTTCTACTTCGAGACCGATAAAGAACTGCCAACAAAGAGAGAGCGCAAGGCAATAGAAAAATTTTTCAATTAGTCTATACCTGTCCATTGGTGCCTCCAAAAAAGTAAGTCGTCCTCCGTTTGGTGGGCGACTTACTATTGCAATGGATTTTGGTACAAGTTTGGTACACTCAAAAAATCGTTTCGATGTGATTTTCCCGCAAATTGGATAAAATCGCGGATTTTACCCCTAAAATGCTTGCTTTTCGGCTCAAAATCGGCTAAAATAGGTATATGCGGATGTGGCGAAATTGGCAGACGCGCAGGTTTCAGGTTCTTAAATTTCCATATAAAACACAAGATATAGCCGATTTTAACGGGTATCAACACAAGATATAGCGTTGAAATCGGCTTTTCTTGTGCCGTTTTCTTGGTAAATCCATGGTAAAAAGCCTACTTTTCGCCGCCGATAAACCTCTCGATGAGCATTAAAATACCGCCGTACTTCTCACGATAAACGGCGGTTTTCTCATCGTTACTTATGTCCCCTCGTAGGAACGTGCCGCTGTCCAACTGCTCCGGGTGCGTGTAAACATTGACTGTTGTGTCTATCGTCGAATGCCCCATGAGCAGCGAAACAGACTTGATGTCCAACTTCTCCACGCAACACTGTATGGTTCCATAGGTGTGACGAAGATCGTGCGGCTTATGCCCCTTCGATTTGTCCCATACCTTTCGGAAGTAGTGGTTCACAGAGTTGTCCGAGAATGGGAAGTATTCGCCGCGTTTTGGTTTCAAGGATAGGAGCAGTTTTTCAACGAGTGGAGTGAGCGGTATTTTTCGATTCGAACCTTCCGTTTTCGTGCCGCGAATAGACAAAACTTTATTCTTGAAGTCTACGTCCTCTTCCCGAACGGAAATCCCTTCATTTCTTCTCGCCCCCGTGAGATACAGGAAAGTGAAGTAGCACTTCTGCTCGTAAGTAAGAGCGTCGCTTCGGAAGAGCGCGGAGAAGAACTCCGCTTGCTCGTCGAAAGAGAATGCTTTCCCGAGATCCACCTTGTGCTGCACTCTTTCTACGGCATCACAGGGATTTGTCTTGACGAGCCCGAGGACGACAGCGCGGGTGAACATATTATTGAACACTCCTTGGACTTTCTTCCGCTTCCTCGTCGAGGGGATGGAATACAGGAAATCCTCAATCATTTTCGGCGTATATTCCGTGAGACGTTTGTCGAGCTTATGCTCCATGATGAAGCGGAACTGCACGTCGATCTCGTCAAGAGACTGCGGCTTTAAGTTTTGCCGCTTCTTGAAGGGGACATACTCCGTCTTGTAATACTCCGAGAGGAGAGGGGATTTTACCTTCGCAGTTTTTTGTTTTGCCTTTTGCGGATGTCTTGCCAGTTGTTTGATTTTCTCTGTTAGCTTCTGTCTAAATTCCTCCTCGGTGCGCCCATAGACGCACCCGAACACAGGGCTTGTAAATTTGAGAAGTCCGTCCCTGTGTTCCCGGACGGAGCCCTTTATTTTGAGTTCAATAATCAATTTCTTTACCTCTTCAATGATCTCGTCTACCGTCTTTGCGACGATAGCTGGTTCAGAAACGATTTCTTGAAACCCATTGCCTGAATTGTACTGCGGCGGGGGAGAGGCATTAAAGTCTGACATTGCCGCCGCATAGCCCATACAAATGCCTCGTATGGCTTCCACGTCCCGAAGGGTTTGCCGTGCGCTTTGCTCAACGCTTTCAAGTCTCTGCGCGATGATTTGAGCGAGTTGGTTCATTGGTATTTCCTCCTAAAAGATAGTGATAGGGAAGATTATACCAAAGTCGATAGATTTGCTCAATCGGGAATGATCACGGATTTTATCGTGAAATCATCCTTCCTCTAATTGGCAATCGAAGTCATACCAAGTAAATTTGCTTCCTGAAACTCGGATTTTTGTTTTTACAATAAAATAAAAATCCGTATAAACGCCGAAAGCATTGGGGGCAGAAACGGCGCCCTCGATAAAGTAAATCCCAGAATAATTCTTATGCACTTCCATTTGCGATTCCTTGATAAACTTTGCGCTTGATGGATATTTTAATTGCCCTTTGACAATCTGTATGGCGGCACCTGTTGCATAATAAAATTCTTCTTGTGTGTTTTTTATGGATGATCCCATACTGATTTTTGTCTTTTCAGTTTTTGTTTCTTCACAGACAGAACATTCATAATCCGTATATATTTCGGTCATGGTTTCGCGTGAGCCTGTTTTGACCCATTTGTGCTTTGACGGGCTCGCTTCCGACCATTCATTTTTTGTCTCTCCGCACCCATCGCGGTTACAACTATAATAAGTGTTCCCTGCTTTCAAGCATGTCGCTTCGTCCTTTGTAATTTTCCAATCGTGTCCCAATGCCCCAACCGCAATTTGAGTAGTTCTTTTACAGTTTGCACATTGAATAGTTGTGATTCCATCCTGTGTGCAGGTGGCAGTAGTAGAAAGTTCTTCTCTCCATATGGACGATTTTCCAAGAGTAGTTGGATCATTTTCACAATATGGGCAATTTGTATCGCACCCTATAAGTGAAAAACAAAGAGCGAGAGCCATGACAAGCGCAAAAAGAGGGGAAAGTTTCTTCAAAAGGTTTTTCATATCGTCTATCTCCTTAAAATATTTTCAATGTTTAGACCAATGCCAATAGCAATGCCGCAAATTAACCCATAAGCTCTTTCGCGCATTTCATCGGGCAACTCGTGGTAAATCTTTGCAGTATTAACAAAACGCTCTTCCGAGAGCAGTTCGGGCATATCTCCAAACACGGCGGGGACAGAAGGGGCGGGAGAAGCGACTTGTCCGACTTCGCGGCCTTCAAGCGGCTTCCTCTCGTCAGTCAATCCGAGCAGATAGTCGGCAGAGACGTTGAAGTAGCGGGCACATTTTGCTACGGAATCTGCGGCTGGGCTTATCTCTCTCATGGAGCCGTCGCTCCGCTTTTTTCCCTTGACCCAACCCTGCACACTTGCGTTTGGCAACTCGACTGCCGTCTCTAATTGATGTGCATTGGTATTTGTCTGTTTCATGAGTTCCAAAATTCGTTTAGTTGTTTCAGTCATAATTTTTCTCCTTTCCGCTCCCAACAAGGGAGAAGGAAAATTTTTTAATTTTCTTTTTAGAAATTGCCCTAAAACTCTTGACAAATGAGGACAAGTCCTATATACTATAATCAAGTTATCGAAAGATGACCGATAACCTTAAAGCCGTTGTTTGCAAACTGAATAGGGTAATGGTTGTCGTCTGCACGGATCATGTTGCCTCAGAAAGGGGACGACAACCGTGAGCGTCCTTCCCAACGAGAACGCTCGCAGCCGCCAAATTTTTGCATCTTTCCGAACGGGAACTCATTTTAACTTCCTGTTCCCTCGCATATTGGGGTAGCGGTGTTCGGAGTGGTGTAGCTTGGATAGTTTTGGTTCTACCTTGACGACCAAGCAATGGTCGTATGCCCGTAGCCTACTCCACGAAGTCGATTGGAATTGGTAAAGACTTACGTTTCCTTACCGATCGGCTCCAAGATACGCGGGCATACTCAAAAGTGCTTTCAACATAAGCACCTCCTTTCTGCCTTTCTTAAGGCAACATGATCCGTGCATTTACCCTATACGGCGAAAACAACAGCCCGCTTATTGACAGGGTTTCTGCGAAGTATGTAATTGTTCGTAGCAAAACCATTATAACACTTCTCGGGGCACCTGTCAATAAGCAACGGTTATCATTTTTAGAATTTGTCATACGCGCACGCAAAGGAGGGCGGGACTATGTTCGCACCGAACAGATTGAAAGAGGCAAGGGAGAAGAAGGGGCTTTCGCAACATGAGTTGGCGAAGCTGGCGGCAGTATCTCAACCCGCGATCTTCTACTTTGAGAGTGGAAAGAAAAGACCGAATGCAGATACTCTTGAAATTTTAGCCGACATTCTCGGCGTTACTATGGATTATCTGCACGGGAAGAATTAACGCACATTGATTCTAAACTGCGGGAGAAAAGGATTATGGATAGCGGGAGAATTGCTTTACTTGAAAAGGCGCGGGAGTTCGGCTCTTTGGCGCACAATATGACATTTCAGGACTTCCTCGATAAGTCCGTTACATATCGAACGCTTGCTTTTTATCTCGGCATTCAAAGTGAATGGTGGGATGAGTTTTGGCGTTCGTTTTCTTTTGCAAAAGAGATCAATGCCGATGAAAAACTGCGCGGCTTTCGGTTTTGTTGTAGGGCGGAGGATTTGTCGTTCCTTATGATGTTTCTTTCCTGTTATTTTGGCGGAGACGTGCCGATCTCGAACATTTCCGAAAAAGAATTTCTTCGCGCAAGCCGCCTTGTAATGGAGGATCGGAAAGATGAGCGAAAAAACACAAGACTTTCCGATTAAAAATAGCAAAGGAAAGAAGCTACGGGCTTGTCTGTGTTGGAATTGCGGACGTCTCTGTGCGTGCCCAAAGGAGTTCCCGAATGGGCGCCCCAAGCGGAGAAGTGAATGCTCGGATTACACGGAAGCGCCACCGGAGCCTACAAGAATCACGCGGCGCGAGATGGCAGAAGTGCTCGGTTGTACTTTGAGCAGAATAGAACAGCTTTCCACTTCTGCCAAAGGCGTAAGGTTTTTAACGAAGGCGCTCGCCCGGAGGGGCGTGGCAATCACATACGAACTAAAAGAAAATCGCATTTATTTTTACAAGGAGGAGCTCAAAAAATGAGAGACGACGTTAAGGACGCGCCGTGGATTGGCGGGGATCGTGAAGAATATCAAGAGCAGTGCTCTATCTTTGACGAGGACTACGCGGATTATCTTGCCACGAAAGCGGACGAAGATCACAAGGCGGCGCAGGAAGAAGAGGCGATCCGCAGAAGTCGCCACGCTGATGAAGTGTGGGGGGTTTACGGCTACATCACCACTGCGGCGATAGGAGAAACGAACGCCGTAAGCGCACGGCAGTTGAGCCGCTATTTGGGGATTACCGACCGCAAGCTCCGCGACATCATCAACGAGATCCGCACAAGCCCTGACTTTGAGAAGGTCATCGGTTCCTGCACAAAGGGCTACTTCGCTTGCTCCACCATTGACGAAGTGGACCGTGCGAACAATGTTCTCCGCCACCACGCTTTGAGCGAACTCCAAGTGTATTGGGCGAACGAGCGCAAGGCTGGGCGCAACGGGCAGGGGAAAATCATCTGCGGCGAGGACGGCAAGCCTTTCATCGAATCTTTGGCGAGGGCAGAGTAATATGGCGGAATATAGGGATTACAAGGAAATTTTGAAATTGAAGAAAATGCTCGATGAAGCAAAAATCCCTTATCAGTCTTTTGACGACAACGCTTTGGGAATAGGAGTTCCCGCATATCAGTTACGGCTGAACCATGACATTGACGTGATCGAGCATTGCGGCAGTTACGGGAACAAGGAAGATTTGCTTGAAATTATGGGTGCCCTTACAAGAGAAGAACGCGAACACGATATTGTTTTGGGGTACTTGACCGCAGAGGAAGTATTCAAGCGTTTCAAATACTGCTACGAACACAACACGAAGGTCTACGTCAAGGAGCAGGGAGAGGAGTAATGGAAAAGGACAAGGAAATCGAAAAGTTGAAGTCGGCACTTGCTGACGCGGTCCGTTCGTTCACCCGCGTGGAAACGCTCTACAAGCTCAAATGCGACGAAATCGCGGGCTTGACGGGTAAGGTCGAGGCACTGCAACAGGACAATGAGAACCTGCGGCGGACGCTTGAAGAAGGGCGCGAAACCGTGGATGAAGCCAAACGGAAAACAGCAGAGGACATTGTAGACTTGCTTATACAGTACGACGACGGGGACAGCAACACCGAAGCGGTAGAGCTCATAGTTGAGCGTTACGGCTTGCAGGATTATATCAAAGAGAATTTCTTTGTGCTCGACGGAGAGGACTACGAATGAAAGATTTTCACTATGTGATAGAGAAAGGCGAAGTCGGCGCGGCGGACTACTACGAAAAGAAGCGGGAGACCGTCTTGGAAACAATCAAGCCGATTTGCGAGGCGTTCGAGATCGCCGACTTTAACTACGAAATTAAAGACACCTCGTGGGAGAAGAAAGGCAGCGATTTGTTTTGGAGGGGCGGTAGGCTTGAAATACTTTGGGTAGAAGGCACAGGCATTGATTGCACATGCAACTCGATTGCGGCGACCGTCCGAACGCTCGTCAATTACATCGCGCAACGGCTTTGAGGGACAAGCATGAAACCGTTACATGAACTTCCCGTCGAGGAGTTACACATCGCCTATAAGTCGCCCGAGTGGTACGCGCTTCGGCGGCAGGGGATAGGCGGGAGCGACGCGGCGGCGATCCTCGGATTGAACCCGTGGAAGTCAAATCTCGAATTATGGCAGGAGAAAATCGGCGAGGTCGAGCCGTCCACCGAATCAAACGAGCTTATGCTCCTCGGGACGGAAGCAGAGGAGCCT
>CANQYL010000081.1 GCA_947628035.1 uncultured Akkermansia sp. | reverse complement strand
GTCAGATACTGGATATTTTGCCGACTTTGTGGAATTGCTTTGCGGAGTCATTCCACAAAATTATACGAAGAGCGGAAATTCGGCGAGCGGAGCTCGCATTCCAGCGAAGCGATAGCGTAGTGGAATTTCGAAAACGAACGTGATGATTAGTTAGAAAGCGGCGGAGATGACTAATCCCATCGTTCGATTCACGATGTGGATTATGGGGGTAAACGAGGGCGGGTGTGGAAAAAAATAAAGAAAAGAGCAATTTCTGTGTTGACTCTGTCATTGCAGTGTGGTTGAATAAGTGCGAGGAAAATCTTTTTACACCATGAAAGCAGTTACTCTCGTATCGGTTCTCATAGCTTCTGTTGCTCTCAACTCGTGCTGCTGCCAGTCGCAGCCGGCGCCTGGGCTGCGCGCTATGCCGAAGAACTTGGTGAAGGATGAGTTGACCGCTCCGTACGTGGAGCCGGTGAAGGTATTCACCCAGAAGGGCAAGTAAGGAGAAGTGGGGCAGAGGCGGAGGCGCAGAGTATCCGCCGTGGGTTGGGCGTGATCTATCCTTGTCGGGAACCGGTGCATTCGGCATCGGTTCTTTTTTTGTGCCTTACTTTTTCTCTAAAAAATACGAAAAGGATGCAAATCTTTCTTGCCATATCGAAAAAATTCGGTTAAATAGGAACTTGTCAATTCTGCACAGACATTAGTTTTACTACTATGAAAACGATCATTACTCGCGTTGGATTCCGTGTTCTTCTCTTCGGGATGGCAGCTCTCTACACGATGCCTTTGGCATTTGCGCAGGAGGGCGGAGACGGAGCGGCGGCTACTCAGAAGACGATGTTGGACAAGTGGGTTATCGATGGTGGTTGGACCATGATACCGCTTGTGGCGTTGCTGGCGGTCACGTTGTTCCTGCTGGTATTTTGCATGATGGCGCTTACGAAGGAGAAATTCTGTCCGGAGGAGCTGCGTTCGCAGATGCTTGCTCTGATGACGGAGTGCCGGGTACAGTCAGCCATTCAGCTTGCCACCACGAGTCCCACTTTCCTGGGGCGTCTGGTTGCGTATGCCCTGCCCAACATTGATGCCAATCGACCGGATGATCTGGGTAAAGATGGGATTGAGGACGCCATAGCCGACTTCACGGCCAATGAGAGACCACAGACGATGAAGTATGTGGATATGCTGGCACTTTGCGGATCGATAGCGCCGTCCATCGGGCTGTTCGGAACGGTGCAAGGCATGGTGGGAGCTTTCGCCATCCTGGCAGAATCCGGGCAAGCCGATCCCACACAGTTGGCAGGATCCATTTCCGTGGCTCTACTCACCACCTTCTGGGGTCTGATCATCTCCATTATCGCCATACCCGGCTTCTTCTTCCTCAAGAAGCACGCGCAGGCGCTGGAAGCTGACTGCGTGAATACGATTGAGGAGATGGTGAATACCTCCATCAACGTCATCAACGCGGAGGCTCAGCTGGCTCGTATTCCCGAGGGACTTGACAACGGGGAGGACGAGGCAGAGATGCAGGCGTGAGGCGGTGCGGGTCGAGGAATCGGGGGCGGGGTGAGCCGTGACCGCGAGAGCGGGAAGCGAGCCCCGTCGCTGAGAGACGCCAACGAGTAATTCCAATCAATCCAAAAACGATACGATATGGGAAAGAAGAATGCGAGGGCGAATGACGAAGTGAAGGGCGATGTCAATATGTCGCCCATGATCGACTGCTGTTTCCTGTTGCTGATCTTTTTCGTTGTGAACGCGACAGCCATCACGGTGTCGAAGGATCCGAGCGTGAAGATGCCGAGCGCGGTGTCGTGTTCGGAGCTCAAGGACGCGAATGGGTGTATCGTGGTCAACGTGTTTGCGGACGCCGAGAAGATGGACGTGAAGGCTCTGGAAAAGTACAACAAGAACTTTCCTGCCGGAACCCTCTACGGGGTATCGGACGTGAACGGAAACAACGTCGGGTACAACGCCGGTCAGCTTCAGGATCTCACCGACTTCATCAAGAAGCAGAAGGAGCTCATGAAGAGCAGAAACATCGAGGAGGGCATGATACGCCTCTACCTGCGCGGAGATATGGCCGCTCCGTGGGAGCGTTCTGCAGCGGCTATTCGCAGTGCAGCTGCGGCCGGAGTTAACAACATCGTGTTCGGTACACTGCCGTCCAAATAATCTTTTTAAGAAGACCATGGCAAGACATAAGAAAATACAGACGGAGGAGCAGGAAGATCCCGAGATGAACATCTCGTCGATGATCGACTGCTGCTTTCTCCTGCTCATCTACTTCCTGGTGGCGACATCGCTTGTGAGCGAAAAGAAATTGGATATTTCCATACCGTCCTCCCAGCAGTCGGCTTCATCCAAAAAGCCTCCGGTGGATCCGGGACGCATCGTCATCAGCGGGGATGGAAGCGTCACGTGGAACGGAGACATCTCCGTGGGTGAGGCGTACAACCCGGATTTGGAACCGGGGACGGACGAGTACCGCTCGCAGCGCGAGCTGGATCAGCTCGTGGAGCAGCTGACAACGCACCGAGAGCTGGCAGAGTCTGCGCAGGCAGAGCCGATCGTGATGCTGGTGGGAGCGGGGAGTACGCCGCACCAGAGGATAGTGGATGTGATGGCGGCATTGGCCAAAGCGGGGATTCATTCCGTGGGCATCAGCACAGCTGAGGCAGACGGCAACTGATATCGACGGAGCAACCGGCAGCGAGAAACTCGTATGCACAGGGGGAGTTGAGTAGAGGAGACACACTCCGACTCCCTCTGTTTTTTCACAAAACGACACCTCAAACGTCCATTTACCAACAGACTTTTTCATCACTCAACTTTTTCTCTTTCTCATATGAAAACGTATACATCATTTGCAGCTGTGTTGGCGCTCACGGTGGCGGGAGCGCCTTTGGTGAGTCAGGCACAGGATCCTGCGGCGGAGTACAAGACGGTGCTGGCTCTGCGCGCGGCGAAGAAGGGGCAGGATGCCTTGTCGCGCATTGACCAGGTGCTGGCGGCGTACGGGAACCCGACGTCACGGGTGGGCAAGCAGTTTGCCTTCTTTGCCCCGTTCTTTATATGGCAGAAGGGGGAAACGCTGACCGACATGGGGCAAATTGATCAGGCTTACGACACATTCAAGTCGCTCAACGAGGGGACGAAGTACAAGGACAAGACGATGATTGAAAAGTCGAAGGTGCTTCCCGGCTGGGAAGAGGAGGGATATGCGCCGTTGTTGACAGCATCGTTGTTTCAGATGGGATCTCTGAGGTACAAGCAGGCTGCGGGTACGCCGGGGAAACCCGGGGACCCGGCAAAGTATGAGGAGTGCATCCCTCTGTTGGAGAAGTACCTGAAACTTTACGAGGGGAAGCAGGTGTCCAAGAAGGAGCTTGGATGGAAGTTGGACGGGAAGGTATGCTTTTTGCTTTTGCAGGCAAACTTGCTGAAGGAGAAACCGGACTTTGAGAAGGCGGGAGAGTATCTGGAAAAGGGAAGAAAAGCTAAATCCACCTTGCCGGATGAGATGGTGATGCAGGGGGTGAACACCGTGATGCAGGTCGCGTTGCAGCACCCGGACTTTATTGAGTGGGGCAGCAAGCTTGTGGAGAGCAATCCGGACAGCTTGCATCTCTCTCCGGATCGAATGGCGCCCTACAGCGGCAACTTCTTCAACTTCTCCGTCCAGACCGGAAAGATCGAAGAAGAGGCTCTGCGCGCCGGCGATTTGAAGCAGGCACAGGCAGCGGCACGCACCGTGATGAGTCTCACGGGACTGATACCGGATACGGCGGAGATCCTGCACGCTCTTGAAGGAGTGAGCGCTATGGTGGGAGACTTTCCGAACCCTCTCCCGGACAAGCAGATGGGTACCAGCTACAACGGGGCGAACGCCAAGATTCTTACCAAGCAGTACCAAAAGCTCCTGGACGATAAAACGCCCTTGGAGGGTTATGCGATCCTGGCGCAGGCGAACAGCGCCGCCCAGATGGGCTCCAACCGTCTGGCCAAGGCGGGCTACAAGATCCTGTTGGATCGCTATCCCAAGCTGAGGCAGAAGCAAGGAGACCAGTGGAAGGATCTTCTGGATACGAACCGCATCCAGTACGCCCAGTTCTGCCGAGCCACGGGGGATGATGCGACGGCCACCAAGATTGAAGGGCTGGTGGACAGCGCCAAGGTGGATGCAGGCGGAAGGAACATGGTGGCACTCAACAAGATGCAGCGTCTCGTGAAGGAGAAGGCGTGGGAGCAGGTGATACCGGTCACGGACGAAGTGATGCAGCTGCTTGCTGGGGAGAAGGGCTCCGTGAACTACGTTGCTGCCAACTTCAGTAAATTGGCGGCGCTTTACCAATTGCAGCGGATGGAGGAAGTTGTCAAGGTCGGTGAGGAGTTGTTAAAATCCGGTATTCTTCAGGCGGGGGAGGACAAGCTGACTCCGGAGCAGGTGTTGAGCTACGAAGGGCAGGCCATGTACTTTGTGATGGATGCGTACCGTCGACTGGCTGAGAAAGATTCGAAGAACTTGAATCAATCGCTGGAGTGGGCGGAAACCTTCATGCAGAAGTATCCTTCCCTGAAGGAGGAGGAAAACCCGATGGCGCCCAACGTGTACTACAACGCTGTGGACACCTTGCTCAAGAGGGACGGCGGCGGCGATGAGGCGGCAGGGAAGCAGGATCGTCTGAAGGCCTTGAAGTACTGTGACGTCATCGCTCAGAATTGGCCCAATAGCGAAGTCTATCCCACAGCCCGACTCCTCGCCGGCAACATCATCATCCACGGGGAGGATGACGACAAGAAAGGTGCAGCCATTGATGCCTTTGAGCAGAGCGCGGACAGCGCCCTCAAGCTGCCCAACAACAGTGGGAGATCGGTGGCATCCACGGCACTCTTCTACTTGGCCTCCTACTCACCGGAGTTCCCGAGGGAAGGGGAGGACGAGGCGGCTGTCGCGAAGCGGGTCGCGGGGTATTTTGACCGCTTCTGGAAGGAGGCGGACTGCGAGGGCAACCCACTGGCACTGCAGATGGCGGCGTTGCAGTTGAGTCGGAGTTTGGATACGAAAGACGCTGCCACCTATGAGAATGCGCTGGCCAAGGCGCGGGAAGTCATCGGCAGAGACGCTACGTTCGCCTTCAAGAACAATAGGCAGGATCCCGAGCTGGAGCGAACTATCAACTCCTACGTCGCTTCGTACGTGGATGGTGAAAAAGCCGTGCACGGCAAAGACCTCACTCTGGAGGAGAAGACAGAACACCTCACCAACTTCCCCGGCGTTCAGAAAGAGGATCGCTACACGAACGCCATCCTTCACATGGCTCTGCTCACTTCCATGAATGAAGCCATGGGGCTTGCCAAGCGCAAGGGCGATGAGAAGAAGGCGGCCGACCTGGAGAAAGACATCGCTCAGAGCTTCCGCCGGATGCGCGATGCATTCAAGCCGGAGGACCTCACGAACTTCATCTGTGTGCAGGTGGGCAACTACGAGGTTGATTACGCCAAGAGATTCCGCCCGGACAGCCCTGAGCGCGCCCAGGAAATCAAGATGGCGCTCACGTACTTTGAGCAGGTGTTGAGCCGCAACACCGACTATCAGAACGAGGCGGTTCTGGGCAAGGCAAATGCCTTGGCGCTTTCGGCGAATACATCGGAGCAGCAGCAGGCGTTCACCCTGTACACTAAACTGGCCAATGGCAGCGACCCCGCCATCGTGGCTCCCGCCCTCATCGGGTTGACCGACCTCAACATAAGCACCGGCAACTACCGCGGGGCCGTGGACAGCGCGAGCAAGTTCATGGACATCCGTGGAGGGAGTGTGCCTCAGAAGGCTCGTTTGGAGATGATGCTCAAACTCGGCAAGGCCTTCTGTGAATCCGGAGACGTCCTCAAAGGATTGCAGACCTACATGAACCTGTATGCGCAGAATCGCGGCAACATTTCCTTCTCCGCGCCGGCCGTGAAGGCTATGATGGAGCAGCTTTGGAAACGCAACACTCCGACGAGCGGGGACCGTCTGAAGGGCGACTTCAAGCAGTCGGATCGCTGGAGAGCGTGGCACACGGGGTTGGATTACGTGACGCAGATACGGCGTTCCGGAATCGACAAGAAGATGACGCCGGGTGAGCGCGACCTCTTCAACGAAGTCACCATTCTCGTGGATGAGTACGGAAAGGACTCCGCCGTACAGAGAGAAGAGAAAGAGAAGAATGACTTCCAGTCCAAGATAAAAAAATAAACGACTTTTAAAAATCAGCTCATCAAAATGACCATGAAAGCGACTCAATTTCTTATTTTTCTCTTGGCGGTTTGCGTCGGAATGCCCGGACTTCCCGCGCAGGAAGAGCAGGCTAAGCCCGTCGTCACTGTGACGGCCCTTGTGCAGTCCCAGAAATCCAAATCAGCCAAGGTGGGACGTATGCGTCTTGTACCGCCCCCTACCGTTACGAAGGGGCAATTTGCGTACATGACGCCGGAGAATGAGGTGGCGACGGTGCCCGTGAAAGACTGCAAGGTATTCGTCGTGGAGACGCCGGCCGATCTCGCGACGGCGTTGCGCGAATACGCGGGGGACGACTTGGCGGCGGCCAAGAAGCACCTGACGGCGGTACGTCGCAAGTACGCGCCGTTTGCGGGGTTGCCGAACGATCCGGCGACGCGCGCGGCTCTCACGGAGCTGAACTGCAATGCTCGATTGCTGGATTGGGATGGACTGGGCAAGGCGGTGGATGGTTTTCCGTATCCGAAATTCTTAGGGCAGGAGGAACGCGCTCTCTACGAAGCAGCTCGTATCCTCAGTCGGGTCGGGGAAGAGCCGACTAAGGCGGAAGAGCGAGCGAAGGAGGCTCAAGCGATGTTGGATGATGCAGCGAAGGCGCCTCTGCTCAACTCCGAGGCTTACAGTTGGCTCAAGTATTCGGTCGGCAGAGCTCTGTCGGACGGCATCAGCGCAGAGGAATTGAAAGGCGTCATTTCGAAGGACAACGAGAGCAAAGCCAGTTTGGCCGTGGACGCGTTTTGTGAGGCGGCGGCGGTGGCACATGGAAGGAGCATGGAGCTTCCGTTGGATGGATTGCAGCGGGCGTTTCGTCTGCTGTGGGCGATGCCCGGAGTGAAGGATTATGCCGACAAAGGAAAGGTGATGGACAAGCAGAGATGGAACGCGGCTCCGCCTAACTTCCGGGATGCGGTGGCTCTTGCATATATCCTGAAGAGTACGTACGGAGTCGGGGAGAAAGATGCGGACCTCACCAGTGCGGCATCCCTCTTCTACAACACGATGCCGGACAAAAAACGTCCGGCTGCTGCGAAGCAGTAAGAACGGATGACGGAGGCACGGGGCACGATGAGCGTAGAGAAAAGGTCCATGCGCATTGTGCGGCGTGGTCCGATCCGTGATTCATTTGCTTCTTAAAAGTGAGGTTTGCGCCTCTCATTTGTCCAGCACCCTTCAATTTCCCTTCAGCCATGCACGATATGCTCGTTCGTCTCTTTCGTCTGCCCGCCGTTACCGGAAAGCAACAGCTGGCAGAGCAGGGAATCACGATTCGTCGTTGCCAGCCGTACGAATTGCACCTTCTACAGAGTTGGATCGGCAAAAATTTCAGTCCCAAGTGGGTGAGTGAAGCGACGGTAGCCATGAGCCACCGTCCCCCCGGCTGCTACATCGCCACTCAGGAAAAGGTAATCATCGGCTTCGTGTGCTACGATGCCACGGCGCGTGGGTATGTGGGGCCGATGGGTGTGCAGGTATCGGCTCGAGGCAGAGGGGTGGGACAGGCACTCCTGCTGGAGGCTCTGCATGAAATGCTCGCGATGGGCTACGTTTATGCCATCATCGGTGGTGTGGGTCCGGCTGAGTTTTACCGCAAGACGGTAGGAGCGACCGATATTGAAGACTCCTCGCCGGGGATCTACAGAGATATTTTGCCCGAAAAATAAGCAAATACCTATTTCTACGCGTTTGTTCGGAAAATGTTTTTTGCTTCTCTTGAATTTTTTTAATCGCTTTACCTTGACAGCACAGCTAAATCTTGCTAAATTGCTAGGGTAGCTTTTCACATTCTACCCATGAAACGTCATATCATCGCTGCATCGTGTGTCGTTCTCGCCGCGACCGTACTCAGCTCTTGCCAGAAAGAAGACAAGAGTGTTGTCGACTTGACCAATGAGCTTACGGCGGAACTTCAGCAGGTGATTGACCCGGCGACGGCCAATGCGCACGCTGCTCGGGTCAAGGTGCTCAACCAACGTCTTCAGAATGCGAGCGTCCGAGTGCTCGCTCTCAACGACACGGCCTTGTTGCGCGGCGCCGCTTCGGACGATGCTGCGCCGGGTTCGGACTATGCGAAAGCCTTGTCGAATTTGGCACGAGAGGTAGGGAGAGTACGTGCGAGTTACCCGGCAGCTGCGGATGAGGAGCCCGACAACGCCAAGCTGTTGATGGCGATCGCTGCGGCTCAGGGGAAGAAAGGCACAGCGGATGAATTGAAGGAAGCCGGGGAGAATTACATGAAAGACGAGAACAATCCGCACGATGTTCCGGGAGAGTTCCCGGAGTATTACGGGTCAGATGCTCTCAAGGACGCCCTCGCTTACAAAGCCAATGCAGCAGAGGCACCGAACCTCAAATTTGATTCCGCCCAGGATGTCCCGGATCTGCCGGAAGTGGGCAAAGCGGCGGCCGACAGCTCTGAAAGTTCCTCGGATTCCGGAACCGCGACTGAGTCCGCTGAAAAGCCGGCTGCTGACGACTCCGAGGAAGAGGACGATGGATTCTGATTTTCTCGCGGCAATGTTCGCTGAGGAGCGTTGAGCGGCTCCCTGTTGGCGCGGGGATGAGCAGCCGTGTGGTGCCGATTTTTTGCAGGGATGTCGCGTTATCTCTTCACGTGCGCGTACGATGGAGCTCCGTGGCTGGGCTGGCAGAGTCAGGCTGGCGGCGGCACGGTGCAGGACTGTGTGGAGGAAGCCATGCGGGGCATTTTGAAGCAACCGTGCCGCATTCATGCAGCCGGTCGCACCGATGCCGGAGTGCACGCTCTCGGTCAGCGTTTCCATGCGGATCTACCTGAGAATAACCGGATGGACGCGGAGGCGTGGCGCGCTGCTCTGAATGCAAATCTGCCGGCTTCCGTGCGCATCTTGCACGTACGTCTGGTGGAACAGAATTTTCACGCTCGGTTTTCCGCTTTGGGAAAGACGTACGAATATCTCGTCTGTCGTGCGCCGGTGATGTCGCCTTTTTGGGCGGGACGCGCATGGCACCGTTGGGAGGAGCTCGATGAAGAGAAACTGCGTCGTGCCCTGTCGCTCTACATAGGTACTCACGATTTCCGGAGGTTTGCCGCGCGGAGGGGAAATGAGCCGGAGCCCATACCGGATGACTATTTTTTGCGTACCCTTGACCACGCCGATTTCCAACAGGATCATGGAGAGATGATGATTCGGATTCGTTTTCACGGTACCGGCTTCCTGTATCGCATGGTTCGCTTCCTCGTGGCTTATGCCTGGGGAGTGAGTACCGGACGCATCAGTCTTGAGGAAGTGAATGACGCCTTGCAACGTCCGGAAAGGAAGACAGGTCCGCGCTTCTGCGCGCCGCCCGACGGACTCTACCTCGTGAACGTCGATTATCCCGAGGAGCCGGGGCAAACGCATTGAACAATGCGTTTGCTATGGACGATGGACGATGTTAGCGCGCTCCGCGCGGGGATGCGAAAGCGGTCGACGGCTTGGAAGCCGATTAGCCAGCCCGAAGGGCTGCCCCGCAGGGGCGAAAGCTCGTGAGGCGAGCGGGGATCGTCCATTTACGAATTACGATTTACGGTTTACGATTTCAAGGAGTTTGCGCGCGAAGCGCGTTCCAACTGAGCAAATGCGAAGTGAAATTTTTGGAACAGAAGTGATGAAAAATTAGAAAGGTTGGTGGTTACGCTATGCCGTCTCGACGGCTCTGCCTCCATCGTCCTTATGCGACACGTCCGAAAAAAAGTAAATACCCTCAAAATTATAATTGACTATCGTCCATGTTTTGATTTGCGATTTAATCATGATGTGCGCGTCGTGCAGGTTTTTTGTGAATCTGCCATCTCGAAAAACTCAATTTTATAGGGAACGAAAGAGCAATAAGAGTTGCCTTCTCCCCCTTTTCGAGGT
>CANQYL010000080.1 GCA_947628035.1 uncultured Akkermansia sp. | reverse complement strand
CGTCTACGCGTCTTGCTTGAATGCTCCCACCTTTTTAACAAAAATTCAATTTTCCACAAAAATTTGGGTTGACCCAATGTACAGTCAATATAGAGCCCCTTTTATCCCCTTGTTAAAACAAAAAAAGCGTCTGTCAGTCGCTTACAACTTCTGACAGACGTAGAAAGACAGTATTTTTTCTAGCAGGGAGGTGATTTGAACACCCGACCAAAGGCTTATGAGTCCTCTGCTCTACCACTGAGCTACCCTGCCATGCTGTGGGCGGAGTATAGCGGGGGTTGGGACATTTGTCCAGCAAAATTTACTGCAGATTCTCCCCGGCCCGCAAATTTTTACTGAGCGTCAGGTCACAGATCGCGTCCGAATACTTCGGATTGGCGTCCGCTGGATTCGAGGGCTTGAAGGCGTGAGAGAGGGAGAAGGGAACGAGAGAGCTGCGCGTAGTGGAGACGGTTGCGGAAGTAATCCACCGCGCTCTGAGAGACGGCAAACATCCGACGAAATCCCTGTTGCCGAGCCTTGTCTTCCACAAACCGGCACATAGCTCGTCCGTACCCGTGTCCCTCGTAGCTTTTTTTGATAAACAGGCAGCCAAGTTCCGCACAGGATTCCTCCGGGTAGGGATAGAGCGCTACACAGCCGACAATGGTGTCATCCAACGTGTAGACGTAGTAGCTATGCATCTGGTCACGGATGGATTCATAGGTGCGCTGGAGCAGTTTCTCGTCCGCTACACAGCGAGCGATCATGGAGAGGAGTTCCGGGATATCGTCCTCTTGCACGGGACGAATTTCGCGGTAGGAATCAGCATGAACCATGGTGCCCACTCCTTCCTCTGAAAAGATTTCATCCAGCAGAACGCCGCGGCGGCGTCCATTGAGGAGATGCACGCGTGGGATACCGCGTCGACACACACAGGCGGCGGCCTGAAGTTCGTCTGCGTGACTGCATTGGGCGAGGCAGTTTTCCACCTCCTTCTCCGCAATGGCAAAGATAGGTTGTCCTTCTCGGGAGGGTACCTCATCGGTTTGGAGACAAATATATTTAGCCGCGCCGAGTTCAACAGCGAGGCGGACGCTACCTTCGTCGAAACGTCCCACTGAGCCGGAGGCGATGATAGCAACCTGGCGGCGTTCGATAATTTCCCGCACGCGATCCGCGGCGGCGGTACCCTCCATGAGGGAAACGCCGGCTGAAGCTGCGTGCATCTCGCAGATGTCGGCGCGGTGCGCGAGACCGGAGACATCGTCTCCTTCGGCCACGAGTACGAGACGCACGCCTATTTCATGCAGCGCATCAGCATCCAACAAAGCATCCACGAGGGCGTCTGCTTTGAGCAAATTGCGACTGATATGCACCACAAACAGGCGTCCCTGAAAATAAGGCACGTATTCTAACACTGAACGGATGTTCGAGGGCATACCAACCTGTGGTAGGAGAGGCATCAAAGGGAAGGGGAGGGGTCCTGAGGATCAAAGACAGGGGGCTTTGTTTCTTTCTTTCCTTTTTTGCTTTTCTCCGGCTTGATGTTGACGAGGCGATTTTTACGCGATGGAAGGGATATTTTTTTCTCATGCTGCATAGCGACACCCTCCGGCAATGCTCCGGAGAGGGATTCTTGCCCATCGGCATCCGTCATGGCTTGTCGTTCCTGTTCGTGCATGAGACGCATACGGTCACGCAGGACCGTGAGGAGATCGCCGCTGTTGAGAAAATCATCGGATGTCGGGTCCGCGTCTGAGTCAGCAACCGGGAGGCTTGCGAGGAACTCTTCAAAGGCGCTCAGGTTGGTCGTGCTGCGGAAGAGGCGGCTGAGCATATCCAGTTGGATGTCCTGCATGAGCGTTTCAAAGAGACCATACGCCTCGCGTTTGTACTCCACAAGCGGGTCGCGTTGACCCTGTGCCCTCAGGCGTACCCCCTCCCGCAGAGCATCCATGTCATTGATATGCCTCTGCCACATTTTGTCAATAGCTTGCAGCATGAGCTGACGCTCCATCTGGTCCACGTAGTCGGGGCGTTCTCCGCTGACTTTTTTCTCATACATTTCACGGACGCGAGCGGTGATGAGTTCAGCCGCTTCCTTGGCCGTTTTGCCTTCCAGTTGGGCGTCTTTTTCGCTCCAGCCGGTGGGGAAGGTGGTGTTCACCCAGTTGAGGAGGTTTTCGGCGTTCACCGTGCCATCGTGGTCATCCACGATGTAGTTTTCGCACTTCATCTGAACGGCTTCCTCAAGAATCTCGTAGATCATGATGCGCGGTTCCTCACAGAGCAGGGCATCATTGCGCATGGCGTACACGATGGTGCGTTGTTGATTCATCACATCGTCATAATCCAATACATGCTTGCGCCAGATGTAATTCCGCTGCTCCACACGCTTTTGGGCGCTCTCAATGATCTTGTTCATGAGGCGGTTCTCCACGGCTTCGCCCTCCTCCATACCGAATCGATCCATGATCTTAGTCATGCGCTCGCTGCCGCCGAAGTTGCGCATGAGGTCGTCTTCAAAGGAGAGGAAGAATTGGGAGGCTCCGGGATCGCCCTGTCGCGAACAGCGACCGCGAAGCTGTCTGTCAATTCGGCGAGCTTCGTAGCGTTCCGTCCCCAGAACGAAAAGACCTCCCAGATCAGCCACCCCTTCGCCCAGTTTAATGTCGGTACCGCGACCCGCCATGTTGGTGGACACGGTCACGGCGGCGCGCTGTCCGGCAAGAGCTATGATTTCCGCCTCGCGCTGGTGGTTTTTCGCGTTGAGAACCTCGTGTGGTATTTTCGCCATTTTGAGCATACGGGACAGCGTCTCTGAGGCATCAACGGAGGCCGTCCCCACAAGTACCGGCTGTCCTTTTTTGTGGAGCTCGACAATCTTTGCAACCACGGCGTTGAATTTTTCCCGGCGGCTCTTGAAGATGAGATCGTTGAAATCTTCCCGGATACAGGGCTTATTCGTCGGGATGGGGAGCACATCCAGTCGGTAGATGTCGTGGAACTCAGCCGCTTCCGTCTCAGCCGTGCCGGTCATGCCGGCCAGACGCGTGTAGAGACGGAAGTAGTTTTGGATGGTGATGGTGGCGTAAGTCATGTTTTCTGCTTCCACTTCCACCCCCTCCTTCGCCTCGACAGCCTGGTGCAGACCCTCGCTCCAGCGGCGACCCGGCATTTCACGACCGGTGTTCTGGTCAATAATGACGATCTTTCCATCCTTCACGACGTATTCCTTGTCACGCTCGTAGATGGTGTAGGCTTTGAGCAACTGGCTCGTCGTATGCAGGCGAATGCCCGTTTCTTCCAGCTTTTTGGTAAGGGCCTGTTTGCGAGTCTCCTTCTCTCGTTCGCTGAGTCGCTCATTTTCGTCAATGTTGACGAATTCCGTTCCGATGTCCGGGAGGACGAAATCCTCCGGGTGTCCGGGACTGATCAACTGACGCCCCCTCTCCATGAGATCGGCATCGTGCGTTTTTTCATCCACGGCAAAGTAGAGTTCTTCCTTGAGTCGGAAGAGTTCCTGTTTGCGCGGATCCTGGAAGAGGAAGAGTTCATATTTTTCAACCATGCGGCGCAACTCAGGATCCTGCTGGGAACGCATGTAAGCGCGATTACGGGGCATACCGAGCTTGACTTTGTACAGGCAGCGTCCGGCGGCTTCTGTATTGCCCTCCTTGGCGTAGTCAAACGCCTGAGTCATGAGGTTGTTGCACAGTTCCACCTGCGCCTTCACCACCTTTTCAATGATGGGCTTGAGCTTATCGTACTGTTGCTCTGTCTCGATGACGGCGGGTCCGGAGATAATGAGCGGCGTGCGAGCTTCATCGATGAGAATGGAGTCCACCTCATCAATAATGGCGAAGTAGTGACCACGCTGCACCTGCGCCTCACGCGTGGTGGCCATGCCGTTGTCGCGCAGGTAGTCAAAACCGAACTCGGCATTGGTGCCGTAGGTGATGTCGCAGGCATATTGCAAATGCCTCTGATCATTGGGCATGAGGCTCTGAATGCACCCCACCGTGAGTCCCATGAAGTTGAAGAGGGCTCCCATCCACATGGAGTCGCGCTTGGCCAGGTAATCGTTCACCGTCACAACGTGCACCCCCAACCCCGTCAACGCGTTCAGATACACCGGCAATGTCGCTACGAGCGTCTTTCCCTCTCCCGTCGCCATTTCCGCAATAAAGCCCCGATGCAGCGCCACACCCCCCAACAACTGCACGTCAAAATGCACCATATTCCATTCCGTCGGTGTGCCGCACACGTCGATGACTTTGCCACACATGAGGCGCGCGGCCAATTTAACCGCGGCAAAAGCCTCGGGTAAAATGCTGTCCAGATATTTGCTGCGCAGCTTGTCGAACTTTGGCTCAATCTCAACAAAGGCTTTCTTTCCTTCTTCGATGGACTCGACGGTGGCGTCAATGTGCGGGAGTTTGGGGAAGACATCGCGCAGGGCGTCGAAGCGGGTGTTGAGTGTCTGCGCGTACTGGTCGAGCTGCTCCTGAGAGGCAGCGAGGATGATACCGCGAGGCGGCATATCAATGGGGGTGAAGCGGTGCAGGTAAGTTTGCCACTCGCGTGTCTTGCCTCGCAGGAATTCCTCATCCTTCTCTTTCCATTCCGCTTCCTTCTCAAGAATGCGTTTCACGACGGGACGCAATTTGCGTACTTCCCGTTGATTTTTTGATCCTACAATTTTATTGAGAACCCACTTGATCATATCGAATAGCTGTTGGTATATTCACTCGCGAGCCGGTGCCCCAGCGCGCGTCATCCTACCATAGCTCGTGCCCGTTTGCAAGGGGAATGTCGTTGCTTTTGAGCACCATGCCGCAAATTAACTGACATGGCAGGGGCAGCGGCTCCTCCCTTCCCCAAAGTAAACGCACGGAACTATGCGAGTGTCCCAAGAAAAACGCGATCCCAACAGGAGTCTGTCGGTGAGCGGGGGCACCGGAGGTGCCTATGGACGATGGACGATGGACGATGGAAGCGGAGCCGGGGAGATGGCATGGCGAAACTCCGGTCGCTTTCGAACCAACAACCTGCATCGTTTCAAAAATTCCGCTGCGCTCTCGCTCCGCTAGATTGCGCCAACGGCGCGGAATTTTCCAAATCGTAAATCGTAAATCGTAAATCGTAAATCGTAAATAGGCGCCGTCAGGCGCCAGGGGCTCCTTCCCGTTCTCTTTCATCTCATGTCCAGCATGGGAACAAGGAGGGGCTCATTGGTTCCCACGTAGCGAGAGAGCGGGCGGAAGAGGGTGTTATCCTCCAACTGCTCGAGGATTTGCGCCACCCAACCGGCAACGCGGGCGATGGCGAAGACGGTGGTGAACATGCGGGTGGGAATTCCAAGGCTGTAGTAGACGGTGGCGGAATAGAAATCGACGTTGGCGTTGAGATTTTTGCGGTCGCGCAGGATTTTGGCAATCATGTCGCTCATGCGGATCCACTTGGGTTCTCCTATGGTCTGAGTGAGACGGATTGCGATGCGACGCAATTGGGGAGCGCGCGGGTCGAGTGTCTTGTACACACGGTGTCCGATGCCGAAGATTTTCTCGTGGTGCGCGAGTTTCTCATTGATATAGGCCTCCACGTTGGATTCTTCCCCTATCTCCTTGAGCATCTCAATAACCGCTTCGTTGGCCCCGCCGTGAAGAGGTCCTTTCAAAGTCCCGATGGCGGACGTGATGCAGGAGTACATGTCCGATAGCGTGGAAGCTGTGACACGGGAGGAGAAAGTCGACGCGTTCATGCCATGATCGGCATGAAGGATATACGCTACGTCCAGAATGTGCGCCTCGTTCGGGTCAGGTTCTTTCCCTTTGAGCAGCCAGAGGAAATGCGCCGCCTCGTCGAGATCCGTGCGAATGGGAGGCAGATCCAATCCCTGACAGGTGCGGTAGTAGTAAGCCGCCATGACCGGAAGCTTTGCGATGAGCGAAAGCCCTATTTCCTTCATCTGAGTGGGATCTTTCGTCCGGTCGTCATACATGCCCAGCATGGAGACCGCCGTTCGTAGGGCGCTCATCGGACGTGCTGTCTTGGTCGCTGTTTTGAAGAAGTCCAGGATGGGTTGCGGAAGCTCACGATCCCGGCGCAACCTCTGCTGCAGTCCCTCCAATTCCTGTCGATTCGGTAACCTCTTGTTGAGCAGCAGATAAATAATTTCACCGTACGAACACAGATCCACCAAATCCTCAATGTCGTAACCGCAGTACAACAGACGACCCTCCTCGCCGCGCACGTCACTCAGGCGCGTTAGGTTTGCCACAATGCCTTTAAGTCCCTTGCTGTACGGAGGTTGCGGCGTTTCGTCTGGAGGTGTCATGTTGCTGGTTCTGGTGGAGGTCTTCTTCTGCGGTGGGAGGGTATCTCCTCCTACCCCGGACAGAGGTGGGAACATCTCTGCGACCCGAGCACTGTAGCCTAAAATTAGGATCCTGTCAAGTTTCACACGTGTCCCCAGGGCAAACGCATTAGAAAATGCGTTTGCCATTTACGATTTACGATTTACGATATACGATTTACGATTTGTTGATAATGTGCGCATTGCGCAGATCTTTCGGATTGTTAACGAATGCGGATTCGTCTGAAGAGTCATCATCATGATGATCGCTGATTATCACAATTTTTGATATGTATAGACAATGATATCAGTCAATAAGAGCATTCTCTCCGTTGATGAATCTCTCTCAAATGCGTTTACCCTGCACGAGTCCCCATAAAATTTTCTCTAGGAGCAATTCAATCCATTTCCTATGCGTTTCCTCCGGATGAAGGAAGAAAACCAGCATGACAGCAATTCATGGACGATGGACGATGGAAGCAAAGCCGACACGATGGCATGGCATAGTTCCTGACGCTTTTCTCGTAACAATGGCGTGTGATTATATCCACCACCAATGCTTGCCTCAAACTCGCCTCACGAGCTTTGCTTCGGAGTCGCCTCACGACTCCTCACCTCTGCGGGCAAAATGCTCACGCATTTTGTCCAACCAGCCTTTACGCCGTCGGCAGTTTTCGCCCCTGCGGGGCAGCCCTGCGGGCTGGCTAATCGACCTTACAGCCGTCGGCCGCCTTGCGCATTGCATAACCCGCGCGTAGCGCGCGAATTTTCTACATCGTCCATCGTCCATCGTCCATCGTCCATCGTCCATAATAAACGGCTTATGTTGTATCCTCCACCGATAACCGCCTGTTGGGCTCGCTTTTTCTTAGGACGGATGTGCTTATCAGGAGTTTTTCCATCTCGATTGGATCCGTGCAACGACGTAAGTCGTGTTCAATCTCCGGCAGAAAATCTTCATAACAAAATGCCAGATATTTTTTCATGCGGTTGCAGTGCGACAATGAGGTCGCGCGTTTGAGGGTTTTCTCCGTCTCTTCGATGAGGGTGAGATAGTATTGTTGCATCTCGTGACGGGTTGCGGCCTTGCCTCCCATCAGTTCACGCAGTAGATAAGGGTTGCGTACGGCACCGCGACCGATCATGATGCCTGCCGGCGTCACATGGCGCAACCATGTGAGTGCCTGTTCTACCGAGTTGATGTCCCCGTTTCCCAGGACAGGGCAGTTCATATTCCCGGTCTCGCGCCGTAGAGTGACCACGTCCGGAGAACCGCTATAAAGCTGTTTTCGCGTGCGAGCATGGACCATGAGGAGGTCGGGATTGCTCGATCTGAGAGCATCCAGAATGTCGGGAAACTCGGTGACATCTTCCCATCCGAGTCTGCATTTTACGCTCCACTGTCCTGTCGGAAGGATATCCCTCAGGGCGCAGCAAATTTCTTTCAGCTTTACCCGATCTCTGAGAAGAGCCGCCCCCGCGCCGTGACGGTTTACGAGTGGAGCCGGACATCCGGCGTTGAGATTGATGCCGGCAATGGGTAACTCCAGCAGACGCCGTGCATCACGCTGCAACGCCTCCACCTCACTCCCTGCAAGTTGCGCCCAAATGGGCACCCCTGTCTCGTTTTCCATGATACAGCGCAGAGGGGAATCCATCATGGCGCAGGTAGTGCGTGTGCTGCGCAGATAAGGCGTCATGAAGAAATCGGGCAGGCACCCGATGCGCGAGAGTGTGCGCATGAAGGCTATATCTGTCACGTCCTGCATGGGAGCAAGAGCAATGAGGGGGCTGCTGGGTGCAGGGCGACGAGATTCTTCCTTCATCGCAGCAAGAGAAGAATGGCGAACGCAGCCAAGATGAACGAGAACACGGCATCCACGCCGCGCGTGTGCCGCAGATACGCGTGGCGTAGGGGAGTCCACTGCAACAATCCGCTCCAAAGCGCCCAACCTGCCAAGCTCGCCAAAAACAGGCTCGCCACCAATACCGGCATATACCAACTCACCCCGGAATGTCGCCGGAGGGCATCGGTGGAGAGTGCGAGGATAAAGAGCATACACTTCGGATTCAGGATATTGCAGAGGAAGCCCTGTCCCACGAGGGAGAGACACCCCTCCTGTTGCTCCCTCTGAGTGTCTAGCGTCAGAGCTTCGGACGCTTTTTTGGGAAAAATTTTCCAGGCGAGATAGAGCAGCCAGCAGGCGGCCCCGATGATCAGCCAGCGACTCCAACTTTGCTCCAGAACCCATACGCCAATCGTACAGGCAACGATACTTTGAATGAGAAACCCTATGTTGATACCCAAAGCCACGGCGAATCCTCGACGAAACCCTTGCGCCAGCGATGTGCGGAACACAAAGATGACATCCGGACCCGGACTCAACTGCGACAGAGCCAAGGTACCGCATACGGCAAGGATGCTCAAAATGCTCTCTATCATCTCAACTCTCTCTCGTTTCATCAACACGCGGCAGCGGATCCGCCACATTGCCGGGCAGAGGCAACTTACGCTGCCGTATGTGGTTGGAGAGAACAGGGGAGGTCTCATAGGCTCCACGCAGCATCTCCATTTTTGCATCCAAGTCATCCGCGTGATTTAAAGCAAAAGCCTCCGGTGTCTTGGGTACGACCGGTGACCCGAACTCCATACTCCCGTGGTGGGAAGCGACGAGGTGCAGCAAGTGCAGTCGTACCTGTTCCGAACTCGGCGTCAGCTTCTCCCACGCCTCTTTCCTCTCCCCCACGTTGAGTTGCGCCCACAGCCGATTGATTACCTCGATTCCTATGGAAATATGTCCCAGTAATTCCCCTGCGTCGGAGTACGGCATGGTCAATCCATGCTCCGGGAAACCATTCTCCCATATTTTGCCGCAGTCGTGAAAGAGAGCCCCGGCCAGCATCAAATCTCGATTTAATTGCGGATAGGCTTTGCATAAAGCATCCGCCGTGCGCATGACACCGACCGTGTGCTCCACAAGACCTCCTCTCCGAGCGTGGTGGTACCCCCTTGCCGCCGCCGCTCGCCGGAATCTGTCTCCGTAGCGCTCCAACAGGAGCTTGCTGAGTTGAGCCAGCCGAGGGTCGACTATCTCTTCCACCATCCGACACAGCTCATTCCAATCCGCAGCCTGCCGCGACCGAAGTTCCTCACTCCCGATAAGCATCTGTTCTTCTTCCTCCGGCGATAACGGTCGTATTCTCACATCTCCGACCTCCATGCCGTACGGCGTGTTGCGCCAAAGCGCCTCCACAGCAATTCCCTGATTGATCGCACTTGAACAAAAATCTGTGTACCATGGGGCTGTTTCCCAGACCTTAAGCGACACACTACCGTCCGCATCCGCCAACAGCACTTCCAAGTAGGGTTTTCCGTTCTTTGTCGTGCGTTGCAGTTTCTGAGACACCTGAACAAAGAGTGTGCCTCGTACCTCGTCCCCATTCGCCGTCATGGCGCTCAGGGTTTTGATGCTCTCCAATCTCATGCTCCAAGTTTACACGGAGTCATTCCACCCGTCAATCACAGATCGCGCAGAACGAGACAAAAACACACGTGTCCCCATAAAATTTTCCTCAGGCTTATTCACCCCATTTCCCGTGCGTTTCCTAGACGAAAGCAAAGCCCAGCAAGAAGGCAATTCATGGACGATGGACGATGGACGATGGAAGCAAAGCCGACACGATGGCATGGCGAAACTCCGGCCGCTTTCGAACCAACAACTCGCATCGTTTCAAAAATTCCGCTGCGCTCTCGCTCCGCTAGATTGCGCCAACGGTGCGGAATTTTTCAAATCGTAAATCATTGTCATCCCATAGGAAAATGTGAAGGGATAAAAAAATGGTGTTTGCCCTTTGACCCGATTACA
>CANQYL010000079.1 GCA_947628035.1 uncultured Akkermansia sp. | reverse complement strand
TTGTTGAAATTAGCTCGGAAGCACGAACAACGGCTTGCCGCCCTAGAGGGGAGGCTAGAGCAGTGCTACAACGAGCTGAAGGAGCTCAATTACGCTCATCTCCTGCATGACGGCATGGAGGAAAGCTCATGGGTGAAGAACCGGACTTTTGACTTGCACAACTGGGCAGCTAATTACAGCTTCATCTATCTGTTGTTCCGCATTTTGGACAAGATTGAGCCACGAAACATCTTGGAGTTCGGTTTGGGTCAGACGACGAAGTTGACGACTCAGTATATTGCATATAAAAATCTCGAGGCTTACCTCAACGTATGCGAGCACAGCCTCGATTGGATCCAAATATATCGGCCGGAGTTGCCGAAACACGAGCACATCCGCATCAATCACCTCGATTTAGAGTATTTCGAGTACCGACGCAAGAGGAATGACAAATATGCAGGTCTTCTGGAACTGGTGGGAGACCAAAAGTTTGATTTGATTATTGTGGATGGTCCGGTGGGGGGAGGAAAGAATCTGCCGCGCTCCAACGTGGTGGATTTGATCGGACATGGGAATTTAGCAGAGGATTTCGTGATTATTTTTGACGATGCTGAGCGTGTGGGAGAAAAAAATACAATCAAAAGGACACAAGCAGCATTGAGGAAAAAATCGATCGCTTTTCAAACCTTTGAACGATTCGGCATTAAGAGACAAGCCTACATCGTGAGTGCGAGCCGCTCCTTTGCTGGCTACCTGTGAACCTGATAGGAACGAAGTCCCCACAGAATGTAAAGAAATAAACATCGACGAGGCAAACACCCGTACGGCATGATTCCGAATAATCTTCCATCTACTCCGAAAGTTTCAGTTATTCTGCCCGTTTACAATGTGGCAGCTTACCTGAAGCATTCGCTGTCTTGTCTGCTGAACCAGACCCTGCGGGAGATTGAGGTTATTTGTGTGGATGATGGCTCTACGGATGCATCGGTGGACATTATCCGCGAGTTCATGGCAAAAGATGCTCGCATCCGACTTTTCCAGGATGAGCATTCATTTGCCGGCTCCGCCCGTAATACAGGGCTTGACCATGCCGTGGGCGAATGGGTTGTTTTTTTCGACCCGGACGATTACTGTGATGCGACCATGCTCGAGGAACTCTACGCTCATGCTCAAGAGTACGGATTGGATGTCCTCCTCTGTGGTTTTTATAACGATTCCGGACAAAGAAAGAGTTATGAGGGACCTTTTTCGAAGTCGTTTGTTAATGATTTCCTTAGGGGTAAAATTTTCAATGCGAGAGATTTAGGAGATTTTATATGGGGCTTGATTGTTTATCCTTTCAACAAAATATATCGAAGAGAATTTTTGATCAAGAAAAAGATTCGCTTCCAGACGATTCAAAACACAAACGATGCGAGCTTTGCCTATGAGGTTGCCATAGCTGCTGACCGAATGATGGTGCATAACAAGGCGTACTATTCCTATCGTTACAACCGCAGGGGGAACACGAGGTTGACGAAAGGGGAAGATTTGTCCTGTGTTATCCAAGCGTACGAATACTCCTTCGAGAGATGTCGGCAATACCCCGCATTTCCTGCCTGCGAGACAGGCTTCAGAGCTGTGATCCTGTTTTCCTATATATGGCACCTGAAGACGTATGGCGTCACGGGTGAAGAAAAGAAGCGCTTTTTCTTCGATTTCATCAAGCAATATATCAAGAATCACTTTGACAACGACCCTGCTGTGCAGGAATTCCTGAAAAGGTATTCCCCTCCGTATTATTTTATCGCACACTTTATCAGCAATCACAACTACGAAGCGGTCTGCCGGATTCTGCAAGCGAAACGCCTGTCAGGTATGCGGATAAGCTCTAACGCGATACAATTTCGCTTTCTGGGGCTTCCTTTGTGGAAGCATCGTTATTATTCGGATCGGGAAGTGAAGCAGATCCTGGGCATCCCGTATGAGAAAATCAAATTTACAGGGGGATACAAAAAGCGTTCTATCATGGGGATTCCCATATCCGCAGAGCCTTCATTATCGAATTCTGTGTTATTCTATTTGAGTTACATCAGGAACAAGATTTCGATGCGAGACTCCCAGCGGGTGTGCTGCGTTTTTGACCTGGCGGGTTCCCGGGACTCCGACAAACAACGGTTACAAGAAATTGTTCAGGAGGAAGCCTCCAAAGTGCATTTTGTCGTTCAAAATACGACACAGGAAACGTTGATAAGAGAGCACGTCCCCTCAGAGCAGATCGCCTCCCTTCTGCACGTTGAATCAGACATCGATTTGACAAAAGTATTATGGGATTTCCTCCGAAACGGACGAGCTTTCATGGATGTGAAATTGATAGCAATAACTCTTCCCTCTCCCCATTTCCATAGCATTGAAACGAACATAAAACGCTGAGTTGATACAGACGAAACCTTAACATCCCTCAAGAAATTATGAATACCGAAAGACAAAAAGACGAAAACGTGGTCGTGTTGGACTGTGAAAATTTGACTTCGAGCATCGTTACCGAGGATACCGTATTTGGAGTCATACACAAACAGCTTCTTGACAAATTGACAGAGCAGATCAGCGAAAGTGTACGGAGAGAAAAACAGAAGGAAGCGAAGAAGAAGACGGATTCATTTATTAGGGAATCTAGGAGAGACGATAATTTCCCGTTTAATTATTTTATCACAGGCAAACGTGGAAGCGGGAAAACGACCTTCCTGAAACAGGTGGTGGAAAAATTGGAGAATGGTGGTCATAATGACATTACTCTCAAATTTTTGCATTGGTACGACCCTTCCCAATCCTTCGGTGTCCCGGCAGATTTTTTCATTGAGGTGGCAGCCGCGATCAAGACAAAGGTGGAAGAGTTTTCTGAGAATACCAAGCGGTACTCTCCCAAATATGATGATGTATTGATGCTTCAAAGTGTAATGCAGAAGCTTGACAAGGCGATCGTGCGGTTTTCGCAGGAACGCGAGGCGTTGAGCGGACTGAGTGAACATAGAGCTGCCAATTTACGCATCAATGATCCGGAGATGAACAAGGAGATTAAGAAAAATTTCGAGGAGTGTATGAAGCTTCTATGCGGATTGTATGGCGTTGATGCCTTTGTTCTTGTTATTGACGATATCGATATACGAACTGAGCAATGTTACAATGTGCTTGAAAATTTGAGACTTTTTATATCTAACGAGTATCTGACTGTTTTGATGGCAGGGGATCGAACTATCAATATTGAACGTATCCGAGAACGATTTTTCAAAGAGTATGATTACAAATATCACCGATGCGACGAACAGGGTAAGGAGGAAAGACTAAGTTATATCGTGTCCCATGCGGCTCAATATTTTGCAAAACTTTTTCCCGTGAAACAGCAGTTTGAATTGAGGAGTCTGTACACTTTGTCACATAAACGTAATCGTGTCAGGATTGAACTGAAAATTAATAATGCTCATCAAAATCCATCTTTGGAAGATTGGCTAAAAGACTTATTTCACATAGCGATTAGTATAAATGATTCTGAGGCAAACTCTCACGTGGATACATTCATGTCTCTACCCCTTCGCAATATCATTCAGATTTTGGAATACTGGGTAAGAGAAGGAATTTTGGATAAGCTAGATCAACTTAATGCAAAAGATTCCGACGCTGAAAAAACAAAGCAGCTCAGGGAGCAAATAGAATTCCTTGTACGAACCGCTTTAAATCGTTCCCTGCATGATCAGTTGCCGGATTTGTCCTATAATTATGAAAAGCTTGATTCGGACGATGGACGAGCTTATTATGCTTTGCTTCTGCGTCTTTGTCAAGATACAGGAGACTTGGAACATGGGTTTTATCTTTCTGATGAAATTGAACGGGGCTCAAAATATAGATATCTCACACTTGTTTTAGCCGCAAATTTTAAGAGACACGTCAAAGATCTAAAGGGTTTTCTGTCATATTTGTGTTATGGTCCGGCGTCTGTTGCTTTGTATGCACAGGCTCTGGAACAATATAAGCAGGCGGCGGCAACCGGAGGTTCTACATTTAAAACCGAAAAAGATCTAAGAAAAAGCTTCGAGGAATATTTACACATTGGAAATTGGCGAAACGCTTCTCGTTGGGCAAGACATGCTAATATGATTTGGTGTTACGATCCGGATAATTACAGCATTCATTCAGGAGTGGTCCGTATTCAGGATCCGGGTATCCTGAAAAAAATGGGGAGGTATGCAGAGAAAGCGTCTCAGGACCTGGATATATTGAAGAAGACTGTAGCTCTCCTTGTCAGCATGAATAAGTCGGATGGACGTGATAACAACTACTACATTTCGATATACAGTTACATTGCGTATATCCTACGATGCATAGAAATTTGTGATGAAATTTATAGTCTTGATACAAATAATCTTCCGAACAGAGGGGAAGCGGCGTTAGATGAAATGGCCAAACAATATCTCCTTAATTTAACGGAGGAATACTTTCCTATCAGCTCATGTCGTCGCCCAGAGTGGCAATTGGGGGTACCAGAGGGAGAGGGGCATGATGGACGGTTGTGGATCGGTAGATCCATCCTTTTGAACAAGGAACAGAAAGAAAACACACAAGGTTACGATGAGCCGGTCAATGAAAAAGCTGACTCTCTCATGGGGGAGATTGTGAAGTGGTATAAAGAGCTGAGGGATGCGCAAAAAACATCTTCGACATTTCTTGACAACATCACTCCAAATATAATGGGGATTTTGTGGTCTGAATTATACAATTTTTTACGGACTTTGAGCAACCTATCGGTTCAAAAGGATGGGAAAAAGAATACTCAAAAATCTTCGGAAAAGAAGCCCGGATTGCCCAAGTATATAGGGTGGTTTAATGCAGCCGCGAGATTATTCTCAAGGTATATGGAATCGATTCCACAGACCGGTCGGATAACACGTTTCTATAGGAAAAAGATCGGGGAATTTCCCCTAACGGAATATTTCAACTTATATGATATTCTGATCCCCTCTGCGGCGAAAAAGCCTGCTGCGACGAAGAAGTCTGCTCCGTGAGAAAAGCGAGTCCTAAAAATAAGCAATTATGGCAGAAGTTTCGACCATACCAGCGTACGTGCTAGCCAATGAGCATCTACTTATGTGGTTGATTAAGCAGCCCTTGAATGCGGAGTTCACCTTGGGGAAAAGAAACTTTCTGCTGGAGTTTGTACATTTGGACTTCCATAGGTGGAACAGCACACGTCCGGATCATGTGTTCCAGCATAGATGGGGAAAATTCGAGTACGACTATATAAAGCAGAAGAACAGTGAGTTGCGGTACGAGTGGAAATATACACCACCTGAAGAAAGTAATAGGAAACCGAGCATTGTGTTGGCGTCGTTGCAATGCTTGATGGATGAGTACCTCACTGTGCGCAATAACGAGCTGTACATTAAAATGGAGAAGTTCGGCTGGTGGCAAAATATGCTCAGCCGCTTGTCCCCACTGCCGGTTTTGGCATGGGCGTACCTGAAACTGGAAGCAAAATATACCCAACCGACCCCTCTGGTACAACGAAAGTTCAAACAACTTTATCCCTACGATGAAGGAGTCGAAAATTACATCATGCGACATGGGTTGAATGATTCGCACGTACACGCCAACCTATGCGCGTATGCCGAAGAATGTTGGTTGCACGCCTTAAATCATACGAACGAAGAATGGGAGCTTCAAAGAGAGAAGTTTAAGACAAATAAAGAGACTCCTCGTTTATATAGGCTCATTCACAGCGACTTGACTCCTGATGTGATGGAAGATCACATGGAGATAGCGAAAGCTCTCAGGTACATTTTGATCAATTATGCCCGGGATGAGAAGGTTCTTTGGAGGGGTGGTAAGACGGGAAAGGAGGAATTTTCTTGTGTGGAGCCTGAGGGGGTTTTGGCTGCGTTGGGTAGGATACCGCCACAATCGTGGAAGAATACAAAAGCCAGGGAATTATTTGAAATACCGCATGGGGATGGAGGAGATAAGGAGAATCTGCCGAATACGACGAGAGAATTGCAATGGATGATGAAAGTGCTTGAGAAGCAGAGACGCTCCCCAAATCACCTCGTCGATAGAGCGCTCCTGCTTTACATCCTCCTTACGAACGAATTTTACATGCTGTGCGTTCAGCGGGATAATTTTGTGGGGTTCAGTCAGTTCCAACGATATTCCTCTGTGCAAAAACTCCTTGTTACTCAACCATGCTATTTTAGAGGAATTTTTGAGCGTATGCATGGTTCCGAAAGAGAGAGTGTCACCAACTACGTGGAGTTGAGAATATCGCCGGCATCCAATATAAATAAGCTCCAGCGCAAAATTCTTACAATCCTATGGGGGTATTTGGAATATGTTCGTCACTATAAAGACGAGAATCATGTGGTGGAGAAGGATCAGTTACTTCGGTGCACGAGGGCGCTTCGACATGACCATCATGGAAAAGAACCGGATGCAAGGTTGACGGCTGAGCTGGACGTAGTACTGAAAGAAATTGATGATGAGTTATTGCATGCTCGCAACCGACTCGTACGACCTTCGATTGTTGTACACCTCATTAAACGTTCTTGGAAACCGGATGAACATAACAAGCTTGAAGTAGGTCAGATCCGTTTTGATCGTCAGAGAGAAGAATACGAAAAGGTGCTGGAAAATATGCGTATGCTTTTGGAAGCGCACCCTATGCTTTCAAAATGGATTCGCGGCGTGGATGCCGCCGCTTATGAACTGGACACGCCGCCCGACGTGTTTGCTTCGGCTTATAGGAAGGCACGCTATGAATTGAATCTTCCACACGCTACCTATCATGCCGGAGAAGATTTCTGTCATCTTGTCAGCGGCATTCGTGCCGTATGCGAAGCCGTTGATTTTCTCGAACTACGCGGAGGAGATCGCATCGGGCACGCCACGGCTTTGGGAGTTAATCCCACGCTGTGGCTCAGCAGCATGCCTATGCAAATTTCTCCCACGCGTGAAGAGTGGCTACTGGATGTGCTTTTCGCATGGAACATCCTGCAGCAACGGGAGGGCATGGAGCATGTGGTGAATCGTCTTAGTAACGATATTCGAGAGCTTGGTTATCAAATTTTCCGAGAGCCAATCCCTTCTCCTCATTTCTTGAAACGAATCTTTGATCTTCGTGGTTTGGATCCTCTGGAGCTTTGGCGTATTTATGAAAAGGGGAAGCATGGGGTCTGTGATTCCTTACCGGCGGAAAAGAAGAACCTTAACGAGACACGACTCAATGAGAAGATTATTCAAAAGATGTTATCCTCTGTGAATCACATGGCTCCACAACGAAGAGAGGAAATCAAAATATATCAGGCGTTTACACGAGAGGCACCTATGGTGATCTGGTTGCTTATCAAATGGCAGCGTGACAGAGAAACTTGGGAAAGAAGCCAGGTGCGTATTGAAGTTCCCACCGATTATTTCTCTGAAGATATCTTGAAACTGCTGCAGCAACTGGCGATGCGCAAGCTCGTGGAAAAATCAATCGTGATGGAGACTCTCCCCACGAGTAACTTGCGTATTGGGCAGTATAAGGAGATGGGACAGCACCATTCACTGAGGTGGCTTGGAGTCAACTCGTGCGAAGGGGATGTTCCTCCTCTTGTCGTACTAGGGACAGACGACCCGGGCGTCTTCGCCACGGACATCAAGGGCGAGTTTTATCACCTCTTCGCGTCTCTATGCAAGAGGGGAGTTAACGCGCAGGAGGCATTGGAGATTCTTATCCGTGTGAATCAATGTGGCGAGAGGTATGCTTTCCGGAGCCTGACAGGCAATTTTGTGGGAGAAAGAACATCTGTAAACGTATCTCTCCATTCATGAACAACATCAAACACTAACAATAAAAGCAAAATGAAAAAAATTATAAAAGCGTTATTGGGAGGGCTTCTCCTAAGCATGGTGTTGATTACCCTGTTTCCAAGTGCTTTCCTGAAAGATGATGCCCTGTGGACGTACAAGAACCGTTTTGGTCGAATAGATGTTGCCTTTGCTGGGGAGGTGAGTGATGGACAAATTGAGGTTAGAGGGGGGGAAGAGGTGCATGTGGACAGACCACGATGGATGTTAAATGGAAAGAATAACCAAGGAGTCATGGTCTTTTTCCCTGTTTCCTATCTTAAAAAATCCTATCAAATGACACTGATCCCTCGGGGAAAGGCCAAAGAGATATCGCTTGGGATGTGTTTTCGAGGTGCGCATTTGTCCTGCCCCTCTCATGATACAGTAAAGTCAGCTTGGGTGCGTTTTGAGAATATATGTCTCGATGAACAACCTATTGCTCAGGAGGAAGTCGTTTGGTGTGATAAGCCGTTCATACACAGGTCTCAAAATGTTAAAAATGGACAAAATATGACGTTAACCTTTGACATCCAGAAACCTTTCTTCTTCAGAGACATCAGATGGGGAAGACTGGTCGAATTATTCATTGTTTGTACGTTGTTTATTTTCTATTATTTGGGCACTTTTGAACGGATGGGCAAAAGAATATCAGAATTCTTCTACAAAAGGGACATGCTGCAAGATATATTAGGTATTTACCCAAACATCAACAAAATCCATCGACGAGCCTTTTGGAGCATCTTTGGTGTCCTTTGCTTCGCTTTTGGGTTCCACGCTATTCAATTTATGTGGGGGAATCATGATTGGAAAGATGTGTTCGCTTTCCAGAGTGCAAAGCATTTTGTATGGTGCGGGAGGTACGCATTGTATGGTATTAAGAGTACCGTTCTTGGCGGCATCTATTTACCCCTTATCTACGATGTTGTCTCATTCCTCTTTCTTGCACTCAATGCGGTATTGCTTTGTACCTACTGGAAATTGGAAAGGCGAGTCGGTTACTTTGTCCTGTGTGGTCTCATTCTGACGGCTCAGCCGTTTACATTATGCATGATGTATTATGAACACATGTTGCCAGAGGTTTTCATGGGTGTCACTCTTGCTCTGATTGCCCTGATACTATGCGAGAAGATCACATTTGAGGAAGATTCTCTCATGAGGAAGGGGACCCTCGCTGTACTCTCCCTTGTCCTGATTAACCTGTCGCTGGCAACGTATCCTGTCCTGATTAACACCATTGCCGTGGCTTTCGTTGGTAAGCTGTTAGTACAATCATTTGAGTGGGATAGCTCATGGAGGCAGTTTCGATCCCTCTTTGTCCCATACGTTGTTTCGGCGATCATCATTGTACTTGGGATTCTTTCTTACAAACTCGTACTTACGTTTGTGTTCTTGCCAAATGGTGGCTACAACACGCAAACGCTACCCCTTGACCAGATCCCGGAACGTCTAGTTGTTTTATTCGAACAAAGTTTTCGTCAATTGTACGAATATCCTTTTCCTTTTATCTCCCAAGGCATTTTGTGGGTCTTTTTAGGGTTTACGGTTCTCGTGGTGTTGTACATTTGTTCAATGGGAAACTTCAAGCAAAAAATCGTGAGAGTGCTTTTACTTGGTGGAGCACTCTTCGCGACGCAGACTGCCATGATAATTGCTAATGAGCACCTCATAGCTGGACGAATAGAATTATTTGGGTTGGTCGTCTTTGAAACGTTGATGACGGTTATAGTTTTTACAAAGCTCAAAAAGTTGCATAATCTGAGCATTCTTGCGGCATCGGGGATTATCTGGGTTTCCGTTGTCAATGATTTAGATTGTCTGCGAGTTTGGAAACTGGGATTCGATGCGGAAAAAATGCTCTGGAACAGAGTGCTGGCACGTATGGAAATCCAAGAAGATTTCGACGTGAATCGAAAATACAAGATTATTCAGATTGGACGGCCTATTTCCCTGCGCTCGCGCTTTTATAAGAAATTACGATCTTCAACAAAGTTTCATGACTCCGGAAACAGTCTATTGTCATTTAGCTATGATGCTCCTTGGGATTTGTTCCATGCCCACGAGTTTTATTATCAAACAGAGTTTAGAGGCGAGATCCTTCGTTCTGACCGTCCTAATGATCCCAAATCTAAAGCTCAACTCAAACGGCTGTGGGAAGCCGGCATTTTGGACAAAGCTCAGGCGTGGCCTCACGAGAACGGGCTCATCGTGTGGAAGGATATCATTCTCTTCGTTACCGATGCAAAGGCGCTTGAAAATTGCAAGAAGCAACTTTCTAAAGAATTTCCCCGACAACCTCAGAACACACCATGAACAACAAAATATACAGATTCCTATGTTACACAGCCGGGAGCGGATTCGGGGTCGGCTACTTTCCCTTTGCCTCCGGAACCGCCGGTTCGGCAGCGACTCTGCCCGTCGCCTTCGGCATCGCTTACTTCTATGGGACGTGGGGGCTGCTGCTCACCGCCGCCGTCACTTTCTTCATAGGAGTCATCGCATCCAAAGAAATCCTCAAATACACCAAACACGACCCCTCGCTCATCATCATCGACGAAGTCGTGGGACAGTTGGTCACCCTCGCCTTTGTCGGCTCTCGCCTGGTTGAAAATCTGAACGCTTGGTGGGCGTACATCGCCGGGTTCTTCCTGTTCCGTCTCTTTGACATCGTCAAACCCCAACCCGCCAAGTGGGCTGATCAAAAGCTGCTCAACGCCTGGGGCGTGATGCTCGATGACGTCTTCGCTGGGATCTACGCCGGTCTCTGTCTCCTCCTCATCAACTTCTATATCGTCTCATGAAAGCCTGGCTGAAACTCATCCGCATCAAGCAGTGGGTCAAGAACGCCTTTGTCCTTGCTCCTCTCTTGTTCTCCTTCCAGTTTACGGACGTCCCCTCCGTTCTGTCGGCTCTCTACGCCTTCCTCGCATTCAGCCTTATCGCCAGCGCCCACTACATCGTCAACGATATTCAGGACCG
>CANQYL010000078.1 GCA_947628035.1 uncultured Akkermansia sp. | reverse complement strand
AGGCATCAAGCTTTCGGAAAATTCTTTTTCTTCGTTTCTGAGGTCCCTTCGGTGACTTTATTTTTGAGGCAATGCGCAATGCGTTTGCTCTGTTTCTGCGCTTGAAAAAAAGACAGTATGTGGTAGAATAGATGGCGCGTGGCGTATGAGTGAAGAGAGCGTACCGGTCTATAAGCAAGAGAACCCGAGCAAAATCCAGCGAATGTTCGGGGATTATTATTTGGAATACGCTTCATACGTCATCCTCGAGCGCGCTGTGCCGCATATCGATGACGGTCTCAAACCCGTGCAGCGGCGTATCCTGCACTCCATGGAGCGCATGGACGACGGACGTTTCAACAAGGTGGCCAACATCGTAGGCGACACCATGAAGTACCACCCGCACGGTGATGCCTCCATCGGCAGCGCCCTCGTCACTCTCGGACAAAAAAAGCTGCTCATTGAAACACAGGGGAACTGGGGCAATATCCTGACCGGCGATGCCGCTGCGGCGCCCCGTTATATTGAGGCACGGCTCTCGGCCTTTGCCAAAGAGGTGGTTTACAGTCCGAAAGTAACGCAGTGGAAGCTCAGCTACGATGGTCGTAACAAGGAGCCTGTGGCTCTACCGGTGAAATTTCCGCTGCTGCTGGCTCAGGGGGCGCTTGGAATCGCCGTCGGAATGAATTGCCTCATCCTCCCGCACAACTTCAACGAAATCATCGACGCCGCCATCCACTATCTGCGTGGCGAGGAGTTCGAACTCTACCCGGATTTTCCGACGGGCGGTCTGCTGGATGTCTCCGGATACAACGACGGCACCGGCAACAGCCGTCTGCGATGCCGCGCGAGGCTGGACACCACATCCAAACGGCTCATCCGTATCACGGAGATCCCCTACGGTACCACGACGGAATCTCTCATCCAGAGCATCGAGTCCGCCATTGAAAAGGGGAAACTCAAGCTCGCCAAAATTGAAGACAATACAGCAGCTGAGGCGGACATCCTCCTTCAGCTCCCCGCCGGGGCGGACGTAGAGAGGACCTGCAAGGCTCTGTATGCCTTTACGGATTGCCAAGTGAGCATATCACCGAAAGCCGTTGTCATCCATGACCGCAAGCCGGTTTTCATGGGGGTGAGCGAGATTCTCAAGGCAAACGTGGACAAGACGCGGGAGGTGCTGCGCCAGGAGCTGGAAGTGCAGCTTGCCGAGTTGCGCGAGACCTGGATGCAGGTGAGTCTTGAAAAAATCTTCATCGAAAATCGCATTTATAAAGTTCTCGAACAGAGCAACAGCTGGGAGCAATCTCTCTCCCAAATAGCGAAGAAGCTCGTCCCCTTCGTCAAGGATTTCTTCCGCGAAGTGACCCAGGAGGATATCATACGCCTCACCGAAATCCGCATCAAGAAGATAGCCAAGTACGAGATCCACGAAGCCGAAGAACGCATCGCCGACCTCGAAAAACAGATGGAGCAGACTCGCAAGAACCTCGCCCAACTCACGCGCTTCACCATCCGATGGTTTGAAAACCTCCGGAAAAAATACGGCGAGGGACGCCAACGCCGCACGGAGATCTCCACCTTCGACGCCGTCACTCGCGCTGAAGCTGCCGTCGAGAATGAGATGCTCTACATCGATGAGGAGGGTTTTGCCGGCTACGGGGTGAAGAAGGGTACCGCCATCGAGAAATGTTCCACCATGAGTGATGTTCTCACCATCGACAATCAAGGCGTCATGATGGTGAGACGCATCCAGGACAAGTTCTACGTGGGCAAGAAGCTGCTGGACATTCGTGTGCTGCGCCCGGGTCAGGATTGGGTCTTCAACATGATCTACCGCGATGGCAAAGAGGGTGTCAGCTACGCCAAACGATTCCGTCTCGGCGGCTTCACGCGCGACAAAGAATACCAACTCACTCAAGGAACGAAGGGCTCCCGCATCTTCTTCTTCTCCGTCCACGCCACCGAGGACGACAGCTCGGCCATCAAGGTCAACGTCTTCCTCAAAAACCAGCTCAAAAAACTACGCCGACCCGTTCCCTTCGATTTTGCCAAACTGCGCGTCAAGGGACGCTCCGTGCTCGGCAACATCGTCACGAAAAATCCGGTGGAACGCATCGCGCGCATGATCCCCGACCCCACCGCTCCGACTCCCTCCCCGGACGAGGAAAAACCGGCGCCTGCCGAGCCCATTGCACCGCCCCCAGATACATCGATTGCTCCCCCGGTCGCTCCCCCGCCCCGCCCCACATCGGGCTCCATGGATGAGGACCAGATGACGTTGGGAATTTGACCGTCGGTCCGCTACTCCCATAGCAACCGCATTTTCTAATGCGGTTGCCCTGCCGTCTCCTTGGCTCTGCTTAAATAAATCGTAAATCGTAAATGGGAGGCGAGCCGCCTTGGAGCGTCGGCAGCTTCGTAAATCGTAAATCTTTTCTCCGGCTCCTTTCTAGCTACTCATCACCGTTGACCCCGGAAATTCCGCTATGCTACTGCTCCGCTGAAACGCGCTTTGCGCGCGAATTCCCTGAAATCGTAAGTCGTAATTCGTACATAGCAACCGCAAAGCGTTTGCCCCGGTGGTCCGTTCAATTCTTCGGCAGGAAATAGGCACGCTGCTTGGAGGAAATGGAGAGGTGAGCCAGCTCCATGACGCGCAGCATTTCCTCCCAAAGTTTGCGCCGTTCCGGAAGAGAGGTGGTTCGCAAAAGGTAGCTGGGGTGGTGAGTAACGACAACGGGAGCTCCGCAAAAGACGCCTCCCTTGATGGCCTGGTACTCGGAGAGGGGAAGGTCACCACGGCGGAGAAGCCCGCGGGCGGCAACGACGCCGAGAGCGACGATCACCTTGGGGCGCACGTGTTTCACCTCAAAGTCGAGCACGGATGTAGAGAGCCGCACCTCCTCCCGATCCGGCGGACGATTGTTGGTGGTCTGACGCGGCATTTTGGGACGGAATTTGACGAAATGGGTGATGTAAACATCGTGGCGGGTAAGCCCCATGGCCTTGAGCATCTCGTCCAACTTGACGCCGGCTTCTCCGCAGAAAGGACGTCCCTCTTGTTCATCGTAATAATTCGGAGCATCTCCCACGAAAATGATATCAGCATCCGGCGAACCTTCACCCCACACTGCTCTCTCACGTAAGGTTCCCAGACTGCGCAGGGGTTCCCAACGAGTGATGAGCTTTTGCGCCTGTTCCCATAATTCCTCTCGTGTTTTTCCGGCCGGACGGAAAAACGGGAGCTGAGGCTCTTCCACGTTTTTTGGTTGAGGCTGTTCTTGCATTTCTTCCCGCAACATCCTTTCCAAAGACTCTTTCGCCTCGGCGGGCTCCTGATTCCCTTCCGTCTCCGAACCGGACGAGGGCGGAGTTTCCCTCGCTGCGAACGTTTCTGCAGACACACGCCCCACCACGGCTCCTCGACGAGCCGCCAGCATCCACTCACGCAAGATAGGACGCACATCCTCCTCCAGAGAGAGCTGTCCTCTGCCTTGCTCTATTTGCCCCCGAAGGTAGCTTTTGACCAAGGTTCCTATGTTCATCCTTTCCACAGCGCTCATCCTACCTACCCGGCTGAAATTTGTCAAGCAACGTGACCATATCTTCACGCACATCCGATCAAATCCACCTGTTTTTTCTTGCTCATAATTGTTATCTTTGGTAGAATAGCCCTGTGTAATACCTCAACCGACCATGTCGCACATCACCGCTACCCCCCCCCGATTTGTTATTAACTTATTATAAACGTTTTATTGTCCTCTTCCTGATGGCTATCCTATTACTCGCCGGAACGTCGGGAGCGAAGGAAAAGGCGCCGAAGCCGGCTGTCCCGCCGCAAGGAGTGGAGCTCCTCTTCCCGGCGGGCATGGGGAAGCAGGCGAAGGGAGCCAAGCTCAGCAAGGAGCAGAAGAAAGCGGCTGCCCTGCTCCAAAAGCTCAAGGCGATTGAAAAGGGTGGCAACGTGAATGCTGTGGATAAGCACGGACAGACCGCGCTCATGCACGCCGCCGCGCAAGGTAACCGTCTCGCCGTATGCTGGCTCGTGGCGAAGGGCGCGAATGCCGCCATCAAAAGCAAGAAAGGAAAGGCGGCGGGGGATCTCGTCAAGGAAGAGAATGCAGGCCTGAAAGAACTCCTCAAGGCATGCTGCGAGGAAAAGCTGCCTCTCCCCGAGGAAGAAAAACGCCGCTTCAAATCAGTCGAGGAAGCCCAGAAGGCATTAGAAAATCCTGGAGGGACCTGGATGTCGGGAATAGCTATGCCTTTACGTGCAGGGGCGCATGCTGATCGTCTCCAGCCGAAAATATATTGTAGGTACCCCGAAGAAAACCTGGCATTTCTTCTGCGTCATGGTATGCCGGTGGCGTCTTTTAACATGATAAATTGGGAATCCGCGACGCCTCCTCATTTACGTCTTCTGCTGGCGTGCGGCATGTCCAAGGAGTGTGACGATACGCGCAAGAAGCTCATTTTTGCTTTGCTTCTGGACGATGTTCCCGGCATTGAGGCTTGTCTGCAGCAAGAGCCAAGTCTGGCCAAGGAAGCGAAATACTATGGGCGCGCGCAATCTGCCGCCGCAGTGCAGGCTCTGCTGAAAGCAGCCGGTGAAGTCCCCGATGGGGCAGCCTGCCTGAAAGAGGTGCTTGCCACCAGCTACAACGGCGCCGCAGTGAAAACTCTGCTGGATGCCGGAGCGCCTGTACCTACGGATGAAGGAACCTTAAGAATGCTTCTTCCTTTTATGGGGTATGCTTGTCCATCAGATGCCTACACGACTTACATTGGTGAGCTCTATGGCAAGCCGGACGTGGTGCAAGCTATGCTGGATGCAGGACTCGATCCCAACTATACTTTTTCCGACGGTGATTCCCTCCTCCATTATGCCTCAGCAACCGGTAATCTCGCCATCGTTCAGGCTCTGCTCAAGAAAGGAGCTAACGCCAATGTGCTTAATAAAGATAACGATACGCCTCTTTCTCTCATCTTTGCCAACAAACCTGAAGAAGGATACACGGCGAATGAGGGAGCCATCGTACAAGCTCTCCTCAAGGCCGGCGCCAAGCTCGACCTAGGGGAGTTGAGCCGAAAACTCGAATTTGCAGTATCCAACAACGGCTTTGTCTCCCCTCGTAGTAAGAAAGAACAAGACGAATTCATTGCCGGTCTCAAAGCCGTCCTTCAAGCGGGATTCAAAGTGCCGGCAAATATCTTACTGTATTGCGGGAATCCCGACATGCCGGATGCCCGATGGGAAGAAGTCGCCCTCTTGCTGCTGGAACACGGGGCCGACCCCAAGGCGATGCGCGATGATGGTACGACCACCCTCATGCGCGCCGGCTGCTTAGGTCCCCGCATCGCGCAGAAGCTCCTCGACGCCGGTGTAGATCCCAATGCCGTGACCAAAAATGGTGACTCTGCCTTGAAAAATGCCCTCACCGGGAATCACGCCGAGGTGGCTAAACTCCTGCACGATAAAGGCGTCCGCTACAGCGGCGAACTCCTTATCTGCCACCCGGATTGCATGCAGATCATGCTGGATGATGGAGCCAAAATCCCGGCTACCATCTACAAAGACCTTCTCGAACACGGTTGGGGACACTCCTCGAATCTTGCCCTCACCAAGGGACAATATGCTCAGATCATCGAACTCCTGAAGAAGGCGGGAGCTGTCTTTGACCCCGTCTCTGTTTCACTCCTTATATTTCCTAATGTCTTTCATTCGTACAACCCTGTTGCAAAAAATGCTTTCATCAACAGTTTCCAAGACCCTAAAGTTCAAGATAAAGACGGCAGTACTCTACTCTTCCTTGCCGAAGGCTCGGACATCGGGAAGCTCATCCGGGCCGGCGTGGATCCGCTCGCTGTCAATAAGGACGGGCGCACGCCGCTTTTCCGGCGACTTTCCCTCGAAGATATCCAAACTTTCATGCACCATGGGTTGAATGTCAATGCTCAAGATAACCAAGGCAACACAGCACTCATGTATTATGTCAGAGAAGGGAGTGGTCGCTTTAGTTATCAAAATCTTGCAGCCATACTTGAGGCCGGGGCCAATCCGAATCTTAAGAACAATGATGGCAACACGGCTCTCCACCTATGTTTGGGAGATTCTGCTCCTGATCAATACGTAACTCGTGCTTTACTGGAGGGAGGGGCGGATCCAAACATCAAGAACAAGGCGGGCGAGACGCCCTTGCAGCTTGTGCAAAAGAACTGTCGCAACGAAATCGCAAAGGAGGCAAACCTGAAACTCCTCCAAGAGCACGGCGCCCAACTCTCCAAATCCACCTTGGACGACGCGCGCGATGACCAAGAACGCACGCAACTCATGCGCACGCTCGCCGATCCCAAGGCCTCTCTTGACTCCGTCAAACAGCTCATCGACGACGGAGCGGACGTGAATGCCCAGGATAAAGAGGGGAAGACGCCGCTCATGTATGCCCGTAATGCCGAACAGATCAAGCTGTTGCTGGAGAAAGGCGCGGACGCGAAGCATCTGGACAAGAACGGCAGCAGCGTGCTGCTGCTCATGGTGATTAAGCGGGATGACCCGGAGAGCGTGAAACTGCTCCTCGATGCGGGAACCGATCCCGCCGCCGTGAACAAATGGAAGCGTACGGCTCACTTCTTGGCCATCGAATATAAACGCGCCCAAACCCTCAAGATCTTCGCCGAACGCGGCATCACGCAATAAAACTTGATCCCCTTTTTCATCCACGATTTCTACCTCAATTTTTGTTAACTTGTTGCACAGATAGTGAGTATTTGACCGACGCAGGGCAAATACTTTCATTTGCCCGCCCGGATTCCCAATCAAGTACGGGGCGCATTGTTCGTGTCGCTCTGTTCTGCCTCATCCTGCTTCTGTGTCTCTTCCCGGCGGGTGCAGCCGACGAGATTTCTCCCTCATCCGACGGCAGGACGAAAGCCCCGGAGAAGAACGTCGAACCGACGGGCGTAGGGATTCTCTTTCATATGCCGACGGTTGCCGACCAGCGCACTCTTCGCCTACGTGCCCAGCTTCTCCGTAAAATGCGCGCCATTGAGGCGGGAGGCAACATCGATGCCGCCAACAAGAAGGGACAGACGGCGCTCATGATAGCAGCCTATCTGAACCACCGCCTTGCCATCGCCTGGCTCGTTGCGAAGGGGGCGAATGTGAATGCGCTAAGCAAGGAAGGGCGAACTGCACGCCAGTACACCTCCTGTCTCCCGGCGAGAGAACTCCTGCGGATGGTCGCCTCTGAGACGAGGCCTCCCTCTCAGGAAGAAACGAGTCGCTGCTTTTCAAAAATCCCGAGTGCAACAGAAGCACGCAAAATGCTGCCCCAAGCGGCTTCACGAGCAGAGAAACTTTTTCTCCTGCTCTCGCAAGCGGGGGAAATGAGCGCCGAGGAGCTTAACGAGCTGCTGCCCTCGGAAGGCGAGTCAACGGAACTGTCGCCGGAAAGCCTCGCTCTGCTCGTGCGCAGAGGACTTGAAATAAAGCCCGGCACTGTCTTGCCAGCGTGGAACTTTAGCAACCGGGAATCCGCCGAAACTCAGCAGCTTCTTATGGCTCTGGGTGCCGCCACAACGGCGGCCGCCACTTCCCCCGCGCAGATGCTTGCCACAGCCCTCCTGCGCGACGACCACGCTACCGCGAGGAACCTGGTGCGCGAGCATCCCGAATTACTTCACGAGCGCGGCATCATGCACGTCGTGCGCACGGACGCCGCTCTACAAACCCTGATCTCGGCAGGGCTCAATCCGACGGAGACATGGGAGCGTCCCTCCTCTGCCGGCACCGACATCCTTACTTGGCTGCACGAAGCGGTACACGCCGGTCCGGAGGTTGTGCTTTCCCTTTTGCAGGCAGGCTGCCCTCTTCCCTCCTACGCCAATGGTGAAAACATCCTCCATGAGCTGTTGCGTGACGAGAGGACGGGGGACTCGCCGGAGGTACAACAAATGGTGACGAGTCTCGTGAATGCCGGAGCAAATCCCGCTGCCTTTTCCTCAAGCAGCAGAATCACACCCCTGCAGCTCGCCCTACGCGCTCGTAACCTCGCAGCGATCACGGCTTTACTGGACGGTACGGTTGACATCGATGCGGAGAATTCCCCGCTCCATGAGCTCTTCTCCCCCGCGCAACAACGGTCCCATGAGCTGCCTGTTGCTGTCGGGGAGCGGGAGGCCCGATCCTACCGCATCCCCGCTATGATCTCCCTGCTGCACCGGCATCACGTACCCGTAGATCATCGCGCTTGGCAGGCTTTTCTCTCGGTGTACCTAGATACTCCGCGCAACTCGCCGGACCTCATGGAGCCGGCGCAAGAAACTGACGAGAAGATCCTCAGCGCGCTCCTGGACGCTACCGGAGGAACCGCACCGCCGGACGCCGCCTCCATGCTCCCCCTCTACCCCTCTTTCCTATCCGGAGAACAGGAGTCCCACCTTATGAAGCGACTCCTACACTGCGGAGCTCTGCCTCATTCCGTCTGCAGTGAAGGCAAACCGCGGACGCCACTCTGCATCGCCGCCACAGTAGATGACATGCTCGTACGTATGCTCATTGCCGCCGGGGCGGATGTCAACGCCGCAATACCGGACGACAAACTCACCCCACTTCATTACGCCGCCAATCCGCGCATTGCCCGCACTCTGCTCATTACAGGCGCGGATTTCTCTGCCGCCGACCGGGAGCGCCCCCTGCTGCGCTACACGCTCTCTCATTGTTACCAAGGAAAGGATTCCCTGGCACTCTGCCGCATGTGGATGCAACTCGGGGCTCATTTTTCCCCCGACGATCTCACCCAAATCCACCCTAAGTATTCGGATGAGGATTTTCTGGGCTTTATACGGCTTGCTGTCGAAGAAAAGGGAGTGAACATCCGCGACAATTTCGGGCGTTTGCTGCTGCAGCGTTATGAGCATTCTCTGGGACGCCTGCGCATCCTTCTGAGTGCAGGCGCTGACCCCCATATAAAGGATGCTGACGGACGTAGTTTACTGCATATCATGAGTGACCCACTTGCCATGCGACTTCTCGTGGAGAGCGGAGTTGACATCAACACCCATGATAAAGAGGGAGACACACCCCTCCATGAGGCTGTGGAGCAGCCCGCACGCATGAAGGAACTCATACGCCTCGGGGCAGACGTCGATGCTCGTGATGCGCGAGGTCGCACCCCGCTGCACCTCACCTCCAACATTGATTGCCTGCACCTCCTTTTGGATGCAAAAGCTTCTCCCAACGCACGCGACAAAGAAGGAAAGACACCCCTCCATCTCACTCACGATGCGCAAATAGCCAGCCTGCTCGTACAGAATGGCGCGGATGTCGATGCTGCGGATGCCAACGGGGCAACTCCTCTGCGCCTTTCTCTCGATGACCCGGAACGCGTTAAACTACTGTTGCATCTTGGAGCTAAGCCGGACAGGTGTGAAAAGGACGGACGTACTCTCCTCCATATCGCCAGTAACCCGGACGTCATCCGCATGCTGATCGCTGCCGGGGCAGACTGCGCCGCCCGCGATCGAAGTGGACGCACCCCATTGCATGACGCTGTGCATGACCCGTCCAAAGCCGCCGCACTCATCGCTGCCGGGGCTCCGGTTGACGCCCGGGATAAAAATGGCATGACTGCACTTATGCTTTGCGCTGCTGCTGATCATAACACGGACATGAGCACAGCGGAACTCCTGCTGCAGGCGAAAGCCGACACAGAAATTGAGGACAGCCGAGGGCGCACAGCTCTGCAGATTGCCCAAGAAAAGCCTTTGGAACGGGCAGCCATCCTGCGTTTTTTTGAGGAAAACGGAGTGACAGAGGACCCGGTCGATCCGCAAGCCTGCGATACCATGGGGCGCACTGCCCTCATGCATGCGGTTCTCAAGAAAAATCCAAATCTCAACCACATCCGGAAACTCATCGATCTGGGATCAGACGTCAACGCTCGGGATAAACGCGGCTGGACCGCACTCATGCACCTCGTCTCCGCCGGTGAGCATCCACAAATCGTCTCTCTGCTTCTGGATTGCGGGGCGATGCCCCACATCACGAACCGTGAGCGAAAAACCGCAAACGCCATTGCCCAGGAAAGCAACCACCCCATCTCCTCCACCATCATCTCCGAATACGATGTCAAAAAATTTCAGGAGATCATCACCTCTTTCCTCCCGCAAATCCACCTCAGCCCCGATTACCTCGTCTTCCGCAATCGCGGCGACTACCGCCTCACAAACGATACATGGTCCGACCCGGACGCCATCCAATCCCCGGGTGCGCGACTTGTCGCCATTTCCCTGAGTACTCAACGCGGCATCCTCATCATTAATCAATCTCTTGTCATGGATTTCCCGGTCTGCACGGGTCGCGGACCCGGACACGCCACGCCCAAGGGCTACTTCCGCATTCTCGATAAAGACGCTCACCACCGCTCCAACCTTTACGGGTCTTCAATGCCGTTCTTTATGAGGCTCACCCAGGATGGAGTGGGTCTCCATGTTGGAGAAATACTGCGGGAGCCTGCCTCCCACGGCTGTGTGCGCTTGCCTCATGATCCGTGCGCTACGCTTTTCCGACTTTTGCCCATGGGGTCGAACGTTGTCATCCACGAATAAGCGCTGCACCTTTCCGTCATGGGGGTGGAAATAGTCCGCGCTGTTTGGCGAAGGAGGCGGGGTAAAGCCAGGACAAACGCCGCCCCTCTCTCATCGTTACAATTGAGGGGACCATCGACATCCTGTGAGACATCGCCTCCGACAACTTTTCCGCGCAAGGTACCGGGGTGGCGCCGGGAGATTTTCGCTCAGGATAAATCGCTCTCTTTTCTTCCAAGCAGGTTGCTCTTATCTTGCTGGATTTGTTTCCTGAAGAGAGCTTTTGACGGACGTCCCTTCGTTCAACCACCCTACGGCTTCTCAGCCTGTCCATTCCGTCCCATTCCGTCCCATTCCGTCCCATTCCGTCCCATTCCGTCCCATTCCGTCCCATTCCGTCCCATTCC
>CANQYL010000077.1 GCA_947628035.1 uncultured Akkermansia sp. | reverse complement strand
CCGTTCCGGGCGTATCCGTTCCGGGCGTATCCGTTCCGGGCGTATCCGTTCCGGGTGTATCCGTTCCGGGTGTATCCGTTCCGGGTGTATCCGTTCCGGGTGTATCCGTTCCGGGCGTATCCGTTCCGGGTGTATCCGTTCCGGGCGTATCCGTTCCGGGTGTGTCAGTTCCGGGTGTATCCGTCCCAGGGTTATCGGGTTTGGAGTCATCCGTTCCCGAATCGATGGGATCATCCGGGAGCTCGGCGCCATCTCCGGCTACCACGTAAAGTTGAACAAGTCTTCCCCCCTTCTTTTCGACCATCAGATACGGATCGTCATAGCCATTCACAGTGACCGTTACATTCTCCTTGAGCCATTTATTGAGGTCATCCTCACTATTCTCATCCGTATATTGCTCCTTCAAAGTGAACGTCGTTGTGTAGTCTTCACTGTACATACCCCCCGTCTCATTGTACCACATAGACGTGAGAACAATGCCATTTGCCTGGATGAGAAGCTGCTTCAAATCCTTGCCCGGATTTTCGGCGAATTCCACCCTAACGGTCAGCCTGGTTAGATCATGTCCTTCCCATTCCGTGGTTGTCAGATTGATGGCCCCGGAAGCTGTAATCTTCGCTCCCGTCTCACCCTTACCGTACTTCATCACCAATTGAGACCGATCTTCCATGCGGAAACTGAGTCCCCTTTGTATGAGAGGAGTACCAATTCCTGGATCCCAGAATTCACCAAAATCAGGATCAGAGCTATAATCTTCAGATGTCAAAGAAACCTTCCCAATCGTAACTTTCGTACCCTCCTTGATTGTGAGCGTATCCGTTACCTCGGGCACAGACACAGAATCGTCGTAGCCCTCCACTCCGGGCGAAATCATGAATACATCTCCCAAGAGTATGCTTTGAAACTCATTCTTTGATCCGTCAAGAATTATATTACCACAGCTTGTTGTCAACTCCGTTTCTTTTGCCGTAACATTAAAGAAAGTTTGTTCTGCTGACTGGAATGGTTGCCCCCAGATATCTATGCCTCCCCGACCTTCTACAATCCCCTCGAACTTGCCACCTGTTCCCATAATACTGATGTCCCCATCATACCAATCTTCCACACCTCCCGCAAATCGAAGAGTTCCTTTTCCATTCAGAGAGGAGCAATACACGTAATCTCCCGCGATAAGCTCTCCTCCTTCTTCGACCGACAAACCAACGCTTGCTGTACTATGTGCATACATCAATGTAAGCTTTGCTCCCTTCTGCACAACAATCGTGCCGGCATCACCAGAAAATCCATTAGAAATCCCAACCAATTTGGACTCTCCTGAGGCAAAAATAATTTGAGCACCATTAAGAAGAGACAATCGGAGGTCATAGATGGGCAACAGCTCTCCGTAATAATCTTCTCGTTCGCTATCATACGTGAGTCCTCCCTTAATAGTCAGGCTGTTCCCCTCATCCACGGTAATGTAGTGACCCGTGCTGCCATCCAGCGTCAGTGGTTGCGTCAAAGTTGCATTTTCTCCCTCCACCGTAATACTGACCGACCCGCTCGGAGTTCCTGTCAACTGCTCAAGACTCGAGGGTTGACTATCCACGGTCACAGTGACCGTACCGAATGCCGTGGTGCAGCACAGAAGCGCCGCCAGCACCGCATTGCGCAAAAGATGAGGTAAATGAAGTTTCATAGGTATTTGGGTATGATAAATTCTCGCCTCGGTTCCCATCGGGTGACTCTGAGAACTTCGGTACAGGGAATGTATATCTCTTTTGAAAAGCGATGTCTTTTCTAACATTCGTTTCATTCTTTTTCTGAATGACTTGCAAAATCTCTTCCTCTTATTTTCTCTTCCGACCTTTTTCAAAATTCGGAGGTAATTTGGCGCTAACCTGCTGAAAAAATGGGTGATGATGTTTTTTTACTGGACATCGCTTTTCAAAAGAGATGAACAGGCGCTTATTCTGTTCTTTTCATTAAGTATCAAATGATAAAATCAATCGACCCTCTTATAGAACTGCGTTTTCCCCCATTTTGCGCGGCTCATTCGCAGCGGCAAAACCTCCCGCTTCCTGGGAAGGGAAAGCGGGAGGAAAGAACTTACTTGGACGCGCGGATTAATCGTCCGACCAGAGGAAATGGAGCCATCCACGGGAGCGACCTCTTCATCCGCATCGTAAGGAGCGCGTGGAATGGGAGTATGCGTAAATCTTCCACAGCAAACGCCCGTGTTTGCCCTGCGCGGGCATATTTTCTGCTTGAGAAAAGAAATCAAGGGAGTATGATTTTTTCTTGAGGGGAATGGGAAAGGAGTTCGTGCGGCTAGTCCCTCTTTCCACCGAGGGAAGACTGTCGGTAAACGGATCTCACGTCTGGCAAGCTTCCCCTTTAATCACACCTCACGTCACTATGGATGAGCAACTCAAACAGCTGGGCGAGCGCTTGCGTGGTCTGCGTGATGCGCTCGATGTTCCGATGAGCGAAATGGCGGGCATCATCGGTATCGACGAGGAAAAGTACGAGCGTATTGAAAAAGGCGAGCTGGACATCACCATCTCCAACCTGATGAAGATCGCGCACCGATACGGGATGTCGGTGGAAGAGCTCATGTTCTCCGAAACTCCTCACATGAAGTCGTACTTCGTCGTACGCAAGGGTCAGGGGGTAGCTGTAGAGCGTTCGAAAGCCTACAATTATCGAAGCTTGGTGAGTGGTTTCCGAAACCACAAGTCCGACGTGTTTCTCGTCACGGTTGAGCCTAAACCTTCTGCTCGCATCATCTACAAGAGCTCGCACGCGGGGCAGGAGTTTAATTACGTTCTTGAAGGCAAGATGATGTTCTACATCGGCAGCAAATCCATCCTGCTTGAGGAAGGCGACAGCATCTATTTTGATGCGATGGAATCCCATGGCATGTTGGCCATCGGCGATAAAGCGGCGAAAATCCTCACCTTCAGCATTGAATAAAATTCAACCTGACCTCTCCCCTTCCACCATGATCGAACGTTTCCTGAAGCAAACACACTTCGAATCCGTTGAGGATTACTGTCAAAACCTGCAGTTCATCATCCCGGAAAACTTCAACTTCGCCTATGATGTCATGGATGTCTGGGCCGCTCAGGAGCCCGATAAACTCGCACTCCTCTGGACCAACGACCAAGGCAAGGAAATTCGCACTTCCTTCGGCGAGTTGAAGGAACAAACCGACCAGGCAGCGAGCTACCTGATGTCGCTGGGCATCGGCAAAGGGGATCCGGTGATGCTGATTCTGAAACGTCGCTACGAATGGTGGGTGATGATGCTCGCGCTGCACAAAATCGGCGCCGTGGTGATACCCGCCACCCACATGCTCACGCAGCACGACATCATCTACCGCAACACGCGCGCCTCCGTGAAAGCCATCATCTGCGTGAACGATCCCTACGTGGTCAGCCAAATTCAAGCCGCCATGCTCGAGAGCCCCACGGTGCAGCTCGCCATCGCCGTAGCCGACCACGGTGAACCCGTTCCCGACGGCTTCCACGACTGGCAAGCCGAGTGGCTCAAGACTCCCCCGTTCCGGAAACCCTCTTTCGTGAACTCCAATGACGACACCATGCTCATGTACTTCACCAGCGGCACGAGCGGCGAACCGAATATGGTGGCTCACGACTACCTCTATGCCCTCGGACACCTGACGACCGGAGTTTTCTGGCACAACCTGCATGAACACTCGCTCCACCTCACCGTCGCCGACACCGGATGGGGCAAGGCCGTGTGGGGCAAGTTTTACGGACAATGGTTCGCCGGCGCGGCGGTTTTTGTCTTTGACCACGAGAAATTCAACGCCGACGCCCTGCTGCGCCAAATTGAAAAGTACAAGGTCACCAGCTTCTGCGCACCGCCCACGATCTACCGTTTCATCATCCGGGAAGATCTGTCCAAGTATGATCTTTCCTGCCTCGAGTACTGCACGACGGCCGGCGAGGCTCTCAACCCCGCCGTCTTCGAAAAATTTAAGGAAAAAACCGGCATCAGCATGATGGAAGGGTTCGGTCAGACGGAAACAACCATGACCTTGGGCACCTTCCCCTGGATGACTCCCAAACCCGGCTCCATGGGCATCCCCAACGGACAGTACGACATCGACCTGCTGCGCCCGGACGGCACACGCTGTGAGGATGGCGAAAAAGGCGAAATCGTGGTGCGCGTCGGAGACAAGAAACCCGTCGGTCTCTTCAAGGAATACTACCGCGACCCCGATCTCACCCGCCGTGCATGGCACGACGGCATCTACCACACGGGCGATATGGCCTGGCGCGATGAAGACGGCTACTACTGGTTCGTCGGGCGAATGGATGACATCATCAAATCAAGCGGCTACCGAATCGGTCCCTTCGAGGTGGAAAGTGCGCTGATGACTCACCCCGCCGTCGTGGAATGCGCCATCACCGGCGTGCCGGACGATATCCGCGGCATGGTGGTGAAAGCCAGCGTTGTGCTGGGCAAGGAGTGGAGACATCGCGCGGGCGACGACCTCGTCAAGGAGCTGCAACAGCACGTCAAGCGAGAAACAGCCCCCTACAAATACCCCCGCATCGTCGAGTTTGTCGATGAATTACCAAAGACGATCAGCGGCAAAATCCGCCGCGTGGAAATCCGTCAAAAAGACAACGACTCCCAATAGCCACCTCCTTAATCAGGGAGTCTTCCGGATCAGGTCGGGGGGCAATCGCCTCTTCAACGAGATTGTCCCTGTCCGTTTAGAAGCGGAAGTCCAGCTCCAGTGACAAATAGCAGCCGGGGTGATAGTGCCGCATCTCTTCGCGATCGCGCGAGATCTTCCGATTACAAAATTCAGCAGTGGTCGCCAGAGTTGCTCCTATCGACGCATTCAGGACTTTCTTACTCGTGCCGGGCCGCGAAAAATCGTACTCCGCCGTGAGAGCCGCTGTCAAGGCTCGTAGGCGAAATATGCGCTGCCCACGCGTCGTCTTCACCATCCATGAACCTCCCTCTCCTCCCAGGGAAGGTCCCACCTGCAACTTGGGCGTCACTTGGTAGAGTGCGCTCAATCTGTAGCCGCGGAGCCGGATGAGCCAGTCTTCCGTCATCTGCCATGAAAAGGTGATGTAGGGAGCCACAAGGTATTCTGCAAAGCGGGGCGATGATGCCAACCCGATGGAGTAGGTGAGCTTCTCCCCGTGTTTGACGTAGTAATCCGCTACCACGGTGAGATCCCAGGCGCGCGCGGAACTCACAGCGTCACCGGAATATCTCGGCATCAACGTAAACATCAACCTCTGATCTTCCCCCAACTGCCGTATCAGGGTCACAGGCACCGAAAAATCAAAAAGATCATCTCTCCTCATATCCAGTCCGCCCCCCACGTCCAACAAGGTCGTCGTCACATTTCCCTGCACATTGTACCACCATTTTCCCACGTGACTCTTCCGTCCGTCAGCAAAGGGCAAATTCACCGTGTATTCCTGCATCCCTAAGTGAGAGCCTCCGTGTCTCTCCCCCATCCGGCTGATATACGCCGCACGCACATAGCTGGGCAAGATAGCCGTGTCCGGCAACCTCAGTGTCCATAACTCCTCCCTCCCCATCGCCATCCCCACAGCCATCAACATGATGCACATCCACTTTCTCATGCCCGTATGCTAGCACCTCTCCCTCTCCCTTGCAAGACAATTCAAGGCGGCGGCAGGGTAAACGCATTTGAGAGAAGTTCGTCAACGGAGAATTGATTGATATCATTGTTTATGCGCATCAAAAATCGTGACAATCAGCGATCATCATGATGATGGCTCTCAAGAAGTCTTCTCGTTCGTCAAATTCGCGGCGTAGCCGCCGAACTTCTTCTATCGTAAATCATAATTCGTACGTCGTACATAACCAATGTGTTATGATAAATCATCTGCTGATAACTGCGTGTTAGAACCGCTTTTCTCGGGGCGGATGCGATCGCAAATGAAAACCTGCTTGCCTCCGCGAGAGGCAGAGAGTAGAATGGGAGCATGATGGACGCACGTGAACTGATCCGCACGAAGATGGAGGGAGCCGGACTCTCCCAAGCAGCGGTGGACTCTTTCCTCTACGGGGTGGAGGAGCTGCGGCGGCACACCAAAATGACCGTAGGTGAGGAGGAGATCGATGCCGTGGATTCCCTGCCGGAATGGGAACAACTCGTGCAAACATGCCCACCCGCCAACGATGACTTGCTCCGGCAACTCGTGGTCATCAAACTCAACGGAGGACTCGGCACGAGCATGGGGCTGCAAAAAGCCAAGAGTTTGTTGGAAATCAAGCCAGGGGTCACCTTCCTGGATCTCATCGTGAGACAGATCAAGGCTCTGAGAAAGGACTCGCCTAACGGAGTGCGTCTGCTGCTCATGAATTCCTTCTCGACAAGCGCCGACACGATGCTGTACTTGAAGCGCTACGCGGAGGACGGGTTTGCAGAAACTGCCGAGGTGGAACTGATGCAAAACAAAGTACCCAAGCTCAGACAAGACACGCTGGAGCCCGTGCAAATGCCTCAACACCCGGAGCTGGAGTGGTGCCCTCCCGGTCACGGTGATCTCTACGCGTCTCTGGCGGGTTCGGGACGACTGGATGAGCTACTCGCCAGCGGGGTACGCTACGCCTTCGTCTCCAACTCCGACAATCTCGGGGCCCGGGTGGATCCCGGATTCCTCGCGTGGTTCGCCCAAAGCGGAGCGCCCTTCGTCATGGAGGTCACCCGCCGCACAGAGGCCGATAAAAAAGGAGGGCATCTCGCCCGACGCAGAAAGGATGGGCAGCTCATCCTGCGCGAGATCGCCCAATGCCCCCCGGAAGATATTCCCCACTTCCAGGATCTGTCACGCCACCGCTTCTTCAACACCAACAACCTTTGGATCCGTCTCGATTCCCTCAAGCAATTGATGCAGGAACACAAGGGCGTCATCCCTCTGCCGATCATCTGCAACTCCAAACACGCCGACCCACGCGACCCCTCCTCTCCGGCCGTCTTCCAGTTGGAGACGGCGATGGGCGCGGCGCTGCAGTGCTTCACCGGCGCGGCTGCGGTGTGTGTGCCGCGGAGTCGTTTCTTCCCGGTAAAGACCTGCAGCGATCTCCTGCTCCTGCGCTCCGATGCTGTGGAGATTGATGCTGCGGGGAGAATGTCCCTCGCCCCCGAATGCAATGGAGTGGCGCCGGTGGTGCAACTCGATCCGACCCTCTACAAACTCGTTGATTCCCTGGAGACACTTGGCGTCCCCTCCCTCAAGCACGTCCGCCATCTCTCCGTGCGCTCGGAACACCATTTCTCCCCGGGAGAACCTCTCAGCGGGGACGTGGAACTCTGAGCCTCCCGTCGTATCACAAGCTATCTGGACTCATGAATCATCCGGAACAGTGGGAAATTTGCTGGGGATGGATAACCGCAGTGGGTTTTGCCCTAGTGGGCGCTTGCATCGGCTCGTTTCTCAATGTGGTGGTGTATCGCTTGCCGCGAGGTTTGAGCGTACGCAAGCCGGCACGCTCGTTTTGCCCCACCTGCGGTCAGCCTATCCCCTGGCACCTGAATATTCCCCTGCTCAGCTGGCTCGCCCTGCGCGGGAAAAGCGCCTGTTGCGGCAAGCCCATCAGCATGCGTTACCCTGCACTTGAGGCAGCGTGCGCCGCGTTGTTCCTCGCGGCTGCGGTTATCTTCGACTACGAAGCGTTATGGGTGCAGCTCGCCGTCTGCGTGTGGCTGGCAAGTATGCTGGCGATTTTAGCAATGGACTTGGAGAGTATGGAAGTGCATGCCGCTCCGGTCTGTAGCGCCGCGTTGGGGGGGATCGTTGCGGCAGTGGGGGACGCACAACTCCTGGAGCCGTCCGCATCAAGCGCGTGGGAGGGTCTGCTGTGGAGTTGCGTCGGCATAGCGGTCGGGTTCCTTCTCTTCCGGCTCGTTGGTCTGGGCGGACGTCTCCTCTTCGGCGGTAAACGACTGCAATTCTCTCAGCCCCGGGATTGGCGGCTGGCGCAAGAAGGGGAAGATATCGTTCTCACCGTGGGAGAAGAACGCCTGCTCTGGACGGAGGTCTTTACCGATGGACAAGGCTCGATCTCACTGGAAAACGCCGTGGTGCAGCAACTTTCTTCCCCCGCCGGAGAGGTGCAACTGCGCGCATCTTCCCTCGTGATGCCCGAGGGCGGTGTTCACGAGCTGGAACAATACGAACACTTGAGCGGCACTTGCACGGGGTTGCGTCTCCGGCGCGAAGCCATGGGACGCGGAGACGCCTGGATTGCCATGTCCATCGGCGCTCTATGCGGTTGGCAGGGAGTTCTTTTCTCCCTCGTTGCCGGCAGTTTCATCGGAATTGCCCTCGCTCTTGTGCAACGCGTCGGACGTGGAAAACCGATGCCCTTCGGCCCTTCTCTCATCGTGGCGGCTTTCGTGTGGCTTTTCTTCGCGCCGTCTATCACGCTCCTTCTTGTTGATTATTTCTCAACACGCTGATTATCAGCAGAAAAAATTCGCATTTCCCCGCTTTTTAAGACAAAAGTCTGCAAACCCGGTATAGCGTAACTCCGGACGCTTTCTAGCCAACAACTCGCCTTGTTCCAAAAATTCCGCTGTGCATTCGTTTCGCCTCCCCGCGCCTCCGGCGCGTTAACATTCAAATCGTAAATCGCAAATCGCCCATCGTAAATAGGCGCCTTTGGCGCCTCTACTGGGCATTGATGAGTTTAATGACAGGTATGCCGAGTTTGGCGTTTTTCCAGGTCTCGGCCGGTATCTTGAATTGCATATACGCGCGAGGCTCGTCCTTGCCCGACTCCTCCACCCGACTCACCCTCACCCGGGTCTCCTCCTGTCCCAGCACGACCGGCTTCACGGTGTCGATCTCGTGCGCCGGGATCTTCAAAATCGTCCCCTTCTTCACGTCTTTCCTCTCCGGGGCGATCAAATACGTGTCCTCCCCATCAATGGTCGCGCTCCAGCCATCCGGCAGGGTCATCCCCGACACGGCACGTGCGTTCTCCATCGCCTCTCGGTTTACCTCCAGCCACTCTCCGTACTCGTTTACAGCCTGTACGGTCTCCTTTTCGAGTTCCTCTCCCGCTCCGACTTCCACGCGCAGCAGGAATTCACTTCCTCGCTCGATCGCCCGGCAAAGACCGCGCACCATGTCCGCGGCATCCGCCTTTTCTCCTCTCCTGAGGGTGTAAACTTCCCGTGTCGGTTCCGGCGTGGCACTCTCCGGGAGCTTCACCTCTCCCTCCTCGTGCTGCTCTACCCCTTTGACTTCCGCCGCCTCTGCGCTGCAGTGCGCCCTCTTTGCCAGACTCTCCGCCAACTCGGCCAACTTCTTTTCATCCACCGGCGCCTTCTGCTCTCCCGCCTCCGTGAGCTCCTCCACCACGACCAGCCGCAGTTTCCTCGACACAACCGATGGTTCTTCTCCTCCACCTTCCTCCCACCATCCCCCGTCCGGCGCGCCAAAAGACAGGGCGGCAGAAACAGCAACGACTCCACCCAACACCGACCTGGTTAACAATTTCATACCTCCGATGCTAGCAAATACCCCCCAAACCTGTCAACTCCATTTCCCCGAGCAACAGGGTAAACACATTTGAGAGAAGTGCATCAATGGAGGGAATACTCTTATTGATTGATGTATTGTTGATGCCTATCAAAAATCATGACAACAAACGGTCATCATGATGACGGATCTAGAGAACTCACCCGCACACGTTGATGATTCAAAAAATTTGCACAACGCGCACATTATTAATAAATCATAAATTATAAATCATAAATCGTAAATAGGCAAACGCATTTCTAATGCGTTTGCCCCGGGCAAATTTGTGTTGACTTGCGCGCCGGGGGAGATTAAACTTTTTGCGCCTTGCTGAGCCGGGTGGTTCGGTGGGGGTATTAAAAACGAACTACATTTCTAATCCGTATGGCTAAATATGCAATTAACGGCTTCGGGCGCATCGGGCGCAACGTGCTGCGTGCCATGTCTCAGAGCGAACTTGAGAAGGTCGTAGCAATTCATGATCTTACTCCCATTGAGACAACAGCTCACCTGCTCAAATATGACTCCACACAAGGCAAGTTCAAGGGCACGGTCGAAATCAAGGGAGAAGACACTCTCGTGGTGAATGGCCACGACATCAAGATTCTCGGCGGAATGCTCGGTCCGGATCAACTTCCCTGGAAGGAGCTCGGCGTCGATGTCGTCTTGGAATCCACCGGTCTCTTCACCGACCGCGCTAAGGCCGAGGGTCACCTCAAGGCCGGCGCCAAGAAGGTTCTCATCTCCGCTCCTGCAAAGAACCCGGATCTTACCTTCTGCATCGGTATCAATGATCAGGAGTACGATCCTGCCAAGCACCACATCGTGTCGAACGCCTCCTGCACGACCAACTGTCTCTCCCCGATGGTCAAGGTCCTCAACGACACCTTCGGCATCGAGAAGGGCATGATGAGCACCATCCACTCTTACACGAATGACCAGCGCATCCTCGATCTCCCGCACAAGGATCCTCGCCGTATGCGCTCCGCCGCTATCAACATCATTCCCACCACCACCGGCGCCGCCAAGGCCATCGGTGAGGTGATCCCCACGCTCAAGGGTCTGCTCAACGGAGCCTCCTTCCGCGTGCCCACCCCGACCGGTTCGCTGACCGACTTCGTGGCTATCCTCAAGAAGGACGTCACGGTGGAAGAGGTCAACGCTGCCATGAAGGCTGCTGCCGAAGGTCCTCTCAAGGGCATCCTTGAGTACTCCGAGGAAGCTCTCGTGCTTCAGGACATCGTCTCCAACCCGCACTCCTGCATCTTCGACGCCGGCTTCACCTACGTCGTCGGTGGCAACATGGTCAAGGTCTGCGGCTGGTACGATAACGAGTGGGGTTACTCCAACCGCGCCGCCGAAGCTATGAAGAAGCTCGGCGACTCCATCTGATCCCCTCTAACTTTGTCTTTCCTTTCAAGCGGGAGGCTTACCAAAGCCCCCCGCTTTTTTGCACTCACACCCAGGGCAAACGCATTAGAAATGCGTTTGCCTATTTACGATGGACGATTTACGATTTGGATGTTAGCGCGCCGGAGGCGCGGGATATGCAATGCACAAGGCGACCGACGGCTGTAAGACCGATTAGCCAGCCTGCAGGGCTGCCCCGCAGGGGTGAAAACTGCCGACGGCGTAAGGCAGTTTGGCCAAAAGCGCAGCTTTTGCCCGAAGGGTTCAGCGCCGATGGGGCGGTGCTGAGTCAAGGTGGTGCCGAAGCGTCAAGACGCCCGACGGGCCCGTGTAGGGCGCGTGCGAAGCAGGCAGTAAGGGCGGTTGGACAAAATGCGTGAACATTTTGCCCGCAGGGCGCTGAGGCAGGGTGGTGCCGAAGCGTCAAGACGCCCGACGGCCCCGTGTAGGGCGCACGCGAAGCAGGCAGTAAGGGCGGTTGGACAAAATGCGTGAGCATTTTGCCCGAAGGGCGCTGAGGCAGGGTGGTGCCGAAGCGTCAAGACGCCCGACGGCCCCGTGTAGGGCGCACGCGTAGCGGGCGGTAAGGGCGGTTGGACAAAATGCGTGAGCATTTTGCCCGAAGGGCGCTGAGGCAGGGTGGTGCCGAAGCGTCAAGACGCCCGACGGCCCCGTGTAGGGCGCACGCGTAGCGGGCGGTAAGGGCGGTTGGACAAAATGCGTGAGCATTTTGCCCGAAGGGCGCTGAGGCAGGGTGGTGCCGAAGCGTCAAGACGCCCGACGGCCCCGTGTAGGGCGCACGCGTAGCGGGCGGTAAGGGCGGTTGGACAAAATGCGTGAGCATTTTGCCCGAAG
>CANQYL010000076.1 GCA_947628035.1 uncultured Akkermansia sp. | reverse complement strand
CTACGCGTCTTGCTTGAATGCTCCCACCTTTTTAACAAAAATTCAATTTTCCACAAAAATTTGGATTGACCCCGAATTTCCCAAATCGTAAATCGTAAATGAGCGACTTTGTCGCTCAGGGCTAGGTACATCTCATAAACATACCTAGCCCCATGGAGGCGAGGGGAGTCGAACCCCTGTCCTGGACACTTTTGACGCAAGCATCTCCATGTTCAGGCGCAGATGATGCATGGGCCTCGGGTTAGCTCTGCGCCGGCCTTCCCTCGGCTGTGAACCTGTGGTAAGATGATGCGGGGCGGTTCCCCCCGCCGCATATCTGCCCGCTAAATCGGAGATCCGTGCACCCTAGCGGGCATCAAGCACAGGATCCGGCGCGTATGTCACGCAGCCATGGCGTATTCGTTCTCAGAATAGGCACTTAATTTTTGAGCGGCTTTTTTAGGAGGCCAGCCGTTCAACCTCCACATGCAGCTGACGCCTCGAATGTTCAGTCGATTCCGGGACGCCCCCATACAAGACCGGAAACGGTGGTCAGCCTCAAGGAGCCTAACCACCGCGTCCACACGCCCGTAGGGATTCGAACCCCAAACCTTCTGATCCGTAGTCAGATGCTCTATCCAATTGAGCTACGGGCGCTTAACACACTCATTGCACAGCGAGCTGCGCCCTGAGCGCCGCCGAGTATAGCACCCTGCTCTTCTTTGTCAATCATTTTTTCGTAAAAAAGTGATATGAATTCACCTTCGAGTCAAGTAACACGCGCCTCCCCGCACGCCGCGCGCTAGCATCCAAATCGTAATTCGTAGATGGGCAAACGCATTTCCTAATGCGTTTGCCCTGGGTGCCACTATCGTTTTCTTCGAGAGATGAGGAAGGAAGCGAGGAAGACAACACCGAGCAAGAGAATGATGGAAGCTCCGAGGTGCCAACCGAAGAGAAAGGAAAGGAAAAACGCGAGAACACTGCAAGAAGAGCCAATGATGGCGCCGCCCCAGAAAAGATTCTCGGCGCGATCGGAGAGGAGCCGTACGGCGGCAGCCGGAGCAACGAGGAGACCGAGAGTGAGAAAGGCCCCGACGGCTTGAAGGGAGGAGACGAGGGCGAGGATGATGAGCGTGAAGCTGCCGTAGCTGAGAGAGCGAGTGGGAAGTCCCTGGGCAGCGGCCGCGCGCGCGTCGAAGAGGAAGATGAGCAAGGGACGCCAAAAGAGGGTGATGAGGAGAATGGCGAGCGCTCCGGTGAAGTACGCGATCCGGAGGTCGGTGTCGCCCATGCTCATGATGTTGCCGAAGAGCCAATCATCCACCTTTTGCTGGAGACCGAGATGCATGAGGACGATATAACCGGCGGCGAAAGCTACAGAATGGATGACGGAGAGGGCGACATCCTGGTGCAGAATGCGGGTGGATCGGGCGACGAAAAGGGAGCTGAGACCGACCAAAAGACCGGCAAGCACCGCACCGATGAGCACGCTCCAATGTCCGAGTCCGAAAAGCAGGATGCCCAAAGCGATCCCCGGCAACAGGGCGCAGGAGACGGTGCCTATCTGAAGAGAAGAACGCCTCAACAGCACGAGGGCGCTCAAAAAGCCATCCGTGAAGCCCACCACGGCGCACGCCCAAAGGCTGCGCTGAGCCAGTGGTTCGCCGAGGAATTGGAGGAGGTCATTCATCGCGCTTGTTGGGTAGAGGTGGATGGAAGAGAGTAAGCTGCGGCGAGGTTGGAGGGAGTAAGAACGGTCGCACAGTCACCAAAGGCCACCACTCCGCCACGTATGAGGAGCGCTAAATCAAAGTAGCGCGCCGCTGAATTCACATCGTGATAGGATGCGATGACGAGCCTTCCCTCCCGTGCCAGACTCCCCAACAGCCCTCCGAGAGCCTCTGCCCCCGGAAGATCCAGTCCGGTGTACGGCTCGTCAAGCAGGAGGATGTGAGCCTCCTGTGCGAGAGCGCGAGCGAGAAAGGCGCGCTGTTGCTGACCGCCGGAGAGACATCCGATTTGTCGGTCCCGGAGCTCTGTGAGCTGCAAAGTTTCCAATGCCTTTTGCACGATGCGCTCATCATGAGAATCCGGTCTTCTCCACGGACCCAGAGAGGGATAACGCCCCATCTCGACAAGCTGACGCACGGTAATGGGGAAAGACCAATCGATCTCACTGCGCTGAGGAAGCCAGGCAACCTCCCTGCGCACGGTCGAGAGAGGCTGTCCGTTCCAGAGGGCGGTTCCGGATTGCTGCGGCAACAGACCTGCCAACACGCCGAGCAAGGTGGATTTCCCCGCCCCGTTCGGACCCATAAGCGCAAGGGTCTGCCCGCAGTGAGCTACAAAGGAGATGTCTTCCAAAGCGTGGACGCCGCCGGGGTAACCCGCGCAGAGCCGACTCACGGAGAGCTCGTGCTCACAGTGGTGAGGAGCCGGCGTGGCCCAACAGATGTGGTCGTCATGATTCACCATCGAAAAATGAAGAGGTTGTGCAACTCCTTCTCTCCCGGGTCCGTCCAGGCGGTGTCACGCGCGGTGGGAAGGGAGGGAGGGGAGAGCTCCAGGGTGATGGCACGGTTGGCGATGCGGGAATCGACCCAAAGGGCGCTGACCTCCAGCTCCATGACGGCGCCGGGATGGACCTTCGGCAGACGAATTTTTCCCTGCCACCTGCCGGCATCTCCCGGAGAATCGATGCAACAGAGTTCCTCTCCCATATGCAGGACGCGAATCTGTACGGGGGAGTCCGTGTAGCGCACCAGCAGCGGGATATCGCAGAGTTCCTCGTTCCGCGTTGCCGGCTGTTCCCCTGCGGAGACAATCCTTCCGGCTTCCCACCGATGAGGCGAAGAAAATACCAGCAGAGGCACCCCGGCAAAGAGGATAAGCAACAGACAAAACAAGGCAGTGGCTATCGGCGATTTCATTTTGACTGAGCGCGTTCGTTTCTTTCGCCTGACCCACACCCGGCAAGCCCGTTGCAAATAGCCTGCAGGTTTCGCAGGAACATTCCCTCGTAATCCGGAATTCCCAAAGCGACCCCGTCCATGCAGATTCTTTCCACTCTGGCGCCCACCTGCTCCGCCAAGTGTTCCAGATACTGCGGGGCTTCCCTCCATTCAGCAAACAGGGTGGGCACCCCAGCGGCACGCAATTCCTTGAGGAGTTGCGCCACCCGTGCCGTGTCCCCTCCGCTCTCCCTCGCCACTCCCTGAGCGGCCAGAGGACGCATCCGGAACTCAGCGCAAAAGTGACACATGGCGGCGTGAGAGGTGACGAGGGTACGCTTCGGCAACGGAATACGCGAAAGCTTCAAAGCTGCCACGCGGGAGAGGGTATCCATGCTCTGCTCGTAGTCCGCCTGACGTCGCTCAATCTCAGAAATATCCTGCGGCAGCAAGGTTTTCAGAGCATCTGCGAGGACGATGGAGGCGCGTTTCATGTTGGCAGGAGAGTTCCACCAATGAGGGTCGACCACATTCGAGTCGGGTACCATGACATCCGGGATGTCCGCCCCCAACTCCACCACACGCACGCCGCTCCCCATCGCCTGCCGAAGAGAATCCAAATAGGGTTCTACTCCCTTGCCACAGGCAAGCAGAAGCCTGCTCCCGGCGGCCGATGCCACCGACTCGCCTGTCGGCGAAAATTCATGCAAATCTCCCGTCTCCGGAAACAAATCCACCACCTCAACCTGCTCCCCGCCGAGCCGACGCGCCATGTCGCTGAGCAACGGATGGAGGGATGCGATGCGCAACGTGCCGACATCATTTCCCGCGGCAAACGCAAACAAAAGAAAAGCCCCCGCCAGCATGACCCGGCAGAGCCTCCCAAGACGTTTCCATTTTTCCGACATCGTTGAGTCAAAAACCATGCTTCGTCTGTAATCCAACCCTCAACTCCTCTCCGCGCCTCTTCCCCGCGGAGAGCTTCTCTACTCGGTCCTCCCCCCCCCGTAAGAATTTTCCTCCCCTACCCCCGGGATTCCCCCCATCAGCCCCTCCCCGTATGAAAGGGGTCAGACTCTACCCGCACCACCTCAACGGGCGGCCTTCACTGTGACGGCCTCCTTGCCCACGCGGTTGCGCAGATAATGCAGTTTAGCACGGCGCACCTTACCCCGGCTCGCAACTTCAATCTTGGCAATTTTCGGACTGTGCAACGGGAATGATCTCTCCACTCCTTCTCCGTATGATACCTTACGCACCGTAAATGCCTCATTCACTCCGGAACCTCTCTTCCCTATCACAATTCCCTGAAAAATCTGCACTCGTTCCTTCCCGCCTTCAATCACTCGGCAATGCACCTTCACCGTATCTCCCACGTTGAAGGAAGTCACATCACTCTTCACTTGCTCTTTCTCAATCTTGTCGAGTATGTTCATCTTGCGTCTCTTCGGTTCGTTTCTGCTTCAACCGGAAAGATCTCTCCGCCCGGCGGCGCGACATTCTACACGATTTTATCCCCCTTGGCAATCATAATTTTTTGCATTATTGAAAAATCCTGAATGCTGAAATTTAATCTTTGCTTAAATTGGGACCTCAAATACTCGTTAAATTAATCTATAATTTATTGGTATCAAGAATCATGCGTATTCAAACGCCGGCAGATGACGCATTCGGGATTGCACCCGCGAGCCGGACAAAACTCGCGTCCCCAAAGCACGATTTGCAGATGTAGCTTACCCCAACGCTCCTGCGGGTAGAGCGTTTTCAAATCCGCCTCTACGCCCTCGACGCTCCCGGCTTTGCTCAATCCCCATCTGCGAGCCAGTCGAAAGATATGCGTGTCCACAGGAAAAGCGGGGAAGCCAAACGCTTGGTTCATCACGACACTCGCCGTCTTGTGACCCACTCCCGGGAGAGCTTCCAGCTGTTCAAATGTGCGCGGAACTTCCCCGTCATAATGCTCCACAAGCAATCTTGCCATCTGCACCAAATGCTCCGCCTTGGAGTCGGCCAGACCGCAGGTGGCTATGATCTCGCGCACAGCTCCGGGTTTCATCTGAGACAAACTCGCAGCATCCGGCGCCACACGGAACAACTCCGGGGTTACCATGTTTACTCGTGCATCCGTACACCTAGCGGACAGCATAACCGCCACGAGCAGGGTAAAAGCATCCCGGTGCTGCAAAGGAACCTGCGGATCCGGCAAGGCTCGCTCCAGCTCCTCCGCCACAATCTCCGCTCTCTGAACCCTTCGCATAGGAAATTACTCCACTGGGGGAGCCGCGCAGACATAAAATCAATCTACCGTCAGCGGCGCATATTGCTCAGGGGTCCGAGTATAGCCTCTCCCTCACGCTCCGTCGTGTGATTCCACGGTTTGGTCACGTCGGAGCTTCCTCGAGGCTCCACAACTCTGCGACCTGACGATGGCACGGGCGGCACGGAATTCTCACAGGAAACCCCTGCAAGGAGTCCTGTAAGCACCAAGAAAATCACTGCACCTCTAACGCGAGTCATAAAAAAACTTGCTTCCTCCCATCAAGATGACTTCACCCTCCCCTCAGGAGCCCAGCGGCTCCTTGCGGAATACCTGATCTCCTACCTCCGGAACCAACCCACGCGGCAAAACCTTCTCATCATACTCAGCCACCACCTGTCCGCCACTTACGCTCACGATGCGTAATGTAGCAATCGATACCCCATTGCGCTGTAAGAGCAATTGCGTTTTCCCGCCTGCGTAAAGACCGCTGTTCTCCCCGGCGTGAAACACAACAAAGTGCCATTGCGGATCAACGGCCGCCACAACAAACTCCTCCCCATTTTGGCGATAACGCTCCATGAACTCTTTGTTTAACTTGTTCTTCCCATCCAGCTCCGTCTCTCGCGCGCTCACCTCTCCCTTTAGCTCATCGTACTTCGTTTTGAATACTCCACTCTCCTCGGCCAACTTGGCGTACTCCTCCGCACCCGAAGCGACTCTGCTGTTCAAGGTATCCAACGCGTCTTCCAAATCCGCATTCTCCAAGCCGGGTATCTTCTGAATCTGCTCACGTATTCTCTCTCTCTCGTTGGTCAGACCTTCACGATTAGTCTCCGCTTCCGCAATACGATTCTGGTACGTCTCCATCTCCTCCTTGTTCGTCTCCGCAACCTTCTTCACAGCTTCCATATCCTCTAAGGCTCTCTGCGCCTCGGCCTGCGAACTCTCATTCTCCTTGAGAGCGTCCGCACGAGTCTTGGCCACGGTCGCCGCCTCCGCAAGAAGCCCTTTGTTGGCCGCCGCCATACCCGTCTCCTCTTCTCCCAGTCCCCTAGTGGCACTCACCAACACCTGCAAGGTCTTACCTTGCGATGATGCATAGTGGCAACCGAAAATACCGGCTACTACCACTAATCCCAGAAAGATGTATGTTACGATTTTCATATTCAGGTGGAATAAGTTTGGTCGTTGATTAGTCTTCTTTTTCGGGTTCACGGACAGAAATAACTCGGTCACCCTGTTTCACAACTTCGCCCGTTGTCAGGGTGTCGTAGATGATGTCGCAGCTGGAGCGATGCCCCTCCACAACAGTCACGTTCATTTCGCATATCTTTTTGTCCCCGCGCATCGTCGCCAGACGAGAACCGATGATCACGCCGTCGTCCATCCCGGCGTCGATGATGACATAATCCCACGAAGGATCAGAAATGACGACCCGCGCGTTCAACTCCTTCGGGGAAACACGCGCCTGCCTTTCTTTCGCCAGGGCATCCGCTGCTTTGATCTGTTCCTCCAACTCTTCCTTCTGTTTGGCCAGCACCCCGATAGCCGCTTCTTTGCGCGTGTTATCCTCAGCTAGTTCCAATGTCTTTTTCTCCAGCTGACGCAGGTTAGCGGCCAGCGCATCCAGCACTCCGGGATCGGACGGATCCATGGGTTGCACCTCCACTCCATCTTTCTCCGCCGCGTCGCTCAAAGCCTTAGTGAGGGTTTCATTGCCCGCCATCGCCACCAACAACTCCTGCATCTTCTTTTTGTTCTCTTCAGTCTCGCCACCCATACTCTGCCACTCCTGAGAGAGTCTTTCTATCTCGCTTTTATAGCCGGCAATTTCTTCTTCCAATTTTGCCTTCTGGAGAACTACTTCCTCCTTTCTTTGCTTGAGCCATTCGCCACGCATCTTGGCGTATGCCGCAATGATCTTGTCCACGAATATCTCTTTGTTCTTTGCTGCTGCACTGTCAAACTGCGTCTGAAGCGCTGTCAATTCACCGCTGGCCGACGCAATCCCCGTGTGTGTTTTGTAAAACACAAACGCACCTGCAGCCAACACGACGAGAGAGAGAATGGTAATATATTTCCACATTGCCGGAGTAATTTGGAGATGTACGATACTCTTTTTATACCAGATTGCGAGCCAATGCAACTAAAAAATGACCTGCTATGCTTTTTTTGTGTCAAATTGAAAAAAAAGCCTGCGGGTTCTCCGCAGGCGGTATCGTTTTTCCATCAATAGTAACGCAGGAGTTTTTTCATCCCTTCCATCCCCCCTCGACGCTTTCTTCGTCGAAGGGGGGATAGCGGATCAACATCAATCCTCACGGCGCTCTGCCTGGCGAGCCTTGCGATCTCTCGCGGCCGCGCGCATGGACATTTTCACGCGCCCCTTGTCATCGATGCCGATGCACTTGGCTGTGACAATGTCGCCTACCTTCACCACATCCTCAGTTTTCTGCGTGCGTCCTTCCGCCAGCTCAGAGATGTGGATGAGGCCGTCCTTCCCGGGCAGTACTTCCATGAAGGCTCCGAATTCCTTCGTGGAAACAATCTTCCCCTCGTAAGTCTCGCCGACCTCAATTTCCTTGAACATACGTCCGATGAGGTAGAGGGCGCGTTCCACTCCCTCCTGACGGCTTCCGTAGATGCGCACGGAGCCGTCCTCCTCGATATTGATATCGGTACCTGTCTCAGCCTGCAGGGCCTTGATATTCTTCCCGCCGGGGCCGATCAGCTCACCGATGCGATCCGCCGGGATGGTGGTGGTCTCTATGCGGGGAGCTTTCGGGCTGAGCGGTTGCGGAGCAGGTATGCAGTCGCACATGGTGTCCAGCACCTCCATGCGCCCTTTCTTCGCCAGATGGATAGCATCCTCCAGAATCTCCAGCGGGATGCCCGGAAGTTTCAGGTCGAGCTGGTAGCCCGTCACACCCTCGGCAGATCCGCACAACTTGAAGTCCATGTCTCCGTAGAAGTCTTCCGACCCGATGATGTCCAGCAGCGTTTTGTAGCGCTTCGGCACGCGATCTCCTGCGTTCTCAAACTCCGTCACCAAACCGACGGATATGCCGGAAACCGGACGCTTGAGCGGCACGCCCGCCGCCAACAGCGACATCGTTCCCGCACACACGGATGCCATGGAGGTGGATCCGTTGGACTCCATGATCTCGGAGGAAACTCGTATCGCGTACGGGAAATCATCTTCCGCCGGAATGACGGGTGCAATCGAACGCTCCGCAAGCGCGCCGTGACCGATCTCCCGCCGGTTCTGCCCCCCGAAGCGTCCCGTCTCACCCACCGTGAACGGCGGGAAGTTGTAGTGCAGGATGAACCGCTTCTCATCCACGGATCCCGTGTAGTTGTCCAGGTATTGCTTCTCCTCCAGCGGAGCCAGGGTCGCCAGGCACAGCGACATGGTTTCGCCGCGTGAGAACAACGCCGAGCCATGCACGACATTCGGCAACACATTCACCTCGGCGGACAACGGACGCAGCTGCTTGATGCCGCGACCATCCGCTCGTTTGTCGTGCTCCATGATGGAAATGCGGAAGGCTTTCTTCTGGATGTACTCAAACACCTGCTCCACATCAAAATCGGTTGCCTCCGGATGAGCCTGCTTGATGGCGGCTTCCACCTCGTCGCGCAAGGCGCCCACCTGCTTCTGCCGTTGGATCTTGTTCGGTGCGTAGATGGCGTCCTCAATCCGGTCGCCCGCTATCTGGTACCCGATCTCCAGCAGCTCCGGCTTCGCCACCGTGAGCTCGTACTCACGCGTCGGCTTGCCGCACTGGGCTCGCAGCTCCTCCTGGGCCGCACAAATCTTTGCCACGTTCTCCTGCGCCACGTGCAGCGCCTTGATGAAATCCTCCTCCGGCAATTCCTTCGCCGAGCCTTCAATCATGATCACTTGGTCCTTCGACCCGGCATACACAAGATCAAGGTCGGATTCCAACCTCTGCTTGTTGGTCGGGTTGATCACAAACTCTCCGTTGATGCGCCCAACGCGCACCGCGCCCACGGGTTCCGCGAACGGGAGATCGGAGATGACGCACGCTGCAGAAGCTCCGTTGATGCTCAAGATGTCCGGCTCGTGCTCCCCATCGGCCGCCAATAACAGGGTGATCACCTGGGTGTCGTAGAAATACCCCTTCGGGAACATCGGACGCAGCGGTCTGTCCGTCATGCGGCAGGTTAATATCTCCTTTTCAGTCGGCCTTCCCTCCCTCTTGAAATATCCACCGGGGAACAATCCCGCCGCCGCTGCCTTCTCTTTGTACTCGACCGACAGCGGGAAGAAGGTCTGACCCTCCTTGATCTTGGTCGCGCTCACCACGGTGACCAGCACAACCGTGTCCCCGCACCTGACGGTGACAGCACCGTCCGCCAACCTCGCTATCTTACCTGTTTCGATGACGATGGGATCCGCTCCCACGGCACACTCTACTTTGTAACTACTCATTTTCTTCTTTTGTTCGATTACTTCTGTGTCGGTTCCATTCTGCGCCGCAGGGAAGCGGAACCGACCGTTCCTCCCCTTGGTCAGCACAGCACATTCCGTGCCGTACCTACCCCTGCATAACATACCGTTTACGCACGAGGTGCGAATATTTTACACGATTTCTTTCCTATTGGCAAGCCCGTAAACTGGTTAAACGCAAGGCAAACGCATTCTGCGTTTGCTCATTTACGATTTACGATGGACGATTTACGATTTGAATGTTAGCGCGCTCCGCGCGGGAAATGCGGAGCGAAAGAGCAACGGAATTTTCGAGAATGAGGGTGCGTTTATAGAAGGAAAGTATCCGGAGATACGCCATGCCGGGCTCACTGCCTTGACTCCCCGCCGCCCCCCCCAGCCAAAGCTTCGGTCTCCCCGCGCCAACGGCGTGCGAATTTCCCACATCGTAAATCGTAAATAGGCGGCGGAACGCCGCCCCCGCCCCGTTTCAGAGCAGAGCGGAGATGTGGGAGATGATGGCGTCCACTTCCAGCAGTCTGCCTTTTCCTGTGGAGCCGCAGGCCAGCGTGCCCTCCTCAGCCGGACCGATGATGCGGTCGCCCCGTTGCGTGAGGATTTGTACATTTTCCTGCGTGGCGGAGTGTTCCCACATGAGCGTGTTCATGGCAGGGAAGATGAGGACGGGGGCACGATTGGCCAGATAGAGACTCGTGAGCACGTTGGGAGCCAGCCCGCGTGCGAAACAGGCCATCGTGTGGGCGCTGGCAGGGGCCACGACGAGCAGATCCGCCTTCTGAGCGAGCGCAATGTGCTGCGGCACCCATCCCGTCGTTTCCTCGTCAAAGGAGGAGATGACGGGGTGGCGGGAGAGGGTCATGAGCGTGAGGGGAGTGACAAAGCGAAGTGCAGTCGGGGTGCACACGCAGTGTACCTCGTGACCCTTCTGGACGAGACGGGATGCGATGTCTGCCGCCTTGTAGGCAGCAATGGAGCCGCAAATGCCGAGAATCACCGTAGCCATCGCGCAAAAAAATCAGAGGAGTGAGGGATCAAACTCAACGATCATGTTGATTTCCACGGCAACCCCGAGGGGCAGACTCACCACGCCGACAGCCGAGCGAGAGTGCGCCGCCACGGGACCGAAGAGCTCCACGAGCAAATCGGAGGCTCCGTTGAGTACCTTGGCCTGATCCGTGAAATCCGGTGTGCAGTTGACAAAGCCGTTGACGGCTACGATCCGAGTGAGCGGAGCAAAGCTGCCGAGTTCAGCGCGGATAACGCCGAGGCGATTGAGGATGGCCGTGACCGCTGCCTGCTGCCCCTGCTCTACCGTGAGTTCCTTGCCGAGCTTCCCGTAGAAAGCCCGGTCTCCGTTGACGGATATGCCTCCTGAGAGGTGCAGAAGGTTGCCGGTACGCACGCACTGAACATAGGAACCAACCGGAGCGGGCGCCTCAGGAATCGTCAACCCCCGCTGCTTGAGAATTTCTTCATTGAGTTGCATACCGGTATCCTACTCACCCCCTCCTCGCTTGTCAAGCCACGATACGGAGAAAGAAGAAGACACCCCACTGCCTCAGCGCCCTGCGGGCAACGCTTGCGCGTTGTCCAATCCCACTCCGAGTCCTTGTGGGCTTTGTAAATCGTAAATGGGTGGCGGAACGCCGCCCTGCGCCTCCGTCCATGATTTGTCTTTTTATTCGGTTTTCGGCTTCGTTGGTGGTGTAAAGGACAAAACAACATTACAGCCTGTGATAGGACAGGGTAAATTGCTTGCTTCTTCTGCCGCTTTGACTGCAAGGACCACGTCACTCTGAACAACCGTAGCATAACGTTTTCCGGCTTCGTCATTCTCAGCATAAAAGTGGAGGAGCATCGTACCGTTCCATGCCGCTTTACCGAAATCACCGGGTTCTCCGCTCCAATCGAGCTGGTAACCCGCATTAGAATCAAGTCGTTTAGCCGTCACGGATCCGGTAAGGGTACAGGACATTTTCTTTTCCGGAGAAAGTTCGACTGGAAAATTCGCACTTGATTCGACATCAGCTTTCCACTCCTGAACTTCCGTTTCTCTTGGTTCGGGTGCTGAAGTCTGCTGTTTCAGTTGAACAGTGCTTGGAATTGCTTCATCTCCTCCGGAAAAGGTTAAGACAACCTCCGTCACTTCATCCGGAACAAAGGAAGAAGGTTCGCTCTTCGTATAATTTTGTGGAATGACTCCGCAAAGCAATTCCACAAAGTCGGCAAAATATCCAGTATCTGACA
>CANQYL010000075.1 GCA_947628035.1 uncultured Akkermansia sp. | reverse complement strand
AAAATGCTATGCTCTTGGGTGACCGTTTATTTTGAGGCATCGGCCTTCGGTGACTTTTTCTTTTGAGGCATTACGATCCGTCCCATGAAAAAAACGATCCCAACGGACAGTTATTGTAGCATAATGTAGCATAATTCTATAATAATTTGTGATTTATGATGTATGATATCGAATTGGATGCTAGCATGTTGTGCGAGGGGAAGCGGAGCGAATGCGCAGCGGAATTTTCGGGAATGAAAGTATGAGAGTAGAAGATAATCATCCGGTATTACGTCATGCCGAATTCACTGCCTAGACTCGTAGGCACCCCTTTGCCTCATTGCTTCGGAGTCTCCCCACGACTCCTCACCCCTTTGGGGTAAAAGCGGTCGCTTTTGTCTAATCGACCTTACGACCGCTTCGTGTGCGCCCCACCGAGGTCGTTGACCGCTTTGCTGAATCGTCTATGGTTTGCTGTCTTGCTGGCTTACTTCCTTCCTCCACAGGATGCTCATGGGAAAAGGGTTTTATGGGCGTGGAGGGATTTACTGGGACAAATGCGGATAGGGACGAGTATGGGACGCTGTTTGTTTTTTGTTTTTATTCTTGACATGATAGCAAAAGAGATACATGATAGGGGGGAACAAAGACAGAGAGAAGCATGGAGGATTTAAAGCTTAACGTAAAATTGTGGCTCAAAGCTAACAAGCGGGATTACGCCTGGTTAGCAGAGAAATGTTACGTATCGGAAACAACGGTACGCAACTGGATGGCGAAGAAGCCTATACCGAAGGCAAAAGCGCATATCATCCGGGAGCTGATATCGCAAAATCCGGTTATCATGCCGACCTCGGCGATCGATGTGAAGTTGCAGACTCATGTGACGATACGTTTGGATAAAGAGGTCAGCAAGAGGCTGGAGGATAAGGCGTTTGAACAAGGGATGACGCTGGAGGAATTCCTGTCCAAGACATTGGCGCAACTCAGTTCGAACTGAGGGGAATTTCAGGGATTAGCGGGCAAGGGACACTATCCGAGCCAACGTTATGGCAATACCGGTTTTTGATTTATCTCCGGGAACGTTCATAGCGAAAAGATATAAGCTGCTCAAGACGCTTGGGCAGGGCGGCTTCGGCATCACCTACGTGGCGTGGGACCAGGAGGAGAAATGCCGAGTTGCGCTCAAGGAATGTTTTCCGGTGGGGATATGCGTGCGGGATCCGGACACCGGGTTTATCAAACCGGTGCATCAGAAGTTTGAGGAAAAGTATTTGCATGCCATCAATGACATGCGCAAGGAGACGAAGACCTTGAGCGGGCTGAAACACCCGAACATCGTTGGAATACGTGATACGATATGGGGAAACGGGAGTGTGTTTTATGTGATGCCCTGGCTCCCCGGAGGGACATTGAGGGATGCGATTGATGCGAAACCTTGCCCCATTACAACGGAGCAAAGCATCACCTGGCTGCGGAAGTTGCTCAACGCTCTGAGTTATTTGCACGACCGAGGCATTGTTCACCGGGACATCAAGCCGGCAAATATCATGTTTGACACGGATGGGGAACCGGTGCTCATTGATTTCGGAGCGGCGCTCAACCGTCCGGAACGCACGACGGACACGACCACCACGCAGGGGGCTTTTTCCCGGGGATACGCGGCGCCGGAGCAGATAACCGGAAAGGGGCATGTGGGAGCCTGGACAGATATTTACTCCATATCGGCCACGTGGTACGAGTTGTTGACGGGAAAACTGCCGGAGGGAGCCGATGCGCGATTGATGCGTGACGACCTCAAGCCGCTCACACCGGAGAACGTGCATTATGCTTATCCGATTGAGTTGCTGGCCTTGCTGCAGCAGAATATGGCACTGCGCTCTGCGGAGAGATGCCAAAGCATTGAGCAGTGGATGCAGTGCTGGGAGGACAAAACACTACCCAAGCTTACCACCATATCCCGCGGGTCGAGGCGAAAGCTGTGGATAACGGCGGGGGCGCTCGTGGCGTTGGGGGTGGGGGTAACGGCTGTTGTGATGAGAAATAGAGACAGCGCCTTGGTTCCCACGGTTCGAGAACCACAGCCCAGCATCAACGAGATGAATGCGACGCTTCAAGCCAAACTGAGGAAAGCGTCCAAGGCTGATGAAGTGGAACACACATGCAACGAATTCCTGAGGAAAAATGAACAGCTCATCGTCCGTCAGAAAAATCGGGTAGAAAGTTACATCACGCGCTGCCGGGAAGAAGCTCAGGGAGTGCCTTCCGGCGAGGCAGCCGAACAGTTGCGTATCCGCCTCGACGATGAACATCGGGCTCTCTCTCGGGAATTCGGCAAAGAGAGGGATGCCTTGTCGAGCCAATTCAGGGAAGCGATCAATCAATTCTCAACCACTGCCTCCGACATCAGAAAATCGTTAAAAGCGGGGTCGATCGAGGAAGAAATTTTACTGGCCAGAATGAGTGAGGAGCTAGCGAATGAGGAGTCCCAGCACATCATGAAAGTCTATTCTGACGTGTTTGAGAAAGCCTCCGAAGTGGAGGGCGAGCTGATCAACCGATTCAGCAAAATTATTCAACAACTTTCTGAGAAAGCCCGATAGTTTTTAGACGAGGCTTCCCACGACAAACGATCCCCCATGAATCTCGGGAAATTCCGGATGGTAAAAATAGCTTGACTCCATAGGGCGTCATGTTGTACTGATGGGGAGGGAGTAGGGGCGGGAAAAGTTTATGGAAAATCCTGTCAATTCATTAAGAAGAATGTACGAAGGAATGAGAAAAAAAGTCTTAGTTCTAGGGATGCTACTCGTAACAATGAGCAGTTGTTCGTTGCTGCGAGAGGAAGAGGTCAAAGAGGGAGACCGTATGAAGGACATCCAGTATGCGGAATTGTACCTTCAAGGGCAACCTGCTTTTATACGTGCCTTTTATGCACTTCGTGGGGAGAGGATGATTAAATTGAGAGAAGGATTGGAGGAAATTTATCAAAGTGGGGAGAGGAGCCCGTACGAGGTGCCGCCGTTTGAAGGTCCAACAATAACGTTTTACAATCGAAAGAAGGAGGATGTCCTAAGATACCATTTTGACCCAATTGAAAAAGAGCTGATCATATTCAAGACAGAGACATGGAAAGGGTTTGAGGGGCTTGGAGAGTCTCGACGAGTTCCGCTGAACAGCCCGGCGGTTCAACGCGTGCGCAAGATGAGGCTTCCCGGTCTGGATTTTCAAGAGGATGGAGGGGAAGTCGATTTGGATGCAGTTATTGGAGAATCGTTATGAAAAGGGAACTAAAAAATTGCAGATGGGTAGTTGGACTGATCACGCTGTGTCTTGTAGCGTGCAGCTTCCAGCAGAAGGCAACGTGGAATGAAGGGCGAGGAAGTGATTTGAGAATTAAAATTCTCGATCATGAACGTCATTGGCGAGATGATGGTTCTCGTTACTTTGAGGTCTTCACGGGGAAGGAGGCAGAACGAATTATTCGTGTATTTGATGAGGTTTATAACGACAAAGAATGTTATTTGTGGGAGAGACCGGGATTGGAGGAAGTTGATGTTGGATGGGGGGATGACGAGCACATGATCCCCGTGTTGCCGGAGCGCGGCAAGTGGGGGGACTGGTTTTACCGCGAGGCCTGCAATTTGTTGGTGCAAACAAAGGTGAGTGCAGCAGGACCTGAAATGGAAATCATGTATGCTCTGGGCTGGGGGAACAGTCGGAGATGGCCGGGGAAGAAAGTGATTATCATAGAAGGGAAAAACCCGAAACGCCCTGCAAAGGAAATGCTTCCCGGAAGCGCCCCGGTGAAAAAACTTAAAGCTCTCGGTACTCCTAATCTGAGACTCGAACGAGTGCCCGACACAGGAAGGATGCCTTATTAGCGATGCGTTTCTTTCGCAAGACCCCATGTGATGCATGGCTGTGATTGGAGAAAATAGCTTGACTCCATAGGGAGCCTGTCTTTATATACTCATTTGGCGACAATGAATAAGGTTGAAAGATACGATGAAAGCGTCCTATGAAAAAAAAGGAGCGTTGATCGTGATACTCGCTCTCGTTCTGCTTGGAATAGTCCGATACTGCGACGACTCGATCGTGGTTCGCCATCATCCAAGGAAAGAGTTCGCACCAGTGAAAAAAACTGAAACGAGGATTGTTGGTTATGAGGAGTACATGGATCAAGCACAAAAAAGGATCAAAGCTCTCAATGAAACGGCAAGCTTAGCCGAAATGGTTTGTGATAGGGAAAGCGCGCTTGCATTCATGAAGTACATGGAGAAACCAAGCTGTCCCCTTTTTTCTGTTGACGTATCTTTGTTGGATGCCCAACAGAAAAAAGTCATCAAAAAAAGGGAAAACGAGATGTCTCTTGTCAATGCAGCGACTTTTGTCCTTGTGAAAAAAGCTTGCAAAAAGGTTGTGGATGCCGATGGGTACGGGGATGATGCCGTGCGTTCTTATTATACCGAAAAATGGAAAGAAATAAAGAACGGGGTTCCTGTAAAATAGAGTGTGAAACGCGAGGACAAATGCAACCTCTTTTGTGACTTGGCGCGTTTCATCGTGCGACCCAGTCGATCCCGGCTCTTTTGCGGCGACCTTATTTTTGACGTAATGCCGCGTGCATAAAAAAAGCGCCCTTCATCATACATTAGCATTGACCCCGCGCGGCTATGGGAGCATAATAGATGCCGTATGAAGACTCCTGTAACTGTGACTGTGACCGGCGCTGCCGGCAATATCGCGTACTCCTTGCTTTTCCGCATTGCGGCGGGAGATATGTTGGGTGAGGATCAGCCCATCGTGCTCAAGTTGCTCGAAATTACTCCCTGTTTGGAGAAGCTGCACGGGGTAGTGATGGAGCTTGACGACTGTGCATTCCCCTTGGTGAAGGAGATTGTTGCGACGGATGATCCGGCAGTCGCTTTCAAGGACGCCAACTGGTGTATGCTTGTGGGATCCGTGCCTCGCAAGGCAGGGATGGAGCGTAAGGATTTGCTCAGCATCAACGGCAAGGTCTTCGTTGGGCAAGGCAAAGCGATTGCTGAGAATGCTGCGCCCGATTGCAAGGTGTTTGTCGTGGGCAACCCCTGCAACACCAACTGCCTCATCGCCCTGCACAATGCCACCGGGCTGCCGAAGGAAAACTTCTTTGCCATGACAATGCTGGATGAGTTCCGTGCTAAGAGCCAGCTTGCCGCCAAGGCCGGGGTACCTGTTTCCTCTGTCACCAACATGACTATTTGGGGCAACCATTCTTCTACCCAGTACCCGGATTTCACCAATGCCAAGATCAATGGCAAGCCGGTGACCGAGGTTATCTCCGACACCGAATGGCTGAAGGGCGAGTTTATCAAAACCGTTCAGCAACGTGGCGCCGCTATCATTCAGGCCCGCGGCGCTTCCTCTGCCGCTTCGGCTGCCAACGCGGCGCTCATGACGGTGAAGAATCTCGTGACCCCAACGCCGGAGGGTGACTGGTTCTCCGTGGCCAGCTACTCCGACGGCTCCAAGTACGGTCTTCCGGCGGACATCATCTGCTCCCAGCCCACGCGCACCAACAAGGATGGTTCCCACACCATTGTCGAGGGGCTGCCTGTTGACGCCTTCTCGCGCGAGAAGATAGACGCCACCTGTAAGGAGCTTCTTGAGGAGCGAGCTGAAGTTCTCGGCTAACCGGGTTTGTCTTTTATCCTTTTCCCGACCGCCTCACGTGCATTCGTGCGGCGGTCGTTTTTTTCTTCCGGTGCGTTGGATGCCGCGGAACAACCGCCTTTCCCCGTGTGATGGCCTTGATCGATGATTGGGACAATTTTACCGAGCCATGTCCATGACATCGGGATCGGACGGAGGGCAAAATTGTTCGACGAGAGGTTCTTGGATAGCGAAGAGTTCTGCTCGCTGCTCGGGTGTGGAGTCGAGGTAGCCGTGGAGATGGACAAGACCGTGGGTGATGTAGCGGAAGAGTTCGCAGGTAGGGGACAGGGAATGAGCGCGGGCGAAACGACGGGCGGTTTGGGCGCTCACGATGATTTCACCGTAGGGAAAGGTGATGACGTCCGTGGCTGAGGGCAGATTCAAAAACTCGGCGTGTACACGGGCAATAGCGGCATCATTCACGATGGAGATTTCAACTGTCTCAAGGGAGCTGAGCACGTGTTGGGGTCCCTTGGGACAGGCAAGGAGGGTTTGGGCGAGGAGCGGGAGAGATTGTTCACACGCACAGAGCCAGCGGGCTGTGATCCACTTGGGATGCGAGTTCAGGTAGATTTCAAGTCTGGGGAGCATCTTTGGGGACTTCTCGCTGCTTGTCGCGTTTAGCCGCATCCCGTGCCGAGCGAAAAAAGCTGCGGAATTGCTCCAAACATTCTTCTCCGAGTACACCTCCCTGCACGGGACACCGATGGTTGAGCGGAGGATTGCTGTCCAATAAATGGATCCATCCTCCGCAGGCTCCCCCTTTGGGATCCGGCATACCGAAAACGACGCGCGAAGGCCGACAGTGCACCATCGCTCCGGCGCACATGGGACATGGCTCCTTGGTGACGTAGATCGTACAGCCCTCCAGTCTCCAATCCCCAACGGCTGCCTCGGCTGCCGTCAGAGCGAGCATCTCCGCATGAGCGGTGGCATCCTTGAGCGCCTCCACCTGGTTCCAACCGCGGGCTATGACCCGTCCCTCCTTCACAATGACGCAGCCACAGGGCACCTCTCCGGCGGCACGAGCCTTTTCCGCCTCTCGGATGGCTTGAGCCATGTATTGCTCATCTTCCGTCATCGGGCGACATCCGGTCGGGCAGGACAATGAAGAAAACTCTCAACGAATAGTGATGCGAGGATCCTCGTCCAGTATCTTCTGCAAAGAATCCCAGCCTTTCGGAGTCTGATTCTGGAACATATGCAGGTACAGCGAAACCGTTCCTGCCGGGTATTTCGCGAACAGGTCGTCAACACCCTTCTTGAGCTTTTCCTCATCCAAAGTCTCCGGCAATACGTCCAACACACCTTGTCCGTTATGAGCTATCCCCAAGGTGTCAAGGAAGGAGACAAGCATATTGGTGTGCTTCCGTACGAGCCACACTTGGAGCAGGTGATCCGCTATGGTTTCCGCTTGCTTCCAACTGAGCATCTTTTTCAACCAGGCGTACTGCTCCGCCACAGGCTTCTGCCGCACATAGACAGGGCGTAGCTTCTTAAGAGCAGCTAACTCTGCAACTGCGGCGCGATAGACGTTGCGCTCTTGTTCTCTCATCCACTCCAAGAAAACGCGTATCGTCTCCTCATCCATCTTCTCAAATATGACGTATGACTTCATTTTTCGTATGCAGCGAATAAACCACATTTTGCCTCAATTGTCGAGTCCAAGATGACAATTCCGTGCATTTTTACCCCACATGGTTTTCTTCACACGTGTCCCAAGAAAAACGCGATCCCAACAGGCGGTCATCGGTGAGTGATGTAACATAACTCATTGGTTATGTACGATGTACGATGTACGATGTGGATTTTAGCGCGCTACGCGCGTTTTTGCGGAGCGAAAGTAAAACGAAGTTTTCGAGAATGAGGGCGCGTTGACAGAAGAAAAGCATCCGGATTTACGCCATGCCGAACCCGCCGTTTTGCTGAATCTTCAATGGTTTATGACCTTTCCGGCTTACTTCCTTCATCCGGGGAAAACGCATGGGGAATGGGTTGAATAAGCACGGAGAAAATTTTATTGGGACGGTTTTTTCGCAGGAGGGAGCATTTTGCGGTTGACGCAGAGCCTGCTTCCCATTATACTTCCACCGCATATTTGGAGTGGTGGCTGAGAGGCTGAAAGCACCCGTTTGCTAAACGGGCGTACGGGCATAAACCCGTACCGGGGGTTCGAATCCCCCCCGCTCCGGCGGGTTCGCGATGCCGCAATGACGGGGCTTTTTAAACGGGTGAGGCGAGGGGAGGAGACGGGAGGTTCGCTTGAGAAAGGAGGGAAAGGATTTGTTCGCGAGGTTTGGCAGGCCAGCATTTGTTGGAGATGGGGCTGGCAGGGCTGGGATGCAGGATGGAGCCTATGGTGAATGATTTTTCCGGAATGGCAGAGGCTGCTTCCTTGAGTTGCTGAAGGGCGTAGGCTCCGACACCGACGAGGAGAGAGGGCTGCAGGATTCGGATGAGACGGACGAGGTGACGCTGACAGGCGGTATTGATTTGCGCCGCTTGGGCATGCGGTAGCTGAGTGGGCGTGATATTCGCCCCGCTTTCGCTCATCCAGATGAGCGGACAATAGTTGGCGACATACGCCTGAGAGAAAAAGCAATCTGCTGAGCCGTAGAGTTCTGCAAAGAGCCCCCAGAGACGGCGTCCGCTCACCTCAGAGCGTGGGCAGGAAAAGCCTTCTATGGGGCGTTTGGGGTGAGTGGTCGGTGGCTGAGCGATGGCGGCTGTGATACCCATCCAGAGGGTGACAGAGGGGATTTCCCCGAAGGGAACACCGGTTTGCGCCATGCCGAAAGGTCCCGGATTCATACCGAGGTAGAGCACGTTTTTGGTAGAGGAGGCGAAACGACGGATGTAGGCCTCATGCCCCGCCCGGGCGTAGTTGAGGGGGTTGTAGGTGTAGGCTACCGGGGGGGCGAAGGAGAGACGATCCATTTCGTCGGAAAGTTCCACGGCGGCAGCAAAAACATCATCGGCGCATGACATGGAGCTACTCTACCACAGGGACGTGCATTTTACCAACAAAATATCGGCTTGAATTGGAACGGGGCATTCGGTAGAATAAGCGACGTGAAGGTCATCGCTATCGCAAACCAGAAGGGCGGAGTCGGCAAAACATCCACCGCGGTCAATTTAGCTGCTGCTCTTGCCGCTCGCGGAAAGGAGATTCTGCTTATTGACGTGGATTCTCAGGCGAACGCAACATCGGCTCTGGGTATAGCAGTGGCGGGTGAACACAGCCTCTACCAGGTTCTCATCGGCAACAAACGGCTTGATGAAGTCATGTTTGCCACGGGACGCAGACATCTCTCCATCGTGCCGGCGCATATGGATCTTTCCGGTGTGGAGGTGGAGTTGACCCACGACGGGGCGCACACCGTTTGTATGCAGCACGCGCTGGTCGGCTTGCGCGAGGCCAATCAATTTGACTATGTGATTATGGACACACCCCCATCGCTGGGAGTTTTGATGACAGCTTCGCTCTGTGCATGCGACGAGGTTCTTACGCCGATGCAGTGTGAGTTCTTGAGCCTCGAGGGGCTGTCCAAAATCCTCTATGTGATTGGGCAAATTCGAGACAGCGGGGTGAATCCTTCCATCGTCCACGAGGGAATCATCATGACCATGTACAACAACACCAACCTCGCCAACATGGTTATTGAGCAGGTGCAGGAAAATTTGCCCCAACAGTTGTACGAGACAGTTATCCCGCGTTCCGTGCGAGTGGCCGAGGCTCCCAGTTTCGGAAAGACCGTGTTGGAGCATGATCCGGATGGGGCAGCTGCTTGGGCTTACAAAAATGCAGCCAAAGAATTTTTGCGTCGTCACCGCTGATGCTGCGTTGGATTTATCCATCCTATTGTGAGTTGTGCCACAGGGCATGTGAGGGGGATTTGTGCGAGGATTGTCTGGCAGATCTGCCGAGAGTTCCCCTGCCGATATGTTTGTATTGCGGCGCGCCGGTGGCGGGAGAGCAAGAGTCGGCCACGCGCTGCTCGCGTTGTTCCGGACAAACGCGCAGTTTCGACTTTGCGCGTTCCGCCTGCGTCATGAGTGAGAATATGCTTCGGCTCATCTATCAACTCAAGTACCACCGCTGCAATTATTTGGCGCCTTCCCTTTCTCTTTTGCTTGATGAAGTGTGGCAGGATACTCCCCGTCTCGCGCGGGTACGCGACTCCGCCGACTGGGGTGTCGCATTCGTACCTGCGGGCGAGCGGCACCTCTTCGCCCGAGGTTTTAACCAGGCGGAGGAACTTGCTCGTGCTCTCGCGAAGCGACGCGGACTCAAACTTTATTCACCACTGAGGCGTCTCTCGTCCGGCGCGGAGAGTCAGACACGCCTTTCTGCCGGAGAACGTTGGCGAAACGCTCTTCAATCGTACGCACTCAAAAAGACGTACGCGAGTGGACGTCGGAGTCTCCCTCCTAACATTGTCCTCGTTGACGATGTCTATACAACCGGTTCGACCGTGCGGGCATGCGCTCGTGCCCTGAAGCAGGTTCCGGGTGTGAAAACCGTGGCGGCGCTCACCGTCATGCGTGCCGGCACACGCACTGAGAACATCACTTGAGCCGGAGATTGAAGAGGGGCATCGTTCAATGGATGCGCCCGCGGGGGTGGAAGGAGCGGTGGATGCCGATCAGGCGTTTCTGCTCGACATGAGTGTAAATTTGGGTGGTGGAGAGATCAGCGTGACCGAGCATATCTTGGATGACGCGGAGATCGGCGCCGTTTTCAAGGAGGTGGGTGGCAAAGGAGTGGCGCAGAATATGAGGGAAGACGTTATCATCGATACCCGCTTCCTTGGCTCGTTCTTTGATGATTTGCCGAATACGTTCGCGGGTGAGTTGGGCTCCGCGGTTGGAGAGAAAGAGTACGCGCGGAGTGGGCTTGCCTTCTTTGATGAGCATGGCCCGTGCCTTTTCTCGGTAAAACTGCAGAGCTCGTGCAGCCTCTCTGCCGAGCGGAACATAGCGGGTCTTGTCACCCTTGCCCGTGATGCGCAGAAAACCGTCCTCCCAGTCCAGTTGTTCGGGACGAAGGGTCACCAGCTCACTCACGCGCAGACCGCTCCCGTAGAGCATCTCCAGGATGGCTCGGTCGCGCGCGCCGAAGGGGATATCCTGAGGGTCGATGTGTTCCAGGAGGCGGCGAACTGTGTCGTCTGTGAGCGTTTGAGGAATTTGCATGCCGCCGCGTCCGGCACGGATGAGGGCGGCAGGATTGGAAGGGATGAGGTGTTGGGCGGCGAGGTAGCGAAAAAAGATGCGCAGATGCACCATCATGATACGAGCGGCGGAGGGAGCATGTCCCATGGTTAGCAAGTCGTGGTGGTACTCAACGAGGTGGGCGTCCTGGACGGCATCCGGGGAGAGGTTGCGAGCTTCAAGCCAATGGCGGAGGTGGGTGAGACTCTGGCGCACCGAGATGCGGTAATTCGAACTCAGACCGCGCTCAGCTGCCAAATAGAGGAGAAACTGTTCGATGACGCCGGCGAGCTGGTGGAGGGCGAGGGGCATGGAAGGTCAGGAGAGCATGAGAGCTTCACGATTGACGAAGTAAACGGCGCCGAGCAAGCACAGAAATGCCCACATATAATCCCATTTCCATTGCTCGCCCATATAAAACAACATGAAGGGAACGAACACACTCAGGGTGATGACCTCCTGCATGATCTTGAGTTGTGCGAGGGAGAGACCTGCGGAGCGTCCCAAGTTGTTAGCCGGGATCATGAGGCAGTACTCAAAGAAAGCGAGTCCCCAGCTGATGAGTACGAGTTTCCAGAGGCTCCGATCCGGGCTTTCACACGGCTTACGTAAGAATCCATACCACGCAAAGGTCATGACGGTATTGCTCATGATCAGCAGGATGGCTGTAGCAATCAATTTAATCATAAAGCCGATAGGTCACATGGTAACGGATTTGCTGCGGCTTGTCAATGACCACATTGAGAGCAGATGCATTTGAAAAATGCGTTTACTATTGACGATCTACGAACAGATCAAGCCAGCCGACGTCGGGGAAACTTGGCGATTTTCGATTTGGAATAATGCGCGCTGCAAGGAGGAGCGGAGCATATGCAGGGGTGGAGGAGAGTCCCTTGAATCTGTTGCATGCGATCGTTCGTCGTCATGATTTTTGATGCACAAAAACGGATGATAGAACCGACTTTAGTGCTTTTTTGTTGCTTAACTTTTTTCGAACGCATTTACCCGTAATGCCTCAAAAGAAAAAGTCACCGAAGGCCGATGCCTCAAAATAAACGGTCACCCAAGAGCATAGCATTTT
>CANQYL010000074.1 GCA_947628035.1 uncultured Akkermansia sp. | reverse complement strand
TTCCGTCCCATTCCGTCCCATTCCGTCCCATTCCGTCCCATTCCGTCCCATTCCGTCCCATTCCGTCCCATTCCGTCGAGCGGCGTAGCTATACCTCACTTTTTGTGCGTATCACCTCCGCACCCGGTAAAAGATGGAGCAATTTTTGAGAAGGGTTCACGAGAACCGCGTGCTCGCAGATACCAAGCAGCGGCAAATCGGCCTCGCTATCCGTGTAACCCACCCGGGCGCGGTCAATTCCTGCCGAGGAGAGACGTGACACCTTTGCCTCGCCTCGATTGTTGCCCGGCGACGGAATGACGGGCATGAGCGGGAGTTTCCCATCGACAAACTCCACCGGAGTGGCTATCACAAGGGCAGCCCCCAGAGCCTCGCCCAGCGGACGCGTCCACCACTCCGGAGACGCCGAGCAGAGCACAATTTCATCTCCAACCGCACGATGAATCTCCCAGCGCTCACGCACCTCCGGGTAGAGAGCGGGCAAGAGTTCTTCCTCGGCGAATACACGCCCCATTTCCTCAAGCTGCACGCGGGAGAAACCCCAAGCGTAACTCAAAAAAATACGTTTGAGCAGCTCCGTGCTGATGAGCCGCAATCCCCATGCGATGAGTGCAGGAATAAAGGGCAGCATGAGCAGCCAGCGCCATGGATGACGTCGCAGGATGCGCCGCGCAAATCTCAACTGCGAATCCCCGGCGAACAGGGTTCCATCCATGTCAAAAACGACCTTCATCTCTCCGTCTCTTCAGATACCGGTAGCGCCACACGCTCATGATGATGGCGGAAAGGAGGATGCCTCCCAAATGACCCGCCTCACCTCCCGCGTTATCCCCGTTAAACACAACGATGAGTACGGCAAAAACCAGCACCGTGAGAGCAAAACTGCGCAGACTCATCGTGATGGGCGGAAAGACCAAACGAACGAGGCTGTGCGGGTAGAGGAAAGCCACTGCCACCAACACGCCGTATATGGCAGCGCTGGCGCCCACCATCGGCACCACCTCCCAAAGCCGGAGATCAGCGTGCCCCAAATAGTTGCCGAGCTCGGCAAGCACGTACCGCTCAGCGGGATTTGCCGTCTCCCCATAGATGCCCAGTCCGGCCAACAGCGAGGAAAACAGAGCCCCTGCCACTCCACATGCCAGGTAAAAGGCGAGGTAGCGACGCGGACCCATGGCATCCTCCACCGCACGACCGAAAAAATACAGGGCCCACATATTGAACAGGAGATGCATGGGACCGGCATGCAGAAATTGATAGGTGAAGAGCCTCCATATCTCCCCCTCCATGAAACAACTCAGCCAGGAGTACGCTCCACGCACAAAGAGCAACGACTCCGTGTACGGCGAGGACGGATACTCAATGCCGAAATAGGCAGGCACGCCGGACACATTGCCCATGACAAAAACGATGACGTTGGAAATGATGAGTGCCGTTGTGATGCTCATCTGCTGGCGGTACGGAGAAGCCATGAGGTTGAGATGCTTGAAGTGCGTTATCTGTTCAGTGCTCGCTGAGAGGCGGTAGCTTTTTTTTCAGTTGATGAATTTCCTCCAAAGTCAGGATGTGCTCAATGAGACAAGCCGTTTCATTCGCCCGTTCCCGACTTAACCCCGCCACCTCCCGCATGAAGCGCCGCAGAATGCTGTGAGCCATGATCACTTGGTCCGCATATTGCTCGCCCCGAGCGGTGAGTTCAATGGGAGCATACTGCTGGTAGTTCACGAGACCGAGGTCGGCCAAGCGGCGGACAGCCACCGTAACGCTGGGTTTTTTTACTTTGAGTCGCTCAGCGATGTCATTCACTCGGGCAGCGCCTTTTTCACGACACAGGTGCCCGATGCACTCCAGATAATCTTCTGCGCTACGGGAGAGTCTGTCCAGTTCTTGTTTCATGATTTTCGGTCGAGTGTGGTTACACATTCCAAATGTTTCGTCTGCGGGAAGAGATCGAACGGCTGCACCGCAGCTATCTCATACCCGGACCGTTTGAATTCCGCCAGGTCGCGGACATGAGTAGCCGGGTTGCATGAGACGTAAATCACTCTTTGCGGGGCAAATTGAAAGAGCTGATCCAGAAAGACCTCGTCGCAACCTTTGCGAGGCGGATCAATCACGACAACTGTCTGTCCGGGAGGAAAGGAAATCTCACCGAAGATGGCCTCCGCGCTGGCGGAAAGGAACCGCGCGTTGGCAACGCCATTGCAGGAGGCGTTTGCTGAAGCCCAGTCGGCGCTGCTCTCACTCACCTCTACTCCGACCACTTGCTCAAATTTCTCTGCAAGGCAGAGTGAAAAGAGTCCGCTCCCGCAATAGGCGTCCACCAGATACCTCGCCCCGCACTCACCGGCCTGCTGCGCCACGTATCCTGTGAATGCCGGCAAAATGGAAGGATTGTTCTGAAAAAAGTCTCCCGCCAGGAAATGAAAAGTGAGGTCACCCACTTTTTCACTGCACACCGCCCGCGGATTCGTCAATACACTTCCATCCTCCCCGCTGACCCGCATGAGGAGCGTGGCGCCGCGTCTGTATTGCGCCGCGGCCTGTTGAACCTGACTGCGCAGAACCGGCAGAAGCTCATTGATAGCGTCCATCGCTATGGGACACTGTGTGACATCGCACACCTCACTGCGGCTATCCACGCGCAGGAAGCCAATGTTGCCCATCTTCGCATCTTTCGGTTTGTGGAAGTGCGGGGTAATCTTGGAGCGGTAGCCGTATTGCAGCGGGGAGGGGATGGGGGGACGTACGGATACCTCCACGCCGATCTGCAAACGCATGAGATCCGCCACCTGCTTACGCTTCCATTCTAACTGTGCCGCGTAATCCATGTGTTGGTACTGGCATCCTCCGCAGATGCCGAAGGCGGGACAGAGCGGCTCCACCCGCCGTTCGGAACGTTCGAGCACCTCCACCAGGTCCGCTCGTGAAAAATTCTTATCGTTGCGGTACACGCGAGCCCTCACTCTCTCCCCGGGCAAACAATACGGTACAAAGACAACCCAACCATCGACACGTCCGATCCCATTCCCATCATTGGATAAGGACTCGATGCACAGCTCAACTTCCTGATGGTAGGAAAACGGATGCGGCACAAATCTATGCGGTGCAGTTTTCATGGATGCTGTGTTTACTCCACTCCGGTTCCCTGCAATTTGCCGTTGATATCCATAGGCAGCAGTTTCGGCAAAGCAGGCGAACGTAATCCGCGCTGCTGTGCGACATCCGGTTCCGCCGAGGCGGGCGCACCATTCTCTCCATCCTGCATCCACGAGGGGGTCCCATCTCCCGGATAGCGCGTCTCCGCTCCCGACTCCCCCTCCCTCAAGTCGTCCCCCAACGACAAAGGAGCCTGTTGTCCTTCCTTTTGTTCACTCTGTTGCAGCAAAAGTTTGCGAGCGGCTTCCTGCTGTTCAGCTGTCGGTTCCACTGCAACCGACTCTGCCGGGGCAATCGGCAGTTTTCCCGGTGCCGTGCGCGACTTCATCCACGTACACGAACTCAACACAGCCATTCCCAGCCAAACCGCAGCTATTACTCGTATTCTCACCGCTCCCATACTAGCACGCACCCCATCCCAACGCAAGCTCAAATACCCCCCGGGCAAACGCAGAGCGTTTGCCTATTTACGAATTACGATTTACGATTTGGATGTTCGGCGAGCGTAGCTCGCGGTACTGCGGAGCGAGAGCGAGGGTGAAAGGAGGGAGCATGGGGCGGCGGTGAGTCATGTCGGCAGGGCAACCGCATTAGAAAATGCGGTTGCTATGTACGATTTACGATTTACGATTTGGATGTTCGGCGAGCGTAGCTCGCGGTACTGCGGAGCGAGAGCGAAGGTGAAAGGAGGGAGCATGGGGCGGCGATGAGTCATGTCGGCAGGGCAACCGCATTAGAAAATGCGGTTGCTATGTACGATTTACGATTTATTTAAGCCGAGCCTGCAAGACGGCATGGCGTAACCAATAACCTTTCGGATCAAAAACAGCCCATGATTTTCCCTACCCCCTCCGCATTCGCTCCGCATAGCCCGCGCATAGCGCGCTAATTTTCAACATCGTACACGGTTAATTGGGGGTGTTAAAATGCGCGGGACTGCGGTAGAATACCCCCGTGGTTGCGGAAGGAGGGATAGAGGCATTCTAGAACCTCTATCCCCGGTACATGGCGGCTCGTCATTCGTACGAGGATTGAAAAAGATCCGTTACGACGTCAGAGCGCCATGGGCCCCGCCTAGGTGACGGCTCCGCAATTGACTCGGATGGTTGAGAGGGCAGGAAGAAATTCCCCAGGCCCGTAACCGTGTGAGATATAAACACGTAAGTGATTATATGAATAGAGTAAAAGAAGTCAAGCTCGATAAAGAGCAGGTATGCAGCAACGCCCCTATTGTGGGAGTTGACTTAGCAAAGGGAAGCTTCAAAGCCTCATTGGAAGGGTGCGTGAGAAGCTTTACAAATAATGATAAAGGGATCGAACAAATGCTCAGGTGGGCAAAAGAGGAGAGCAAGTCAGAAAAGTTGCTCATAGCCTACGAGTCCACGGGGGCGGTGAGTCGACCATTTACCATGCAACTGATCAAGAGGGATACGGAATGGGTATGTTTGTTTCCACCGGCACTCAAGGCATTTGCGCGAAGCATAAGAAAACAGGTGAAAACAGACAAACAGGATGCACGGATGATAGAGGAGTATGCCCGCAATCTGCGCACATTGGGCAGACTCCGCACGAATCCGTACGTCACGGAAAGGATACTGGAGCTCCAAGAAATAGAAACCACCGTAGATATGTTCAAGCAGCAAATAGTGAGGATCAAGAACAGCTACTCTACGAAAGAACTAGTAGCAAATAATCAGAGAACGATGGAGAAAGTGCTGGTGGCGCTGGAGAGGGCAAAGGAAGAGACGATAGAGCGCAGTATGGAAGTGATCAGTGGAGAAGAGAGACTCAAACAACTCTACGAACTCTACATCAGGGAGCCCGGAGTGGGGAAGGAACTGGCACGCTATCTAGTCGTTTACCTGCCGGAACTAGGGCACTACAGGGGATCCCAGATAGCAGCCTTAGCCGGGGTGACCCCTGTGGAGAAGAGCAGCGGGACGATGAATGCGCAAAGGCACATTTGTGGAGGAAGAGAGAAAGTACGAAAGATGCTGTATGCGGCAACAGTATCCATTTATAGGTGTAAAGGAGGAGAGACGAAGCAATTTCTTGAAAGATTGCTAGCGGCAGGCAAATCATCAAGGGTGGCACGCATAGCAACGGCGCATAAGATACTACGCATCTTGAACGCGAAAGCAAGGAAACTCATGGAAGGAATACCCATCAGTTAAGATCAACAAGCGCCAATTGCCCGCAGGGCAATGATGGGTGCAGCAACATGCTGCCGCAGGAGGGTTATAGGGAGGGGAGCGCAGCCCCTCCCTAGATAGGACTCCCCCCCGCAGAGAGGGATCCAAGGGAGAGAGCGAGAAGCTCTCTCCCTGGTCAGAGGGGAAAGGGGAGGCTGAAAGCCACCCCATAAGCGGAGCTATGCATTCAAACGAAGCTCAGAGAAAATTTCATCCTCATGTGAAATTATGGTTGACTTCGTACATCGTCCATCGTCCATGGGCGCCGCTGGCGCCTACAGTGTCAACGCCATGATGAGCATACCCGTGGCTACGCCGTAAATCGAGAGGTGGTGGTGTCCCCAGCGCTCCGCCATCGGCAACAGTTCATCAAAGGAAATATAAACCATGATGCCGGAAACGACTCCGAAGAGAACTCCCGGCAGCACGCCACTCATGTAGGGCAACAAGAGCGCCATAGCTATCACCGCCCCCAGTGGCTCCGCCAACCCGCTCAGGGTCGCTAGGACGAAGGCACGCTTGCGCCGTCCCGTGCCGTACATCAGCGGAAGAGCCACCGCTATCCCCTCCGGCACGTTATGAATCGCCACAGCGAGTGCCACAGAGAGGGCTGTTTCCGTGTTTTCAAAAGCAGCCGCCACCGTTGCCATACCTTCAGGGAAATTGTGCAGCGCCATAGCGATGGCAAAGAAGAGAGCGCCTCGGCGCACGTGCTCATTGCCGGAAAATTGCCCCGTTGCGCGCACGTGTTCCAGCTCTGATGCATCATGCACCTCGTGGGGGTTCTCATCCTCCGGTATCAAGCGGTCGATCACGCACGACAAAGCCATCCCGCCAAAAAACGCTGCCATCAGACCCCACTTCTCGCCCCACCCTCCGCTCATCTGTCTCGCAGCTGTCGGCATCAATTCCATGAACGATATGTAAACCATCACTCCCGCACTCGCTCCCAACGAAAACGTCAGAACACGCGTGTCCGTTTTCTTCACAAACAACGCTATCGCAGCCCCTATCCCGGTACACAAACCGGCCAGAAGGGACAAAAGCCCTCCCATCACCAATGGCTGCATCCATCCGCTTCCCATAAACCCTATCCTACCACATCCCCGCCCTCATGGCAACCCCCCGGGCAAACGCCATGGCAAACGCATTTGGAAATGCGTTTGCCATGTACGATTTACAAGACGCCCGACGGCCCCGTGTAGGGCGCACGCGTAGCGGGCGGTAAGGGCGGTTGGACAAAAGCGCAGCTTTTGCCCGCAGGGTGAGGAGGCAGTGTGGTGCCGACGAGTCAATTTACGATTTACGATTTGGATGCTAGCGCGCCGTCCGGCGCGGGATATGCGGAGCGAATGCGCAGCATATCCATCTCCGCGCGCAAGCGCGCTAAAATTCCCATCGTACATCGTACAAAACTGCCGACGGCTGTAAGGCAGTTTGGACAAAATGCGTGAGCATTTTGCCCGCAGGGCGAACAGCCGTTGGGCGGCTGTGAGTCAACGTTCATCGTACATAATCAACGGATTATGTCACATCATCTGCCGTTAAATACCTATTAGGCATCGCTTTTTCTTGGGACGGGTGTGGATTTGTTCTTGCTCGTTCTGAAAATTGATTTGCAAAGCGAGGGTGACGTGTGATAGAATTCCCGCGGAGTGGAGCAGGGTCTGTTGTACATCATCCTGGCGTATTTGATAGGCTCGGTGCCGTTTGGGTACCTTGCCGGGAGGTTGTGCGGTGTGGATCTGAGGGAGCACGGGTCGCACAACATCGGTGCGACGAATGCCATGCGCGTGTTGGGACATGGATGGGGGAGTGCGGTGTTCGTATTGGACTTTCTTAAGGGCTTCCTGCCCCTCTGGTGGGTCAAGAGTCACCTCGGGATGGATCTGGTCGAGTACAACATCGGACAGTTGGGGTTGTTGGTAGGTGTGATGCTGGCTGTTATCCTGGGGCACACGTACACGTGCTTTCTGCATTTTCGCGGCGGAAAGGGAGTAGCCAGCATGGCGGGCTGCCTGGTGGCGGCATTTCCGCTGATTGCTCTGATAGCCGTCGTCGTATGGGTGGTGATGATGGCGCTTACCCGTTACGTGTCTCTCTCCAGTTTGGTGGCGGGGATGGCGATGGTCATCGCCTCCCTCATTCAATACGTACGACCGGACGGTGAGTTGCGACCTGTGGAATGGGTCGTACCTTGCGTGCTTTTTTTCATCCTCGTCCTCGTGACCTGCCGCCATCGCGCCAACATCGTCCGCATCTGCAACGGCACGGAACCTAAAGCCTTCTCCAAGAAAAAACCGGATTGACCATGCAACGCTCATTTACCAAAACTGCCGTCATTGGCGGAGGTGCCTGGGGTACCGCGCTCGCCCTCACTGCCGCTCACGGACAAGGTGACGTCGTCCTCTGGACCTACCGCGAGGAAGAAGCCGCCATCATCCGCGAAACCCGCATGAGCCTCGTACGCGTGCCGGGCGCTAAAACGCTGCCCCCCCATGTGAAGGTCACCAGCAGGTGGGAGGACGTCGCGGGTGCCAATCTCGTGATCGTGGTGGTGCCGAGCGTGGTGATGCGCAGTGTAGCCCAGAGTCTGGCGAAGGTTCCCCTCGGGGAAGGAGCCGTCATCGTGAGCTGCACGAAGGGTATCGAAAAAGACAGCAGCTTGCTGATGACCCAAATACTCTCCGCGGAACTTTCGCAACCGGTGGGTGCTCTCTCCGGTCCTAACCACGCCGAAGACATCGTGCTGGAATTGCCCAGTCTCACCCTCGTTGGCTTTGAGGACATCGACATCGCCACCGCCGTGCAGCAACGTCTCAATACCCCCTACCTTCGCATCTACACCAGCACAGATATCGTGAGTATGCAGCTCGGCGGCGCCATCAAAAACGTGTTTGCTCTCGCCAGCGGCATCTGCGCCGGACTGGGTCTGGGAGACAATGCGCGGGCGGCGCTCGCCACACGCGGGCTGGCCGAGATGACCCGCATCGGCATGGCTCACGGTGGACGGATGGAAACCTTCATGGGGCTCTCCGGCGTGGGTGACTTGGTGGTCACCTGCTACTCGGAACATAGCCGCAACTTAACCGCAGGACGCCTCATCGCCAAGGGTGTGCCTGTCGCAGAGTGCCAACAGCGGGTCGGTCAGGTCGTCGAGGGCATACCGAACACACTCTCTACCTACCAGCTGGCGAGGAAACTCCGGGTGCGTACTCCGCTCACCGATGCCATGTACGACATCCTCTACGCAGACAAGCCCGCACGAACGGCGCTGCAAGAGCTCATGGCGCGCGATCTTCGCGAGGAAAATCCAACCGAGTAACCCTCATTCTCCCTCCCATGAGCGTCCCTCGCAACAAAGACGACGAGCCCGACAAAGCGCTCTGGCTTGCAGAAGTCTGGCAACAGCATCGGGAGCGCCTGCACCATCTCCTTGCAGCGCGCGTTCCCCAGGCCCTCCTACGCCGCATGGGAGTGGATGACCTCATGCAGGAAACCTATCTCGCCTGCGGACGTCGACTCAACTTCCTGCAGGAAGAGAAAGCGGACTCCCCGCCCATCTACGTTCGTCTGCGTCGCATCGCCCTGCAGACATTGGCCGACATGGAAAGGCGGCATCTGGGAGCCGGTAAACGCGATGCCATGAAGGAAGCCGACCTGGCGAGCGATTCGGATGGAGGCGGCGCCGTGGATGCCCTCGCCCAGTTCGCCGACAGCATCTCCAGCCCTCGCACCCACTTGGAACGCCTTGAACGCCGCGCCACGACTCGACGCGTCATGATGCATCTCCAGCCTATTGATCGCGAAATTCTCGAGCTTCGTCATTTTGAAGAACTCAGCAACGCCGAATGCGCCGCCGTGCAGGGGGTAACCCAGAAGACCGCCAGCATCCGCTACGTTCGTGCTTTGAAGCGTTTCCGCGACCTTCTGCTGCAGGAAGAAGACGAAAGCCGACTGCAATGAATACACCGGATGCCGAGCGGGAAGAGCGCCTAGCTGAACTTGCCGAAGCTTATTTGGAGAAGTTACGCGCAGAGAAAGAAGCTCCCGATCCTGCGGATTATGCCGCACAATTTCCCGAATATTCGGACGAATTGAGCGACCTACTGACTACCTTGCTCCAGATGGAGGATCTCGGCAAGAGCACACATCCTGCTGCACACCCGGCCATCGATTTTCCGGAGACTCTGGGTGACTACCACCTCGAGGAGAAAATCGGCAGCGGCGGCATGGGGACGGTGTTTCGAGCTATGCAAAAGAGCTTGCACCGCGAAGTCGCTGTCAAAATTCTCTCCCCCTCGTGGAGCGCTGATTCCCACCACCGAGAGGCTTTTGAAAATGAATCGAAACTCATAGCCCGCCTGCGGCACACCAACATTGTCGAGGTGTTTGGCGCCGGCGAGGAAGGTCATTGGCGCTATTATGTCATGAGTCTCGTGCGAGGGCAGGGTCTGCGCGCAGGCAATCTGAGCAAGGCTTTTCCCGGTGTGCCGTACGAACAGGCCGTTGCGAAAGTGGGGCTCCAAGCTGCGCTCGCTCTTGCATACGCGCATGCGCACGGCGTGTTGCATCGTGACATTAAACCGGGCAACCTGTTGCTCGATGACGACGGGGTGCTTCACGTAAGCGACTTCGGTCTCGCCACCGTTTTGAACTCCGGAGAAGAGGCTCCACTCGTGACGCAGACGCACGACGGCACCTTGCGGTACATGCCACCGGAACGCTTGCTGCGAGGGGAAAACTCCTTTGCGGGGGATCAGTACAGCTTGGGGCTCACCCTCTATGAACTCATCACGCGCCGTCCGGTCTTTCGTCAAACGGAACCCGGTGAACTCGTACGACGTATCTGCAACGACCCGCTTCCCCCCCTCAAACAAGCCGGCGAACTCGGCGCCATCATCAACAAGAGCATCTCTTTCCACGCCTCCGAGCGCTATCCCTCCATGGCCGCCATGGCTGATGATCTTCAGCGCTTCTTGTCCGGCGAGCCCGTGCACGCCCGCCCCGCCAGCCGTCTGCGGCGCTACATCATGTGGGTCAAACGTCGTCCGGCCGTCGCCGCCTGGAGCCACGCCGCCGCCCTGCTCATGCTCATGCTCTTCGCCAGCATGATCGTGGGCTACATCCGAGTGAGTTCTGCCTGGCACGAAGAAAGTGAGCAACGTCTCCTCGCTGAACGTAACGAACAGATAGCCGATGCCTCTCTGCAGCGCATCTTTACCGGGATGACGAGCAAAGGCAACTCCGAGGAAGGCTTCCTTCCGCCCTCCCGCGCCGATGCCCGCCTCATCCAGGACCTCATGCCCTACTACGAACAAATTGTCTCCGGCGCATCCAGTGGTTCAGATCGCATGGCTCAGGCCTGTCTCATCCTCGCCTCCATTGCTCTGCAAACCGGAGACTATAGCACGGCGGAAACCTACTACAAACGCGCTGCCGACCAGCTTCCACCCCATTCCCTCCGAAAAACACAAGCGATGTATGGGCTCGCGTCGGCTATCTACTCCCAGGAAACACCTGAGGGTCATCATCCGCGACGAACGGAGGCAAATGATATGTTGCTGCATTACGTAGAGGAGACCGCCCCCGACGCTGATGCAGCCACCCGATTAGAACTTATTCGCTGTACCATGCTCGTAGCGAGACACAGCGGTACCTGCAGCTGCGGAGAACGCCTCCACTGTGTCCATGAAAGACCGGGACGGGGAGTTCTGCTTGCGCGAGCGGCCGACATGATGCTCGGCGTGCTCAAGGAAATGCCGAGTGATATCAAGGCACGTGCCCAATACGTGGAATTGCTTGCCATCGCCATGTCGCCCGAACTGCGAAAAAAACTCTCTCCAAAAGGACAGCAAGCCGTTGATCTCCTCGATGAACTTCTACGCGAGCAACCCGATTCTGAAGAGCTTCAGAGGATGTATCTTCGCCTCTCCGCTCATCGGGAACCCCCGGGACGCCGCACGACCGACCTCGTGCGCGCCGTCAATTATGCGCAGGACCTTCTGGCTGCCAATCCGGGAGACAGTGAGGCCATCCTCCTTTTCTTCGCCGTGAAAGATCGCTATATGCGTTCTCTCCGCCGCTCGGGCAAATCAAAGGAAGCGGAGAGGGAGGCTGAGCGCACCTTGGGCGTACTCACCTTTCTCACAGCTCGAGCCGATTTTTCGCAAAAGACGAGAGAGAGGCTCATCATGCTGGTAGCCATGCACCCAGCTACCGACGAGGACCGCGCGCGCCGAGAAGAGGAGCTTCGCACACTGCTCAAGGATTACGACGGGCGACGCATCGACAACCTGCGCCGACGTATGGAGCGCTTGCGGCGAGAAATGAACCGTCGCCGCGATCCTCGGACCCCTCCCCTCCCGGCAACGAGCCTTCAGAGACTCTGACAGGGGAAAGATGAGTGAAGGGAAAAATGGACTTCCTTCCTCTGCACAACCACATGTGTCCCAATAAAACGATGAAAACACGGTTAGCGTGACAGCAAACCGTTGATAATTCAATAAAGCAGCGAAAGCCGCCTCCGCTCCTTCGTCCCCGAAAATTCGGCTTCTCTATTGCTCAGCACCCCCGCGCAGCGCGCTAGCATCCCAAATCGTAAATCTGCCATCTCGAAAAACTCAATTTTATAGGGAACGAAAGAGCAATAAGAGTTGCCTTCTCCTCCTTTTCGAGGTGTTTTCTCCAAAATCAGGTCAAATTTAGCCTGATTTAGCCTGATTCAGGTACCCG
>CANQYL010000073.1 GCA_947628035.1 uncultured Akkermansia sp. | reverse complement strand
AAAATGCTATGCTCTTGGGTGACCGTTTATTTTGAGGCATCGGCCTTCGGTGACTTTTTCTTTTGAGGCATTACGATTGAAAATGCGTTTGCCATTTACGATTTGGATGCTCGCGCACCGTCGGCGCGGGATGTGAGTCAGGGTAAACGCATTTGAGAGAAGTGCATCAACAGAGAGAATGCTCTTATTGATTGATATCATCATTTATACGTATCAAGAATCATGACAACAAACGGCCATCATGATGACAGAGCTAGCGAACTCATCCGCACACGTTGATGATTCGAAAAATTTGCGCAACGCGCACATTATAAAAAAATCGTAAATCGTAAATAGGCAACCGCATTTTCTAATGCGGTTGCCATGGGATGTGGACGTATGTCGGCTTCTCACCTCTCACAGAAAAGACGGAGGGACAGGGAACGGTCAACGCCCATAGGACCGGAGCCCGTGCAGAGCAGCGCAACGAAGCACAGCATGTAGAGTAAGGGCAGTTCATTCTGAGAGAGACCCCCACCATTGCCGTATACAAAAATAGCTACCCAGAAATTCACGATGAGCACGAAGGAGGCAACGCGTGTGAGGAAACCCAGCAAGACGCAGAGGCCGCAGAAGAATTCAGCAACGACGCAGAGAGCCAGCGAAGTCGTCCCCCCAAAACCGAGAGGATCCAACCACTCGGGGCCCTTTCCGTCGACAAGCATGATAAACTTAGGCCATCCGTGACAGAGGACGAGCAGGGCCACTCCTACCCGGAGAATAAAAATACCCACTTGACTCCGGTACAGGGCAGGAGCATGGATCACGTTGCACAGGTTGTTGCGCCTCATCTCTTGTGTGCTCATACCGCTCAGATGCGAATGAGCGCGGGGAGATTCGATAACAATCAGAAAAATGCGAGGCGCACGAGCCCGGGGCAAACGCTCTGCGTTTGCCTATTTACGAATTACGATTTACGATTTGGAAATAATGCGCGCTACGCGCGTTTTGGTGGGGCGAAGTGCTCGATGGGCGATCTTGATTCAAAGCGGCATAGCATAACACCGGATGCTTTCCTCCTACCAACGAGCCCTCGACCTCGAAAATTCTGTTTTGTTTTTGTTTCCCAGAGACGCGCGTAGCGCGCTAAAATTCACGTCGTTCAAAACTGCCGACGGCTGCAAGGCAGTTTGGACAAAAGCGCAGCTTTTGCCCGCAGGGCGAACAGCCGTGGGGCAGCTGTGAGTCAACGTCCATAGTACATCGTACATGATTCCTTCCATCATACATAATCAACGGCTTATGCTACATAATGTGCCGCTAACTTCCTATTGGGGCTGCTTTTTCTTGTGATGGATGTGGTGCCTAGATGCCGTCGCGGAAAGAAAATTCGCCATCGGGGAGTTGGGCGAGTTGCTCGAGGGTGATGCTGCGCAGGTAGTCGTGCGTCACTTTTTGGAGTCCCTGCCACACGGGGAGAGTGGGACAGCGTTTTTCCATGGGGCAGGGGATGGATGAGGAGAGACACTGCACAGGGGAGAGATCTCCCTCGGTAGCGAGCAAGATGTCATACACGGTGTATTGAGAGGCGGGGCGAGAGAGACGGTAGCCGCCGGCTTTTCCACGAGAACTTGCAACGAGCTGTTCCCGCACGAGGAGGGCGATAATGCTCTCCAAGTACTTGGGAGTGATCTTCTGGTTTTCCGCAATGGAGCGCAGGGAGGTCGTTTTTTTTTCGCTCCGACGAGCCAGTTCCACCATCACCCGCAGAGCATAGCGCCCTCTTGTGGATATTTTCATCATGGGGAGGGAAAACGCGAGGATTCACATCCGGGATAGGAGTCCCGAAACGTTGGAATCATGCCTTGCGACAGAATTCCTCGAGACGATCAAGCCCCTCCTTGAGGACGTCCAGGGTTGTGCAGTAAGAGATGCGGATAGCGTGGTCGTTGCCAAAAGCAATACCCGGGACGGCTGCCACCTTGTAGCGCTCCAGCAAACGCTCACAGAAAGCAAGGGAGTCCATGCCCGTTCCGCCGATGTCCACAAAGCAATAGAACGCACCTTTGGGTTCTACGACAGAGATCTTGGGCATCGCCTTGAGGCGTTCTACGACGTATTGGCGGCGGAAATCGTATTCCTCCCTCAGGTCGCTCACAAAGGACTGGTCGCCGTTGAGCGCTTCAAGGGCTCCGTACTGGGCGAAGGTGGTGGCGTTGGAGGACGTGTGATCTTGGATGAGTCGAATGGTCTGGGCGATAGCTTCGGGCGCAGCGGAGTAGCCGAGACGCCAGCCCGTCATGGCGTAGCTCTTGGAGAAGCCGTTGATGGTGATGGTGAGGTCGTATAGTTCCTTAGAGAGGGAGGCAATGGAAACGTGTTTGGCATCATCGTAGATGAGGTGCTCGTAGATCTCGTCGGAGAGGATGAGGATGTCCTCATCGATCGCGACCTCGCCGATGGCACGCAGTTCCTCCCCGGTGTAAACGGCTCCGGTCGGGTTGTGCGGGGTGGTGAGGATGATGAGTTTGGTGCGCGGGGTCATGGCGTCCGCAAATTCATCCGCCGTGATTTTCCAACCGTTCTCCGCCTTCGTTTCGACGAATACCGGAGTACCGCCGCAGAGCTGCACCATGGAGGGATAGCTCACCCAGTACGGAGAGGGAATGATGACCTCGTCTCCCTCGCTGATGACGGCGCGCAGGGCGCTGTACACCGCCGGTTTCGCACCGGAGCAGACGCATATTTGGTCGGGCGTGTAATCAAGCCCATTGTCTCTCTTGAGTTTTTCAGAGATCGCCTGGCGCAGTTCGGGAAGACCGGCGGAAGGAGTGTACTTGGTAGCGCCGTTCTGAAGAGCCTGGATAGCCGCTTGCTTGATGTTTTCCGGGGTGTCCTTATCAGGTTCGCCGCCGGCGAGACCGAAGACTTGCTCGCCTTTCGCCTTCATTTCCTTGGCACGATTGGTCACAGCAAGAGTAAGAGAAGGGCTTAATGAGGCGGCGTTTGAGGAGATGAAGTCCATGACAGGTAAAAAGGTGAAAGATTTTTCGTTCTGATGCGTCACTACAACGCACCGCGTCAATGATACTCCCATAGGAACGCCATTGCAAGGGAAAAATCCGCGGTTGGGGTAAGAAAGTGCAGCTAGGGAGAAAACGGAAGGAAATAGAGGGCAACGAGAATCAGGGAGAGTGCTGCAAGGAAAAGTCCAATCAGGACAACGAGCAGGAGCAAATAGTCCCGAACTTTGATCTCCAGAGCCTTCATACTGAGGACAATCGTTTCATGAATGGACGCGCATGATCTCGTCCGCGATGGCGGTGAGCATGCCGCGCTCGTTTTTGATGTCCATCCACGCGAATTGTCCGTTCGGGTTCAACTCGAGGAAGGTGAGCCCCTGTGCCGTGCGCAGGAAATCCAGCCGCGAGAAAGAAAGCCCCGTCTCGCGCATCAGGGCGCACACGCGCTCGGTTTCGTCTGAGGTGAGCTCGCAGGGCTCCCACTCTGCTTCGCCATTCACCGTGGCTTGTCGGATATCGTTGCTCTTCAGACCGGTGCGCTTCATGCGGCTGGCGAACACGCGCCCGGCGATGTACGCCACCGTCACCTCGTACTCCGCTTCGCCCGCCACTTGCAGGAACCAGGGGAAACTCGTGTCGATGCGCTGCGGGTTCACGCGGTTCACGTTGAAGCAGAAGCCGCTGCCCATGGGGGCGCCCGTGTTGGCTTTGCAAACGACGGAGGGACCGAGCTGCGGCGGCACGCCGTGGATCATCTCCCAGGGAAGCACGGGGAAGTATTTGCGCGCGAGACGCATCTGCCGCATCTTGTACCAGTTGCCCGTGGCGGAGGGGTGGATGAGTGCCAGCTTGCCCGCGCCCATCGCCAGGTCCTTGATGCCCGACCAAATAGCCAGCACTTCCGCCCGCAGCCACGATTCTTCGCTGCCCTGCGCCGGGACATCGATATCCGGCGGATCAAACATCACCTTGCGTTCGTACACCGCGCCCACCTGTTCCTCACGGCAGGTACGTCCCGTCGGGTCGGAAAGCTCATAGCTGTCGGCTCCGATACGCCAATGGTAGTCACGCCACAGGTCGATGTTGAAGCGGAACACCTCCGCCCTCGGCGTGAGGTAGGGTAGGAGGATGTCCGTGGTTACATCCCGGCTGTTGGTCAGTAGAAGGATCATGGCTTCACTTTATAAAAAAACGCCGCCGTCCCCCCTTGTAGAAACGGCGGCGTTTGATCTTCTCACATTTAAGCAAGATGCCAGTCGTCGATCATTGTACCTGAACCGTGGTTGCAGAATGAAGCCGATACGCCACCGTTCCTCAAATCCTCATCGGAGATGATGGGCTTGGCATTCTGGTCGCTCCAGTTGTAGGTGGCGACAGGAGCCTTCGGCATGGTAGCAGCCGTGTCAACCGGCTGGGCAGCCACGAACGGCGTAACGCTAGCAATGATTGCAGTAATCATGATTTTCTTTTGTTGGTTAGTGTTAAATCGACGCATAATCGCGATGAGTATCGCTTTTATAAGCTCGATCCGGAGATAAAATAACTGTAATATATCAAAAAGTCAACATTAAAACACAAAAAGAGTCGAAAAATTGCGACAAAAAGATTTTACTGCTTTGTCTTCAAGGGGAAGATCAGCGCGACTGCAAAGAATGATTGAGAGCAAAGGAATGGTGGCCCGGCCAGGAGAAGGAGCGCGCGATGGCAGAGGCGGTGAAGTCGAGGGCGCGAGAAACGGCGTCGGGTAGAGGGAAGCCGAGGGCAAGGAAGGAAGCGACGGCGGAGGAGAGGGTGCAGCCGGTGCCGTGGGTGGGGATGCCGGGAGTGCGCGGGTGCGAGAAGGCGGAGCAGGAGGAATCCGGGAAGGCGAGAATATCGGTGCAGACGGAGCCGGGGAGATGACCGCCCTTGGCGAGGATGGGACAGCGCAGGCGGCGGGCAAGGGCGGAGGCGGCGTCGGAAAGCTGTTGCGGTGAGTCGGGAGGAGAGGGGAGGGAGGCGAGGCGCACGAGCTCATCGACGTTGGGGGTGATGAGGGAGGCGCGGGGGAAGAGGAGTTGCTCATAGGTTTGCAGGGTCTCTTCCAGCATGAGGGAATCTCCGGCGGTAGCGACCATGACGGGATCCACGACGAGGGGGACATCCGTCGGCAGCAGGGGGACGATAGCCTGCAGGATCTGCGGGCTGTAGAGCATACCGGTCTTGATGGCGGCGACGGAAAAACAGCGCAGGCACTCGCGCAGTTGGGAGGCTACGAAATCGGGGTCAAGCGGGACAATGCCCGCGACGTGGCCGGGGACTTCGCTGACCACGCAGGTGACCACCGTGAGGGGGTAGCAGCCGAGCGCAAAACCTGTCTTGAGGTCCGCCTGCAAGCCGGCGCCCGCAGAACAATCGGAGCCTGCAAGGGAGAGGACGACGGGAACAGTCATGACCAGGCGGATTCAAGGGCAGCAGCGGCTCGCAGCAGCAGGGGCTCCTCAAAATGAGAGGCGAGCAGTTGGACTCCCACAGGCAGAGGAGGCGCGGCGGGACAGGGTACGGATACGGCGGGCAGACCGGCGAGGTTGGCCGGGATGGTGTAGATGTCTGCCAGGTAAATCTGCAGGGGGGTGAGGTCTCGCGCGCCGATTTTTGGCGCCGGGGTGGGCGACACGGGTCCGAGGATGAGTTGCACGCCGCTCTCGAAGGCGTGAGCAAAGTCCTGAGCCACGAGCGCACGAGCCTTCTGCGCGCGGGCGTAGTAGGCATCGTAGTAGCCTCCGGAGAGCACGTAGGTTCCCAAGATGATGCGGCGCTTGACCTCTTCCCCGAAGCCTTCGGCGCGGGAGCGGCTGAAGAGGGTGTCGGGGTCGGTGGCGGAAGTGTCGCGGAAACCGTAGCGAATGCCGTCGTAGCGCGCGAGGTTGGAGGAGGCTTCTGCGCAGGCGATGATGTAGTAGGAAGCGACGGCGGCTTCAGCGTGAGGAAGAGAAATTTCCGTGATTTCGGCGCCTTGCTCCTCCAGTGTGCGAATGGCCCGCTGCAGGGCATCCGCCACTTCCGGCGCATTGCCGCCGCTCATATACTCCTTGGGCACACCGATGCGCAGTCCGCGCACGCCGTCCCGCAGTCCCGCGGCAAAGTCCGGTACCGGTTCGAGGGAAGAGGTGGAGTCCTGTGGGTCGTGTCCGGCCAGGACGGAGAGCAGAAGTGCGGCGTCCTCCACGCTGTTGGTCATCGTGCCGATCTGGTCCAGCGAGGAGGCAAAGGCCACGAGACCGTAGCGTGAGATGCGTCCGTACGTGGGTTTGAGACCGACCACACCGCAGTGCGAGGCGGGTTGGCGTACGGAACCTCCGGTGTCCGACCCCAGGGCGGCGGGGAAGATGCCGGCTGCGACCACCGCCGCCGACCCGCTGGAGGAACCGCCCGGCACGTGCGAGGGATCCGCCGGGTTGAGAGTGGGACCGTATGCGGAATTTTCGCCGGAGGAACCCATGGCGAACTCATCCATGTTGGCGCGACCGAAGGGGATGGCACCTGCTGCTTTGAGGCGGCGCACGGCGGTGGCATCGTAGGGTGAAACAAAGGAGTCGAGCATGCGGGAGGCGCAGCGGGTGGGCTCCCCGGCGATGCAGATGTTATCCTTGATAGCGATGGGAAGTCCGCCGAGGGGTAGTGAAAGATCCGCCTGCTGAGCGGCGCGAAGGGCGCGCTCTTTGTCCCAGGATATCAGGGCATTGAGCCGCGGATTTTCCTTTTCAGCTCGTGCGGCGCACATCTCCACGAGCTCCACCGGTGTCACTTGCTTCTCGAGAAGCAGACGCCGCAGGGAAGCGAGGCTGGGTTTGTCCGTCATTTCCATGAGAGGTGCGAAAGGTTAGTGAGCGGATTCAACGACTTTGGGAACGCGGAATTGTCCATCCTCCTGCATGGGGGCGTTGCGCAGGGCGTCCTCGTTGGAGAGACTTTCGCCCGGAATGTCGCTGCGCAAGGCGTCAAAGACGGGCAGCGGGTGATACATGGGCTCCACACCTTCCGTGTCCCACTTTTCCAGCTGCGCGACATAGTTGAGAACTTGGTCCAAGTCACGCGTGAAGCGCGATTTTTCCTCGTCCGTCAGTTCGATTTTGGCCAGTTCGGCGATGTAGGCCACATCTATGCTCGAGGCTTCCATGATCAGTCTTCCTCCTTGTTAATACGCGGACTGATTGAGGAGGTAGATGCTCAACAGGTACAGTCCGAAGATGGATGCCCCCAGCACCACGAGCAAAAACAGGTTCTCCATGAGCAACGTGCGGGTGGAGGCGGGACGTCCCATGCTCATCACGACGCGGTTACGCGTGGAGCGGCGGGATTCCACGACATCTTCCTGGGGAGCGAGCGTGTTGGAGGTGTTCGCGCTGCCGGAGGAACTGTAGTAGGAACCCGACTGCTGACGGCAGCGGTAGGAGTGCTCCCATTTACGGCGCATCTCAGCGGTATGGAGTTCAAATTCCTGTTGACGGGTCATTATTCGATTGGGTAGAGCTTGGTGGGTTCGTTGGAGGTTGAGGAGACGAAGGAGAGGATACGGTAGGAGAGGCGCTCGCAATCAACAGGTAGAGGAGCCAGGTGATGAGAAGAAGGATGAAGAGCGGGCAATGAAAAGCCAACCCCTTCACCAGAAATTCCCTGATCACGCGCCAGGAAAGCCCTTCTTTTTCTTTGGTTCCCGGTTTGTGCAGAAAAGCATCGGTGTGACGGAGCCGGCGTCCCATGGTGTACGCCTCATTAAAATCATTTTCAGCTCGGTCGAGCTTTGGCAGAGCTTCCCGAATGCGTTCCTGAAACCCATCCGTACTCCAGTTCTGTGGCTGCAAAGCAGAGAGTATTTGCAGGTGGCGTTTGAAGCATTCATTCACGCTCTCCACCTCCCGCTGTTCCCTGTCCATGGACTCAAGTTCCTGCTCCAGACGCCGCACAGCGTTGTGCAACTTCATACCCACCTCGTTAAGGTTCGCACTGAAGATGGCTTTCTGCTCATTGCTCAGCTCAAGCTCGCGGCGTTGAGACTCCAACTGCATACGCTGTTGTTCATAGTACTCCGCCTGCTGCCTCGCCTGCTCTACGCGCATGCGCACCCTCTCCGGAGAATGCATCACCCCATCCGCCGCGTGCGGATTGAGCTCCATCTGCTTGTACCCCCTCTCCACTCTCTGTTCTCCTATCGGCATCTTGTACTGACAAAATCGTTAACCAAAGTTAAGCAAATTTTTGTCGTTTGTCAAGATATATTAACTAATTTTGTGGAGAAGAGCACATTCGTCCCACACCCGTCTCCAAAAAAACGCGCTTCCAACAGGAGGTCATCAGTGAGTGATGTAGCATAACTCATTGGTTATGTACGATGTTGAAAATTAGCGCGCTACGCGCGGGATATGCAGAGCGAGAGCGAAAGTGGTGGGAGAAATCACGGGTGTTTTTTGTGAGGAAAGCGTCCGGAACTACGCCATACCGTTTTGACTCAGCGCCGCCCCACCGAAACGCGCGTAGCGTGCATTATTTCCAATCGTAAATCGTAAATAGACAGGCGCATTTTCAAATGCGTCTGTCTTGTGTCGGATTGAGAGAGGCGAGGTCAGGATTGAGGAAGAAGCCATCCTTGCGGATGAGTTCGTCATCGAGGAAGATTTCTCCTCCTCCGTAGTCGGGACGCTGGATGCAGACCAAGTCCCAATGGACTTGGGAGCGGTTGCCGTTATCGCAGTTTTCGTAAGCGTTGCCGGGAGTAAAGTGGAAGGAACCCGCAATTTTTTCATCAAAGAGGATATCACGCATGGGACGTAAGATCTCCGGGTTGGTGCCGAAGGAGAATTCCCCGATGTAGCGCGCACCTTCGTCGGAGTCGAGTATTTTGTTGAGGGCTTCCTCGTTGCCGTTGCAGTGAGCCTCGACGATTTTTCCGGCTTCGAAACGCAAACAGATGCCATCGAAGGGGATGCCTTGATAGATGGTGGGAGCGGTGTAGGAGATGACGCCGTTCACGGAATCGCGCACGGGGGCGGTGAAAACTTCTCCGTCCGGTATGTTCATTTCGCCCGCACAGGGAATGGCAGGCATACCTTTGATGGAGAAAGTGATGTCTGTCCCGGGTCCGGTGATGCGCACCCGATCGGCACGCATCATGCGATCGGCCAAGCAATCCATCGCTACCTTGAGTTTGTCGTAGTCCGTCAGGCAGCAACGGAAATAGAAATCCTCAAACTGTTCGGTGCTCATGCCGGCGCCTTGCGCCATGGAGGGGGAGGGCCAGCGCAGGACACACCACTTGGTGCGGCAGACGCGGTGCTCATGCACATCCTTCATCAATCTTTGGGTGAGCTTCATGGCGGGCGCCGGTACGGCGGAATTTTCAAAAGAATTATCACTTCCGCGGATGGCGATGTAGGCTTGCATGAGCTTCATCTCCGCCAGCTCGAGCGCGGCGATGGAGGAGTACTGCTCTTCCGTGGCTCCACGGAACATCTCTGCTGTGATGCGTCCGCGACGCAGGCGCACGTGGGGGCTGCCTCCGACTGCTCGAACGGCCCGGACGAGTTCAATGCCTATTTCATCAGGTGCGTCAATGAGGTCCAGCAGGACGTGTTCTCCCGGTTGCACGCGGCAGGAGTGGCGTACAAGATTTTGTGCGAGCTGAGTAGTGCGAGGGTCTGTCATAGCTTTTTGGTGAGTGAAATGAGGAATCAGCGGAGTTTGCGCAGACGAGGAGATGTGCAGAGAAATTCGACAGCTTCCTTCAGGTCATCCGCCGTCACCTCTCCGGAAAGAACCGGCTCCCCGAGCGCTTTGAGCAGGACGTAACGTACCTTTCCGCCTAGGAATTTTTTGTCTGCGGTCACGTGACGCAGCACGACCTGAGGATCGACCTTCGTCGGCAAACGCAACGGAAGTTGCAGGGAGTTAAGTGTATGGAGTATCTCCATTTCATCACGTGCCGCGAGCCCCGCGTACTTGCGCGATAGATACAGAGCCGCGCGCATACCGAGACTCACAACTTCTCCGTGCAGCAACTCCCCGTACGGTAAGCTCGCCTCGATGGCGTGTCCGATGGTGTGACCGAAGTTGAGGAAGGCGCGAGTGCCGTTGGTTTCTTTTTCATCCTCTTCAACGATCCTTGCTTTGATCTCGATGTTGTCCGCGATGATGGAAGGCAGGCGTTCAATGCTGGAGAGTGAGAAGCCGAGAGGTAATTCGTCCGCCAGTTTCCTCAGGGTAACCAGCATCTTCGGACGTCGTATGGCAGCGTGCTTCGCCATCTCCGCCATCCCCTCGCGCAGGACCCTTTCCGGCAGACTCAACAAGGTGATGGGATCCGCCACCACAAAACGCGGCTGATGGAAAGCGCCCACGAGATTTTTTCCGCTCGGGGTATCGACGGCTGTTTTGCCGCCTACCGAGCTGTCCACCTGAGCCATCACGCTGGTTGGTACCTGTACGTACGGGATGCCTCGGTAGCACAGCGCCGCCACCAAACCCGCCAGATCACCCACAACACCGCCACCCAGAGCCACCACAAAACTGGAGCGGTCATGTCCCGCCCGCACCATCTCCTCCACGAGTTTTTCGACCATCCCGAGGCTCTTGCTCGCTTCGCCCGCGGGCACGACGTGAACTGATACCGCATAATCCGCATCCTCCAAGCTGCGTTTGACACGTTCTCCGTATTGGGGGTACACGTTCGAATCGGTGATGACTGCCACCCTCCCCTCAAGCCTTGCCCGTGTGGAGAAGAAGCCGACGGAATCAAGAGCTCCATTGCTCACGTGCACATCGTACGATGATTCACCCAGAGAAAGACTGACCGTTGGCATGCGGGTATTTTACGCGCGATTGCAGCATCGCGCAAGCGTCAATTGTCATTTCCCGTCTCTCACGGTTATTTTTTTCCCGGAGACGATGAACGAGATAAACCTTGCGTCGATGCAAAAATGAGAGATAATGGGGCGGATGCTGAATGAAGAGATCGTAACAGGTGCGGAGCTGGCGGCGGTGCAAATTCCGGGCGGCAATGCAGTGGTGTTGCCGGAGGGGTCTCGTATCTATGTCACCCAGATGCTTGGCAACTCAATAACGGCCGCAACGGACATAGGAATGGTGCGCATCTCACGTACCCAGGCAGAGGCTGCGGGAATTGTGCGGGAAGAAGAGAAACGCGAGGAGAGGGACGAAGAACTCACGCTGGAGCAGATGGTGTGGAAGACTCTGGGGGACATCTATGATCCGGAGATACCGGTGGATATCGTCAATCTCGGGCTCGTGTACAGTGTGGAGATCATCCCTCAACAGGACGGCTCGAACTGTGTGAATGTTCGCATGACGTTGACGGCTCCGGGATGCGGAATGGGACCGCACCTCATGGCGGAGGCCGAGGCGGGAATCGCGTCGCTCCCGGGGGTGGGAGAAGTCAATATCGAATTCGTATGGGACCCGCCGTGGAATCAGGACATGATGACGGAGGAGGCAAGAATGCAATTGGGAATGATCTGATGCCCGACCTTTGACCCATGAAGACCGACAAAATAACGATCAACTTGACGCGGGAGCAACTGCGGGATGTGGCGGAGATGGCGGCGTTGAGTCTGACCTTGGTGGAGGTGTGTCGCGATGAGCTGAACCCTGCCCGGGTGGCAGGCTGGGAGTCGGTGTGCAAGTTGATCATGGAATATGCCAGCAACATTCCTGCACTCAAAAAACGCATGGAGGTCAATTCCGACATGGGACACTGGTTTTTCCGGGAAAGTTTTGCGAGGGATGCTTTCTACGCCCAGGTGTTGGACGCGGCACGTGATGCGCTTTTTTGGTCGGACCTGGTGACGAGGATGGCGGATAACGCGCTTTCAGAGAGTATGCCCGAAGAAGAATTCCGGGAGCTGGACGACGAAGAAAAGGCTCGACGCACATCCGCTCTGGAGGAGGCCCTCAAGGAAGAGGTGGCTAACCACGGATTGGAGAGGTTCGCGTTTTACGTGCCCTCCAACGAAAGCTAGGGCAAACGCTTTGCGTTTGCTAAGTCAACTATAATAATTAAGGTCGGCGAATTTTTATTTTGCGCTAAGAAAGGTCAGCATAGCTCCGCTTATGGGGGGGCTTTCAGCCTCCCCATTCCCCTCTGACCAGGGAGAGAGC
>CANQYL010000072.1 GCA_947628035.1 uncultured Akkermansia sp. | reverse complement strand
AAAGTTAATGCTTTTCTTGCATATATACAAGAAGGGCGTTCTCTTTTTTGTGGAGACTATGAATTATTTAGGTTAAAAGGCTTCTTTCTAAAGAAGTCAAAGATACCCATAATACATAGTTTTCTGCAAAGTTAGCTAAAATCCTTGATACTAGGGGTGTTATTTCAGATATTATTTGTAACTTTGCACTTGAAATAGAGCCGAAGAGTTGGCTCTTTACATCTGAAAAGGTGTTATTTGAATTATCTTCTTTTAGTAAATTCTCGCAAAATTCGCTAATAGATAGAAAGATAACTACAGATAACGCCTACATCGGTAGCATATACCTACCCACATTGGGTATCTATATAGCTTCTCGGTGTGGGTTTGCTGTCTATCTTCTATCTAAGGCAATGCGAGAAGCCTACTAAAAGGGATATGCAGAGTACAATCCCACACCTTTTCTATATCTAATAGTTAAAGGTTTCATCGGGATTGTGAACCGCTCCAATCAAAGCAATGAAAAAGATGCTTTTAGTGGCTGGTCTGCTTTTCTGCTCTGTTGCAGCCTTCGCCACGGAATCACCCCAGTATGATGATTCCAAGTTGCTCGCTCAGAACTACAATCAAGAGCGAGTAGTAACCGCCTATTACGTTAATGGCGGTCAGCTAGTGAGAATTAAAATCAAGGTAAGCGGTAGCTTTGTTACAGCTTATTCCACTGGCAAAGACTATGTGGGTCAAGAGCAATGGCACTCTCTGCCTAATTGCAGTATCCGCAAAACCAACTCTTCCTTCGACGGCTCGGAGCTTGCTAGAGAGTTTGACTATACCGCCACTCTCAGTATCTCAAACGGCTATCAGACTAGCAGCCTAAAGGTTTACTTCTAATTCAATGAAGTTCAGAATCCTATTAGCAATACTTCTATTCTCTACTTGTTTAACTGGTTTTGCTCAGAGCCAAATAACTGGTATTTGGGGGATTGACTTCAATTCCTCAATGAATACCGTTACCCAGAAGCTAATTTCTCGTGGCGTTAATAGTTCTGATATTATGAAGTCACCTACAAACATAGTTTTAGAAGGGTCTGTAAGGTTCGCTTCAGAGAATTTTGACGGTTGCTGTTTTTTCTTTGACAAAGACCAATTCAAAATGATTGTGTTTAACAAGGCTATTCAATATGAAGATGCTTTTACGACACATCTAAATTATAAGCAAGCAGAGCAATGGTTAGCTAATAACCGCTATAAGGTTAATCAAGTTATTGCTTCGCTTAAATCTGATTTGGTTGCTAAGTATGGCACACCCCACTTAGAAAGAGAAGACAGGTTACTTTGGAAGTCAGCAAACGGTAACATCATTGAAATAGAAATAAAAAAGACACTTGATATTAGTTCTGAGATTGGTAAACCAGAAATGTATAACGAATACGGTGCTATCCCTCAATACTATATTTCTGTAGTAATAGTTCAACCGCAGGAAAGTATGTAAGCGTCTTTTTACCCCACAAAACATTAGAAGCTGTATCAAAAACTCAAATCTGATACAGCTTCTTTTGTGTTTATTCTCTATAATATGTTTTTCCTTTGTCTAAGTCTGTTATAGAGCCATCATCATTAACTCTAAGATTCCTACCACTTTGTCTACCTAGTTCCGCTACCATCACTCTTTTAGCAGCTACATCAGTTATCTCTACTGAAGATGTTTCTGGCTCTATTATCTTGCCTTCTTTATCCCTCTCTAATCGGTCTGCTTTATAAGGAATATAGCTGTTACCTTCACTATCTGTAAAGGCATATCTAAGCCTTTTATCCATCTTATCCCTTTTATAGATAGCTTGCTTCCTATTCTTAGAGAAGTAGTATAGGGTTTCAGTAGTACCATCAAAGAAGTAGAATGTGAGGATAGAGCAGCCTTTACCATCTATAGTAGTTCTGTTGAGAGTAACCATTTTAATATATTGGTGTACTAGCTCATACATTTCTTTTTCATCCGTCATAGATGAAACAGATGCTGTGAGTTTAAGGATAGAGTTATAAGATAGTTCAGCGAGTGAATCTAATTGGCGTTGAAGAGTTATATTTTCATTCTCCAGATTGGCAATAGCATTTTCAGCATCAGCTTTATCCTTTGTGAACTTAGCTAAATAACGCTCTCTTTCTGCTTCTGTAATCCTATCAGAGTAGTAATCATCTATTACCTTAGCTCTTCTTTCATCAGCCTTCTCTAAGGCTACTCTGTGAGCTGCTATCTTTTGCAGATTAACCTCTATTTGCTTCTTATTTCTTCCCTCTGTAACATCTTTCTCTTTAAGCAGGAAGTTAAGATGTTTCTCCTTAGTCAAGCTCCATAACATTCCATCAAATACGGCTGTAAGGATAGTGGAATTGTTATCACACCAATCTAATCCCTGCTGCTGTAATGGTATTTTATGATGATTCTTTTTGCATCTATACTGGTTGCCATCAGTAGAGAAGTTAGAATTACAGCTAGTACATTTAAGAAGTTTAGCACCTAAGTAGTAGTGTTTAGTACCTTTATAAGTGCTAGTTTGATTAGCTAGTAATACAGTTTGAGCCTTCTCCCAAATCTCTTTAGAGATTATTTGCGGATAGATTCTCTTAACTTTCCATCCAGTTTTAGGCTTATATACGTCAGAATAGCCTATAACTACAGTGGACTTGATAAACATTCTGAGGAAGTAGTTTGTAAACTTCTTACCTCTATGACTATATCCTCTTTCATTCAGCTCCAGAGCCAACTTATTAAGGCTATACTTTCCGCTGTTGTGAAGTTCAAATATAAGCCTAACTACACTTGCTTCCTCTTCATTGATTATAAAGTAGCCATTAGCATCCTTAGAATAGCCAAAAGGTATATTCTTAGCACCGCCATTAGCTTTACCTGCTTCTGAATTACGCTTTTTAGCTCTCATAAATCTAGCCTTCTTTTGCTCCATTTCCTGCTGTGCCATTTCAGCAAATAAGGAGAAGGCTAAACCAACAGCACCATTAGCAGAGCCATCTGGATTAAGTAGGCGTAATGAAGGTGTGCGAATAACTAAATCTACACCACTATTCACCAACTTCTTTCTAAATGATTGAAGTAGCTCTACATCCCTGCCTATTCGGTCAATCGCCCACGCATATACAGCTTTAATAGGCTCTCTCTCTATAAGCTCATACACACGGTTAATATTCTTTAGGTAGGCTTCATCCATCTTTATAGCGGATGCTCCTTTTTCACCAACCACCTCAATCTCATCCATAGAGTAGCCATCAGCGAGAATAAGGGATAACACCTCTTCTCTCTGGCTATCTATTTCCTGCTGAATAGTGGATGTTCTTATTAGTGCTATAACTTTCTTTTCCATACTGCAAAATTACTACATTCTAGCGACTTGTGCAACGATATTAGGTAACTTTGCGTGCGTCCGTTTTCAGTGACTTGGGGACTTATAAGCCGGGGGAATGGAATGTCTATTCCGAAATCAAGCGCAAGCTGATTGAGGATTATGGCATTCCGGCGCATGAGATACGCTTCATACAGGAGTGTAAAACAGAGAGGTCAAGAAAGGCTGTCATCGAGGCTATGAACAGTGGCGATGTGAGAGTGCTGTTCGGTTCGACAACCATGCTCGGCACAGGCGTGAATGCCCAGCGCAGAGCGGTTGCGGTTCATGAACTCGAATGCCCCTGGCGACCAAGTGACCTTGAACAACGTGAGGGTCGTGCCATACGAGCCGGTAACGAGATTGCCAAGTTGTATGCTGACAATAAGGTGGATGTAATCATCTACGCTGTCGAAAAGTCGCTGGACTCCTACAAGTTCAATCTTCTTCATTGCAAGGCAACCTTTATAGCCCAGTTGAAATCAGGTGCTATGGGAGCCAGAACCATTGACGAAGGTTCAATGGACGAGAAGAACGGCATGAACTTCTCGGAGTATATGGCTATACTGTCAGGCAATACCGACCTGTTGGAGAAAGCGAAACTTGAAAAGCGCATCGCGGCATTGGAGAGTGAGCGCAAATCCTTCAACAAGGGTATAGGCGATTCAAGGTTCAGACTTCAGACTATCAGCCACGACATTGCCAACAACGAGGCGGCAATCGGGCGAATGAAGGAGGATTATGCCAAGTTCAACGCTGTGGTTCAAAGGGATAAGGACGGCAACCCTGTAAATAATCTCACGCTTGACAACTGCAAGTATAAGGATGAACAGAATATGGGTGTTCACCTTCAGGGGCTGGCACAGCGTACCGACACACACGGCCAGTACCGTCGTGTCGGTGAGGTCTATGGTTTTCCGGTTTCCATAATCTCCGAGCGGGTATTAAACGATGGCAAAGAGTCTGTTCAGAACCGCTTTGTTGTCGAAGGCAACTACAAGTACAGGTTCAACAACGGCTTCATCGCCATGTCCGACACCCATGCCGCCTGCATGAACTTCGTCAACGCTCTGGAGAAAATACCCGGCATTGTGGCGCAATATGAAGAGCGCACAGCCAAGATGAAAGCGGATGTTCCGATACTTGAAGGCATCGTCGCCAAAGTCTGGGGCAAGGAAAGCGAATTGAAGCAACTCAAATCCGACCTTGCCGCTCTCGACCGCAAGATTACCGGCCAACTCGCCCCGAAGAAAGAGGAACAGGACGGCGAGGAGAACAAGCAGGTCAATTCTGTTGACACTCCGTCCCAGTCATCTACATCAAAAAAATCGATGGTCGCCGAACCGATATCAGTATATAGAAGTCCACACATACGACTATAATTGGACAGCAGCCGTTATTCAAGGCAAAAAGTTCATCACCAATCATCTAAATGCTCTTACTAATTGTTAATATATCTAACGACACATTTTGTATCATCTAAAAATTTCTCCCAAAACTTACATGCCTATGGCGAAAATACTAATTGTAGGTGGTCCGGGAGACTACCAACAGGCAGGTGTCATCCTCCGTAAAGGAGGGCATGACCCTGTCTCGGCAACAACAATGTCTGCCGGAATCGAACAGGCTAAAAAACTGCCCTTCGGTTCGCTTATCCTCGCAAATTTCAGAATCGGAGACAAGGACTGCAATGAAGCGCCCGAGTTTATCATCGCTCTGCGTAAGGCCAGAATCAATCACCCGGTGATTGTATATGGTGTCAATCTTTCATCTGTTGATGTGTGCAGGGCAATGAACGGCCACAAAGCCATCGATTATGTGCAGCAACAGACATTTGACAAGGAGTTGTTGCTAAAAGTCAACCGCTACTTGCCAAAGAAAGGGTGTTCATTCGACCGCACAAGCCCATATCCCAGAAGTGGTGTCGCGTTCACCAATGCGATGGATTGCCTTAGCCGTATAGCGAAACTGGATGCAAATGTCATGATTATCGGAGAGCCGGGTCTTGGAAAAGAACGGTTTGCACGGTATATCCACACAATAAGCAATCGTGCTGACAAGCCGCTGGTGATTATCAATCATCCGGACTTTGTGACTGAAACCCTCAGTGAAGTTCCATGTCCGGCCTGCCATATCCGTTCATGCTTTGAGAGAGCAAACGGTGGAATTGTCGTTATCAAGAATCTCCATTCCTTCTGCCTGCGTGGGCAATCCCTGATTATGGCAGAGATTGAATCGGGGAGATATGATGTTAGAATCATAGCAACGGCAGACATATCGATCAAGGAAAAAATTGCCGACGGTACGCTTAACGATGCTCTGATGCACAATGCGGCCACCACGACAGTTTTTATTCCTCCGCTACATGACAACCCCGAGGATGTAGAGCCGCTTGTAAGATTCTTCCTTAAAGAATTTGCGGAAATGCACAATCAGCCTGTATGTCAGGTCACTCCCGGCGCTCTCGATATGCTGAGAGGATATAGCTGGCCTCTCAATGCGAGAGAACTCAGAAATACGGTTACTCAATGTGCCGCTGTTTCTACAACCGGACGTATCACTGTCAGCAATCTCCAAAACGATTGCTATACAGATTTCAAGGCACCGGCAACTTTGTCGATGACCGGACTTGATGAAGAGTCAAGAATTGTATTTGCCATAAGGTCAACACCAACCCTTAAAGACGCGGCTGTCATGCTTGGCATGTGCGACAGGACCCTCAACAACAAGCGCAGGAAATATAGCCTTGACGCTGAAGGTAACAAGATTGCACAAAAAGTGAATGTCTGATTCAGAAAAAATTGTTAATTTTGTACTTGAAATCAGACATACAGCGATTAAAGAGTTGATCGCATTCCGATATTAGGATAACATAAGATTACGCGAGCCTTTCTGTAAATCTGGACAATTTACGAGATAATCCAACTCACGTTGCATCTTGTGCTATGCTTCAAGCATAGCGTATAGGCAACAACGATGGATTATTGGCCCGTCCAGAGCCAGCAGAAAATCGAAAAGCCTGTACGCTATTTTTCTGTCCGTGAGGATAGGCAAATCAAATTTATCACATTAAAATGAACCATCCTGACCCTATTTAGCACCAGAAATTTTTACCGATTCGGAAATATTTGCCGATTATCCGAAAATTGGCAAAATATATTCAGCCGCACCTATCAATCCTTAAATCAATACATTACGCCTTTTCTGAAAAATTTCAAGTCAAATTCCAAACCATGTGGTTATGATTATCGAAACCGCGGATATTCCCGGTGACAACAAAATCATAACAAATCATGTGTAACACAAAACCACCACCTGAATGAGCAAGGGCAGACGGTTGGATACCGACCCAGACTTCCTTACCGGCGCAGACGCTCTCATCGCCATTCAAAAGGAAGCACCGAAACTTTCCCTCACATTCAAAGGAGAACCCATTATTCCGCTCGAAACCCTCACGGAGGCTTTCCGTGTCAAGCCCCGGACATTCCTCCGATATGCGGAGGCCGGTTTGCTTGAAATATATACAGCGAAAGTTGGCAATCTGAAGTTCGTGACCCAAAGAAGTTTCGATGATTTTATCGACAGGAATTTCCTACTTGTCGGAAAAGAGAGAATAAAATCCCGTGAGGGAAACAATCAACAGTTTTAATCCAAGTTATTTTCTATGGAAAACAACCAAGATGAACCCAATGTGCTGATTGCCCGTAATAACGAGACAGGGCAAATCGGCGCGGTGACCGGGCAGAATCCTGACGGCTCACCCCAGATGACCGATGTGAAATCGGCATCGCTGAGCGACCTCGTTAAGTTCAGCAAGGGACAGAATCCGCTCGAAGCGTTTATGTCCAACTTCATCCGGCAGGCTAAGAATCCTTCCATATTCGGGCTTTTCAAAGTGGCCGCCGCAAACTTTGACACTGAAGGTAAGGCTCTTGCAAGTCTTCTTGAAAACCCCGAGGCAAACAAACAGATGCTTGACCCATACGCAGTGAAGTCCGGGAATTACGCTCAGGAAGTTAAAGAATCCTCTGATGTTTCGACCGGAAACACAAAGTATTCCAAGGTCGATCCTGACAAAGTGGATTGGGAGCGCATTGAAAAGGAATGGGGCATAACTCGCCATGACCTCGAAGAGCAAAAACAACTATCAGATATGCTCTATAATCACAAATCTCCCGGTCTGGTAAAACTCACCACAACTATCGACGGTGAAAAACAGGAGCTTGAGGCCCGTCTGTCATTCAAGCATAATCCTGACGGAAGCATCACACTCTCGCCCCATATCAAAAAGGTCGAGCCCCAGCTTGACAAGACCTACAACGGCTACTCGTTCACCGAGGAGGACAAAGCCGAATTGCTCAAAGACGGAGCAATCTCCCATACGGTAGAGCTTATCAATCCCAAGACAGGCGAGAAGGAGCCGAGCATCGTCCATCTCGACAAGCTCACAAACGAAATCCTCAGCATACCTTATAAGGATGTATATGTCAGGAACAAGATATGCAATATCGAACTGGACATCAAGGAAGTGATGCAGCTCAAAAATGGCGCGACTCTGCGCGACAGAGAAATCATCACAAAGGACGGCCGCCGTTTCAAAGCAGACCTCCGGTACAGCATTGACCGCCGTGCGCTCGGTCTCATAAACATGACTTCTCTGAAACAGAAGGAGAACGTCTCTCAAAAAGAGACAACGGGGCAGTCCGATGCTACCGCAAAGAAAAAAGTGTATAACTTCACCGATGCGGAGGGTAATCCCAAACGGCTCAGACAGTGGTATCAAATTCCTATGGATGAACGCAAGCAGGGGGAATATCTTGCCGGGAACAATGTCGAGGTAGGAGTCCTCAATGTAGAAGGGAAAGACTACATGGTCTATCTCCAGTTCAATAAGGAGAAGAAGATGCCTGAAAGCAGTTTCGGCATCATGGAGAACGGTAAAGTCGTCGGTTTCGCTGACGCAAGCAAGGTGCAGGCTGCAATCAATCTTCAGGGCAAGACAAATGAAGCCACCAGAAATGTCACTGACAAGCTGGATATGGGACAGACCGAACCCAAGAACCAAAAGCAGAAGGCCCGGCAGAAGCCGTCAGACCCACAGGAGGCTCCAAAGAAGAAGCCCAAGGGTCCCAAACTCTGATGTCCAGCCACTTTATCCGGATATTATAATTAACGGCGGGTAGCCTCGGAGTCCTATGACTCCCCGCCATTGTTTCACTAAAAAAATATTTTCTCATTAGAATGGTAATTATCACCGAGAACCCCCGCGCGGCCAAGGCTATAGCCAAGGCATTCAACGCGACCCCCGGCAAAATAACCGGTATCTTCAACAGCGACGACCTCACTGTTATCGCAGTACCGCAGGATTTCCTGACACCCCGTAAACTCGACATCAACACTCTGGGCAAGTTGCCCTATATCCCCTCGACGTATAATCTGCGTCAGAACCGCCGTAAATGTCAGCGCGGTTTCGAGGGAGCCGCACGCAAGGCCATCCTCGCAGCAAACGAAGTGGTATTCGCCTCCGAAAGCGGAGCCGATGCCCAGGCCCGTTTCGACAACCTGTGCCGTCACTTCAATGTAGGGCAAAAGACCTCCCGTATGTGGCTTGACAGCCTTCGCCGTCCGGACATCGTTTCGGCGTTGACGACCAGAGAGTCCGGGCGTCAACTCCACCGTCTCGCACAGACAGGACTGGTAAGCATGGCTATGGATTCCGCGTTCAACTATAACTTCAACAACGCTCTTCATCTCATAGGCTTTCCTAATGTCAACCTCACTCGCCGCGAAGTTGTAGTCCTCGACTTCCTTCGAGCCCTTGACGAGCACATTGACGAATCGTTCCGTTCTCCATCCACCTTCAAGCTCTGTCTCAATCCCGGTACAGGAATGGGAATGATGAGCGAACAATCGTGGGACACCATCGAGGAAGCGGAAGCCACCTTGAAGTCACTTAATTTCCCCACGATGCTCCCCGTGGAGATGGAAATCAGCATCGACAACAAGCAACCGCAGTTGTTCAGCACGACCACACTCCAGACAGAGGCGTTCCGCAAACTGCATTTTCTCCCAGGGCGTACAATGTCCACCGCCCGAAACCTGTTCAACCGTGGTGTAATCACCTCTCCCTTCACTCATCAGGCATCCATCACGACAATCGCCAATCCGGTGGCAAGTATGAGCCGTGCAGAGAATAGCCTTTATCAGCTCATCCGTGACCGCAAAATCGCCGTAAAAGGAGCCGGACTGAACACAACCGGCAAAATCTCCTATTCAACGGGAGGTATCGACTTCACGCACACCCTATCTGCATCACGGGTGCAGAACGCGCCCCTCGGAATATCGCTGTGCGGGGAGCCGTTCATCGAAGCTGTCGTCAGGGAGATTGCTCCCTCTCCGGCCATAACATACGACCTGACCTCTGTTCTCTCCACTATCATGCAGGAGTTTGCCGACTCCGAAATGCCTTTCAGAGTAAAAGGAGATGACTTCGGCAGTGTAATATCGTCCCTCATAGGCAAGAATCTCGTCAAAGAATGCGAGGGAATGATATTCCTTTCCGAGACAGCCGAGGATATCATGGACAACATCGGCCGTCTATACCCCGGGGCCAATCTCGTGGCATTCCAGTTCGATGCCGATTCACTTGCGGCCGGAATCGGCACCGGCAAACAGTGCATCGCCGATTTTGGCGAGTGGCTCTATTCCTTTACTGCGGAGATGCTCGACGGCAAGCTCATCGACAGCGAGTATGCCGGGACTGTATGCCCCGTCTGCGGAGCCCACGCCATCTACCATGCAAACCACAACATCCGCTGCGCCGAATGTAACTACCGCATCGCCGATTCATATCTCGGGCGCAGACTCACACCCGAACTTACACGTCAGTTACTGACGTTCTTCTACACTTCCGAGGTCAAGGGTCTTCAGATTGAAGACGGTCAGAGATTCTCCTCGGTGCTGGCTCTGGACGCCAATTATCAGCCGACCCATGTACGGGTTCCTGATACGGACTCATTCCGCCCTGCGGTCTGACCCACAACCACGCTGACTTTATATTGTCAGCACTTTAATGGCGGCGGTTTGCGAGCCGCCGCCATTTTATAACCTTACTTCAATGTGATATTGAATGGAGAGTATAAGAACCGTCCACATCGAAGAGTCGGTGTTTGAAGATATGGTTAATCATATGGAAATGCTCCATACTATTGTTTCGGTGATGTTTGAAAAAGTGACTGACAAAAAGTTGTCCGATTGGGTAAGTGGAGAATTTGTATGCGAATATTTGAATATCGCGCCACGGACTTTAAGGTCATATCAAGAGCATGGTCTCATTCCTTATGCCAAATTAGGGAAAGCCAACCGTTACAAGGGACATGATGTAGATGCTTTGATAAAAAGATGAAAACGCTGATTGACCGGAATGATAGCAGGGTGAGAATGTTTTTCCACCATGCTAACAGTATTATTGAAAAATGTGAGCATTTAGGCAAAGAGTATTATCCGATGCTTAATGGCCGAAGATTCCTTACCGTGAGGCAAGTATCCGAAAGGCTTCACATTTCGAGGCGTACTATTTTCGATATGATTGACAAAGGAACCGTTCCTCATTACAAAATTGGAGGGAAACTCCTGATTGCAGAACAGGATCTTGAGAATTTACTGAACGCCAGTTATAGACCGTCATACTGAATACATTATGCAAATGACCGCCGGGAAAAGCCCTGGCGGTCATTTGTTTTGATTGGGATAAATCCGTCTTATCCTTTGGAATTGAACTTCTGGCGCATTTTCTCCATATCCTCATAGATGGTGTGGTCCTGCATTTTTGCGTAAATCTGGGTCGTCTTTATATCCACGTGCCCAAGCATCTTTGAGATGCTTTCGATTGGCACATGATTGGCCAACGACATTGTCGCAAAGGTATGTCGGGCTATATGCGACGTCAGGTGTTTCTTGATTTTAGCCAGCGATGCTATCTCTTTCAGATATGAGTTTGTGCGCTGGTTGGAGAAAACCGGTATCACCACGTCATCGGCAACAACTTTCGGATGGTCGGCATATTTCTCCATTATCTTCTGTGGTATTTCCAGAAGCGGGATGGTGCTGAGTTCTCCTGTCTTTTCCCGATGCTTGCGTATCCACTTGTTGCCGTCGGCATCAACATAGATGTCACTGCGTTTCAGCGACGAGATGTCGATGAAAGCGAGTCCGGTGAAGCAGCAGAACACGAATGTGTCGCGTACTGTTTCCAATCTCGGAAACTCATGCAGGTCAACATTCATCATCGCTTGCAGTTCCGGCTCTGTCAGAAATTCTCTTTCCGCTACTGTACGCTTGAAGCGTTTGCCCACGAAGGGATCTTCAGAGACCCATTTGTGTGCCATTGCATACTGCATCACATTTTTCAGGTAACGCAGGTAGCGGACTGTGGTGTTGTTGGCCGTTTGCTTTGTCATTCTCAGGAAGTGCTCGAAGTCCTGAATGAAGCCTCTGCTGACTTCTTTGATAGGGATGTCCTTGGTGTTCTGGGTGAGTTCCATGAACTCCTCCAGATAGGTGACACAGCGTTCCCATCGTCCGAGGGTGGCGGCGCAGATGTCTCCACGCTCGAACTCTTCTTTGCGTTGCTTGTTCACTTCGCGAAACACATCGCAAAGCATCTTCGGTTTCTCCACTGTGCCAAGATAGTGGTCACGGAGTGTCTTGGGGGTGACAGGCTTGTTCTCCCGAATAAGCATGTTATGGATTTCATTGAAACGTGTACGCACATTCTCAATATATTTGTTGAGCTCAAGTTCCTTTTTAGAACGTCCGGTAGCTACGTTTCGCTTTTGGTCCCATTGTTCGGGACGGACACTTCGACCGATATTCATCTCCATAAGCTGTCCGCTTACGGAGATACGGACGAAGATTGGTAGTTCACCGTTTCGCAACGGTCTCGCTTTCCTCACGAAGAAGGCCAGCGTAAAATAACTGTCATGTAACATAGAGGTGGATTAAAAGGGTTAATAAATATAATCATTTTTCTCCACATATACAAATCTAAAAGACATAAAATCAGCGGTGTGCAAATCAAAATCGTGTGCAAATCGTGTGCATGTTCCAACTGTTGATTTTTTGCACACGGCGCATTGATGCAATTCGATGAAATTGTGGCATCCAATCGTCATACAAAAATGCTATTGATTGGAAAGAATAGGCAATTCCTGTTGATTTATAGTTAATCTCTGTTAATTATCGGCAAATGTGTGTCTATATTGTTAATATATATTAAATATTGCCGATTTCACACGATTTTAACCTTGAATTTGAGCAAAATCTTGTTCAAAACCCCACTTTTGAGGCTCGTAACTTCCGTACTATGTTGATATACCGTATGTTGGAAGTCCATATCCTCAATCGTGTGCAAAACTGCACACGATTGGTCTTGCACACGAATTGCACACGGCAGAGCCGCACAGGGCGCACTCAGATGCCGTTTGGACATAAAGAAAAAACACTGCTACTGAACCAGTTGCAGTGTTTTGCAGTATTCTGCCGAATACTTCTGTGATCCGCCTGGGGCTCGAACCCAGGACCCCAACATTAAAAGTGTTGTGCTCTACCAGCTGAGCTAGCGAATCAGT
>CANQYL010000071.1 GCA_947628035.1 uncultured Akkermansia sp. | reverse complement strand
GGCATCAAGCTTTCGGAAAATTCTTTTTCTTCGTTTCTGAGGTCCCTTCGGTGACTTTATTTTTGAGGCAATGCGGGGCTTTGGATGATGTGGAGAACGGGAGAAATTCCTGTTTTTGGGGTTGATTTGGGGTGGCAAAAGGTGTAGAGTAAGGCGTGTTACACCACGGACGATGCTGCAACCGGTAAGGTGAGGCAGCAGAGTTCGTATCATCATTTCCCACCATGAGTACGACATATAGCACCATAGATGCCAACGAGGCCGTAGCCTCCGTGGCTTATCGTTGTTCGGAAGTAGCCGCCATCTACCCCATTACTCCTTCTTCCCCGATGGGTGAGTCCGCCGAAACGTGGACGGCAGTGGACCGCAAGAATTTGTGGGGGACGGTTCCAAGTATCATCGAAATGGAGAGTGAAGCCGGAGCGGCAGGCGCCGTGCACGGCGCGTTGCAGACCGGGTCGCTGGCCACCACGTTCACGGCCTCGCAGGGCTTGTTGTTAATGATACCGAACATGTTCAAGATCGCCGGCGAGCTCACTCCGTGCGTCTTCCACATAGCGGCTCGTGCTCTGGCGGCGCAAGGCTTGTCCATCTTCGGAGACCACAGTGATGTGATGGCTTGTCGTGCAACGGGATTTGCGATGCTCTGCGGGGCGAACACGCAGGAGGCGCCTGACATGGCAGCCATTGCTCATGCCGCCACCTTGGAAAGCCGCGTGCCCTTCATCAACTTCTTCGATGGTTTCCGCACCTCGCACGAGGTGGGCAAGATTGCCGACATCAGCGATGAGACCCTGCGCGCTATGATCGACCAGAAGCTCGTGGACGAATTCCATGCCCGCGGGTTGACGCCGGATGCTCCCGTCGTGCGCGGTACAGCGCAGAACCCGGATGTCTATTTCCAGGGACGCGAGACGGTTAACAAGTACTACAGCGCCGTGCCGGGCATCGTCAAGAAGGCGATGAAAAAGTTCGGCGAGTTGACGGGACGTTGCTACGATGTGGTGGAGTACGTGGGCGCGCCGGATGCCACGCGGGTCATCGTCATCATGGGGTCCGGGGCAGAGGCCTGCTGGGAGACGGTGCAGGCGCTCAAGGACGACGTGGGTGTGCTGAAGGTGCGTTTGTATCGACCCTTCCCGGCGGAAGATTTCATTGCAGCCTTGCCGAAGAGTGTGAAGAAGATCGCGGTGCTGGATCGCACGAAGGAGCCGGGCAGCCAGGGCGAGCCTCTGCTGCAGGATGTGGTGCAGGCTTTGGCGGATGCGAGCGTGCGCGGCAAACTGCCGTTTGCCATGCCGAAGGTAGTAGGCGGGCGGTATGGATTGGGGTCCAAGGAATTCACCCCGGCGATGGCGAAGGGCGTGTACGATGAGTTGGCGAAGGATGAGCCGATGACCGGTTTCGCCGTGGGTGTCGAAGATGATGTGACGGGTAAATCCATCGCCTACGACCCGAGTTTCTCCACCGAGAGCGACACCGTGACGCGTTGTATGTTCTACGGACTGGGATCCGATGGCACCGTGGGCGCCAACAAGGATGCCATCAAAATCATCGGCAAACACACGGATTTGTACGTGCAGGGCTACTTCGTGTATGACTCCAAGAAGAGCGGCTCCTCCACGGTGTCCCACCTGCGCTTCGGTACCACGCCGATTCACAGTACCTACCTCATCACCAGCGCCAACTTCATTGCGTTGCACCAGCCGAGCTTGCTGAACACCTTCGACTTCCTCAAGAACGCCGCCCCCGGAGCCACTTTCCTCATGAATACCTCGGTGGAGCCTGAGAAGGTGTGGGACAGCTTGCCCGCGCGTATGCAGCAGCAGATCCTCGACAAGGGAATCAAGATGTATTGCATCGATGCCTTCAAGGTGGCGAAAGCTACGGGAATGGGCGGTCGCATCAACATGATTATGCAGACCTGCTTCTTCAAGCTTTCCGGTGTGATCCCGGCAGAGGAAGCCATCGGTTACATCAAGGAGGCTATCAAGAAGACGTACGGCAAGAAGGGCGAGGAGGTGGTCGCCAAGAACATCCAGGCTGTGGATGCGACGCTGGAGAACCTGCACGAGGTTCCGTTGGGCACTACCATCACCGGTCATGAGATACCCGCTCCGCTGCAGGGCAACCCGCCTGCTTTTGTGCGCGACGTGCTCGGCAAGATTGTCACCGGCGATGGCGACAGTGTGAAGGTCTCTGAGATGCCGTGCGACGGCACCTTCCCCTCCGGCACCACGCAGTATGAGAAGCGCGACCTCGCGTTGGAGATTCCGGTGTGGAACCCGGAGACCTGCATTCAGTGCGGCAAGTGCACCATGGTTTGCCCGCACGCCTGCATCCGCGCGCAGGTGACCGACCCCGCGAACTTGGAGGGCGCTCCGGAAAGCTTCAAGAGTGCGGACGCTAAGAAGATGCACAAAGATTGGCAGGGTAAGAAGTTCATCATCCAGGTATCCGCCTCGGACTGCACGGGCTGCACGCTCTGCACGCACGTGTGCCCGACCGGTTCTGTGGTGATGACGCCCGCCGCCGTGGCACTCAAGCCGGAGGCGGAGAATTGGAAGTTCTTCAACGACCTGCCGGACCCGGATCGCACGATTGTGGGACGCGACAAAGTGAAGGACGCGCAGTTTCTGCGTCCTCTCTTCGAATTCTCCGGAGCTTGCGCAGGATGCGGCGAAACCCCGTACATCAAGATGCTTTCCCAGCTCTTCGGCAACCGCCTCGTGGTGGCGAACGCCACGGGCTGCTCGTCCATCTACGGCGGCAACTTGCCGACGACCCCGTGGAGCCACGACAAGGAGGGTCGCGGTCCCGCATGGTGCAACAGCCTCTTTGAAGACAATGCCCAGTTCGGTCTCGGCTTCCGCGTCTCGCTGGACAAGAAGCAGCAATACGCCCTCGAGTTGTTGCACGCCGCCGCTCCCAAGATCGGAGAGGGGCTCGTGCAGGATTTGCTGAACAACCCGCAGAAGAGCGAGGCGGACATCGCGAAGGCGCGCGCCACGGTCGAGGCGATTAAAGCGGCTTGCGGCGACGAACCTGAGCTGGCAGCTCTCAAGGCGCAGGCCAACTACCTTGTGCGCAAGTCGGTGTGGATTCTCGGCGGCGACGGTTGGGCGTACGACATCGGTTACGGCGGACTGGATCATATACTGGCCTCCGGTCGCAATGTGAAGGTGCTCGTGCTTGATACGGAGGTGTATTCCAACACCGGCGGTCAGTGCTCCAAGTCCACCCCGCGCGCGGCCGTCGCTAAGTTTGCCACCCGAGGGAAGGACCAGGTCAAGAAAGACATTGGCTACATGGCCATGACCTACGGCAACATCTACGTTGCCTCCATCTCCATGGGAGCCAATGACGAGCACGCTCTCAAGACTCTCTTGGAAGCCGAGGAGTATGATGGTCCGGCTCTGATTATTGCTTACAGCCACTGCATCAATCACGGCATCAACATGGCGCAGGGACTCGATCGCCAGAAGGACGCCGTGGACTGCGGACGTTGGCTGCTCTACAACTTCAATCCGGATCGCGCCAAGGAAGGCAAAAATCCGCTTACCATCAAGAGCAAGGCGCCCAAGAAGGATGTGAAGGAGGCTCTGCTTGGTGAGAACCGTTTCCGTCTGCTTGCCAAGAACAACAAGGAGCACTTCGACCAGCTGATCGCCCTCGAGGAAAGCGATATCAAGCATCGCTGGAGGCTCTATCAATCGTTGGCGGCCATCGATTACTCTGAGCCCGCACCGGCTCCCGAGCAATAAGGTAAAGAGACCTCCGATGTCCCTTATGCGCGGGAGGAGCGATCCGTTCCTCCCGCGTTTTTTCGACGACACGTCCATGCACGAGATTCGCATACCGAAATATGTCAAACCTCTTCTCCGGGAATTGGAGAGGATGGGGCACAGTGCGTACGTGGTCGGGGGATGCGTACGCGACAGCATGCTCGGCAAGGAGCCGATGGATTGGGATGTGTGCACGGATGCCACCCCGGAGCAGATGAAGATGGTGTTCCGCAAACGTAAAGTCATTGAGACAGGAGTGCAGCACGGTACACTTACCGTGCGGTCAAAGGGACATAACGTGGAGGTGACCACCTTTCGCTTAGAGAGTGACTACAGCGATAATCGACACCCGGACCGGGTGGAATTTGTCGATCGCGTGGAGGAGGATTTATCAAGGAGGGATTTTACCATCAATGCGATGGCGTATTCGACGAAAAGTGGGTTGGTGGATGCGTTTGGGGGACAGACCGATTTGGCGAGGGGAGTGATTCGCTGTGTAGGGGAGCCGGATGTTCGATTCCGGGAAGACGGTTTGCGCATCCTGCGTGCTTTGAGGTTTGCCGCTCGGTTCCAATTCAGCATTGAGACGGAAACTTCCTATTCCATTCGTCGGAACCGATGGCTGTTGGAGAATATCAGCGCCGAGAGGATCTACAAAGAGTTGCGGGGAATTTTGCCCGCCAAGGGAGCAGGTGATATGCTTCTTGGTTTCCCGGAGGTCTTTACCGTGGTCTTCCCGGAAACAGAGAGACTCATTGGGGAGCCGGCGGAGGGAGGACGGGAGAGCAAATGGACACGGAGTGTACGCGCCGTATGCGGGACGCCGCAAGGTTCATTCGGTTTGAGGTTGGCGATGTTGCTTCACGAACTGGAGGATGCGGAGGTAAATGCAGCCATGCGGAGATTGAAAAGTGATCGTGCGACGACTCGTCTGGTGAAAACGATTGTGGCTGAACTGCGTAAACCATTGCCAAGCACACGTCCGGAGATGCGTCGGTTGATCGGACGGCTCACGGAACCCTTGGTGCGGGACCTGCTCACGGCGCAGCGCGTCGTGAAAGGGGTGAATGGATATTCGACGGAGGGGGTGCGAGAGGCGCGGTATCTCCTGAAGGAAGTGCTGGACGGTTTTGCGGCCTACACCGTTCGCGACTTGGCAGTGACGGGTGAAAGTCTCAAGAAAGAAGGAATTCCGTCGGGGCGGGGTCTTGGAAAGGTGTTGGAGCAACTCCTTCGCGAGGTGCAGGATGAAACATTGATAAACGACAAGGACGCTCTTTTGAAGAGGGCGAGAGAGATTTCCTGAGATGAAGTCTAAATACAAAATTCTTTTTGTTTGCCTGGGCAATATATGTCGGAGTCCGGCGGCAGAGATTGTGTGCCGCGCAGCGATGAAGGCTATGGGGATGGGGGAGCGGGTGTGCGTGGATTCCTGTGGCACCGCATCGTATCACGTGGGGAGTAAGCCGGATTCACGGATGCTTGCCGCGCTCAAGCGCGCCGGTTATGAGTACGGCGGGCACAGGGCCCGTCAACTGCGGGGGACGACGGATGGGCGAGAGTACGACCTCATCATCCCGCAGGATAGTGAAAACGAGCGAGATGTACTCACTGCGCTTTCCGGAGCGGAGGAGAAAGTGGTGCCGATGAAACGGTGGTTCCCGGAAGGGGAGAAAGCGCGTGAAGTACCTGATCCCTATTACGGAGGGGCAGAGGACTTCGACGAGGTAGTGCGACTTCTGGAGAGAAGTATGCCGCAGCTCGTAGCGGAGGTGGCGAGGAGACTCAGTGAGTGATGGTGACTCGTCCGGAGGAATCGCAGTAACCGTTCGGGTCACGATCCCGTCTCTGGTCAAATTTGACGAAGATACGCGGATTGGTCAGCGCCTTGGGAACTGTGAGGGTATAGACGTTGTTGGTATCGGGTATGCCGGCTCGTCCCACGTGTGCGTCCTCCGCTATCTTGGCATCGCCATCGTAGAGAGTGACGGAAGTGATGTTAGCCGCGTGACGTCCGTTGGTGAAGGTAAAAGTTACTTTGTAGGTCCCGGGCTCCTTGACAGGTAGAGCGCCGGTGAGTTCGATGGGTTCGCTGTCGTCCTGCAGCACGGCAGGCGTCCACCCCTCTGCCAGGGAGAACGAGGTGACCCATTCCCGCACGGCGAGATCGGCAGATTTTCCGAGCATACTCTCGGGATCAAGAGCTTTCATGGCAAGGGCATGGCGACGGATTTCCTTACCGTCCTTTATGTTGCCGTGGCGATGAATCATGCCGATAATAATGGCGTGGAAGGTTTGTTTTTGATAGGTCGTGTAAATAGGGTCGTTGAGCCAGGATTCGGCGAGCTTAATGGCGGCTTTCCAATCACCGCTCTGCTCTACCTTGAGAGCCTCCGCCACAAAAGTCATGGGGGGACGCAGTTTGCGCTGGTAGCCCGTCTCGTCATTGGGATCAAGCTTCTTAAGAGCGTTGATCAAACGATCGGGCCAGAACTCGGGCATGACAAGATCCTTGAAATCGGAAGCTTGTCCGAGCAGTCTTGCTTTTTCAACACCTTGGGCCTCCTCCGCTTTTTCAAGGATAACTGTCTGTTTTTTGATGTCAGCTATGCGTTGCTGTATCATCTTGGCTATCTCTTTGGGATCCGGCTTGGCCATGAAGGGTCCCCAGATGGTGGAACTGTGACGTCCGTTTTTATTGAAGAGGAGGATGGCAGGGTAGCTGCGCGGGGCGGACTCGACGGGCATCTTGAGCTCACCGTAACGCTCCTCCATGGCTTTTTTCTTTTCGTCGGTTGTGACGTTGGGAATGGGAAGGGGCATGAAGACGGCATCCCCGGCAGCCTTCTGAATGTCTGGGTCATTCATGAGGGACTCGCAGAGCTTTTTGCTGAAGGTATCCCAATCCTCGGCGTAGGCGAAAAGCACATACCCGTCATCTTTGACGAGGGGGTGAGCCTGTGCGTAGTTTTCTGCCCTCTGCACGGCGAAGAGTTGAGAGGAAAACAGGAAAAGAGCGGGGAGAATGAGGCGTTTCATACGATGAAGTAATGGGTTAAGGAGTAAGATGAATCAGGCAGCCGGATTTCCATAGACATAGATGCCGATGAGGTGGAAGTGCTCAGGTCCGCCGACTCGGATGAGTCGCACTGCCTTGGCGAGAGGTTTCCCGGGGAATTCGGCGCGTATCAGTTGGTTTTTGCAGGGACCGAGGTCGGAGATGACGTCTTTCCAATCATTGTCGGATCCTGTTTCGGAAACTTGAACTTTGACGTGGTTAAGTCGTTCCTGGCTCTCTTCGGTGCCGACAAGGACGATGCCGGTGAGATTAGCCTGCCTGGGAAGGGTTATGGTGACCACGGGGTTTTCTACTTTTTCCGTGATAAAGTGACCGCCGATTCCGGGTTCAAGCAAGCCCCAGTGGAAGCAGGGGTTGTTCCATGAGGAATGAGGTTGATCCACTTGTACCATGCCGCCCTTAGAGACAAGCTTGCCGGGGTAGGGGTTAAAGGATGGAAGTTTGCTCTTGGCATCCTTTTTGTGGTATTTCTCAGGAAGAGTTTTACCGAGAGTTTGGAAGGAAGAGAGGTCTCCGTTCTTCTCGGCAGTAGTGATCATCTGCTTAAGGAATTTTTCCTTGGCGTCTTCCATGGAAGCATCATCGCCGTTGCCCATGCCGCTGAGCACAGTTGCCATGAAGTCATTGCGCAATTTCGGATCCAGATTTTCCAAGAGGGAGGAGCCCCAGGTGACAAGTATGGGAGAGTACGCATGTGCCTCATGGGTGGCGTTCATGAGATCGCGAAAATACGAAACAATACGTGGATCTTTCTTGAGGTCGATGCCGAGCAGGGACAACTGAGCTTTCGCAAGGTCTTCCACACCCCAACGCCCTTTGTTGCCTTCGTCCCATTCTTCATCAGGTCCCATGTTTTTGACATGTTTCCAGAAGTCCAGCACGGTCGCTGTAAGGAGTTCCTCATTGTCGCCTAAAGCTTTCTTGAGGTTCGGATAAACAAATTGTTTGAGGAGCTCAGCAGCCATTTCCGGGTAGAGAGGGGCGAGGGTGGAGTCCATGTCTTTGCAGAGCTTCACCCAGGTATCGGACGTCCCGACTTCCGGAGAAGAAGCGAGCAGTTTGGCGTAGTCTCTCCATGCGTAGTAATTGATGGGCTGAGAAACCACCGCGTCCTGCAGCAGTTGCAGGGCTGCTTTCGGGTCGGAAGAGGCCTTGTCGTTGGCGAGGGCGCGTTGCGCTTGCGAGAGACCGGTGTTCTTCTTTTCTTTGTCGGAGAAAAGGTTGTCGGCCATGTGCAGTTGACTGTACTTGTAGTTGTCCTTGAAGACCTGCCAGTGCAGGTCGCGCTCCCAACTCAACGAATAGGAGGGGGTCCATTTGCCATCCACATTCACGATGTAGGAGCAGTGACCGGGCTCGGCGGCGGTCAGGGCGGGGACACCGCTGGAGATAGCGCAGATGGCGCCGAAGTGGGAAAGCCCGCCGCAGACGCCCCCTACGTTGTAGGTGAAGGCATTTTGATTCTTGCCGTAGGTGTCTTTGAAAGCGGCCCAAAAGTTGGCATCATTATGCACACTTTCTCCGTAGATGTTGCGATCCTGCCAAGAGCATTGCCAGCAGGCTCCCGGATAGCGATCTGCCGGAAGATGTACATTGTCCAGGCTCCAGTCCATACTTTCACGTCGCCCTGAGGCATCGTTGGTGAACCACGTGCCAAAAGCATCGCCCTTGCCTTTGAGACCACAGAGTATACGTCGCTGCCAGAAGGGGAGGGTCTTGAAGGAGGGCGTCAGACGTCCGGCTTCGTAGTTTTTGATGAAGAAGTCGGCGCGGGAAACGGCATCCTCCTGCGCGTAGCCATAGCGCGCGAATTCAACGGCCGTGGCGGTGGCTATGTCTCGCTGAATCTTGTTGGTGGGCATCTGGGGGTGTTCCTTTGCGATTTGAGCGAGGGTGGAGATCACCGTGCCGAAGCGAGAGGCCTCCCCCGTGGACGTGATCTGCTCCATCCACTCAAGGTTATTTTGAACCATCTTGAGCATATTCTGCAGATCGGGATCTTTGGAGTTAGCTACATCTCGGACGTCTTTGAGAGTTGCCAGTTCTTTTTCAATGGCTGCGATTTTTTGCTCGGTAATTTTGTTTTGTGCAGCGGTGCGTTCATTCGGGGAGAGTCCGGGCGGCAGTTTGGAAGTGGAATCCTCGAGTTGTTTTTTTGCATCTTCAAGGTTTTTACGGAAGGACTCGGCTTCTTTCTCTCTGTCTGTTTGGGAAGCCATCTCGTCTTCAATTGCAGTGAGCTGAGCAATTAGGAGGCGGTTGCTCTTTTTTTTCAGGAAGGCCTTCACCTTCTCCGGTGAGGGGGTGGGTAAGAGCTTTGCGATTTTTGCGGAGATTTTTTTCTGAGCTTGTTCAGGGTCCTTCCAGTCTTTGGAGCTGATGGAGTTTCCCTTGAAGCCCGAGGGAGCCGGTTTGTGAACGCCGAGAGCGTCACAGAGTTGCTTGGGGAGGTATTTCTGCAAAGATTCCGGTGTAAACAACTCGGGTTTGGCAAGGTAGAGACCTCCACCGGCAACGGCTACGACAGCTACGACGCCTACACATTTTTTGATAAAGCTCATGGTTGTGTTTGGAAAGAAAGGTTAATTGTCCGGGAATATGTTTTTCAAATCATTGAGACGAAGTGAAGGGGGGGTGTCGATGTCGTCATGTTGCTGACGCGCCGTTGCAACGCGGGAACCACGACCGGGCGACGTTCTTTCGGATTGAACAACCGGGTCGAAATGGGGAGGCAAATCATCAATGCCGTTGTCCTCGTAGGTCGGGGATGGGGAGAGACGGGACGCGCCTCTTTCGTGAACCGGCAGGTTTTCTTCCCGGCGCACCGGAGTGGAGAAGAGATCCATTTGACGGGCCTCTCGTCTCGCTGCGGAGGGAATAGCTCTCTCTCTTTCCGGCGCAAGCTCTTCCTCATCGACCCATTTCTCATCCTCCTTAGATTTGTCATCTACAGGTTCGTCATCGTTGGCATCCTCCGGGAGTTCATCGGTTTCTTCCTCAGGTTCGTCATCCCTGTCGTCGCTTGTGAAAGGGTCCCCGTCTTCATTGAAAACCTCCTCTTCATCCTCTTCTTTGGTCTCTCCTTCATCTCCCTCGCCCTTTCCCAACTCGTCCTCCAAGGAGGAGTCTGCAACAGTTTCATCTCCGGTAGGGGATGAACTCGGGGACGATTCTTCTTCATCAGGGCGCAGAGGTGTTTCCGCTTCGCTGTAGGCGGCTTGGAATTCTTGTGCATCAATGGAGGCGATAAGGGTGACGCGTATTTCGTCTCCTAAATTGGGTTTGACGGATGCACCGAAGAAGATTTGGACATCTTCACTACCGAGCGCATCTTGGATCACCTCCATGGTTTGACGAATTTCAGCGATGGAGAGGGATTCTCCGCCGGCAATGTGGACGATTGCCGTCCGGGCAAAGCGAAGGGCGCCGTGGTAGGTGGCGAGAGGGGAGTCGATTGCCGCCTGGGCGGCCTGTTGGGCGCGGGTAGCGCCATATCCGGAACCTGAGCCAAAAATACAGCGCGAGTCGTGGTTTTCCAATGCGACCGCCAATTCGTCAAGCCCAAGATTGATGAGCCCCGGGGAGGTAGCTATCATCGGAACGGAAGCTGTGGCTTTCGCCAACAGACGATCCACTTCCTCAAAAACGGCTCGTGCCCCGGTGCGATTGCGAAACAGTTCCTCCATGTAGTCGTTCTCAAAACAGAAGACGATGTCGGACAGACGAGCTACCTCTTCGTGAGCCAGCTCGGCTTGTTCACGTCGGCGCTTGCCCTCAAAATTGAACGGCATCATGACAACACTCACAAGGAAAATGCCTTCCTCATGCGCCAAACGAGCCAGCACGGGAGCCGCCCCGGAACCGGTTCCGCCGCCCAGACCCACGACCAACACAAGTAGTTTGCAATCTTGCAACGCCTCACGCACTCTCCCCTCGCTCTCCTCCATCGCTTGCCGCCCTACTGCCGGATCGCCGCCTGACCCCAGTCCGTGACTGAGCCCTTCCCCGAGCTGGACGAACTCTACATTTCCACAGGAACGCCCCACCCGTTCGTCCAAGGAGAGCGTATAGAGGCGTACGTTGTCAGCGCTGGAGGAGTTAAAGCATTTGAGAACATTGGCTCCGGCGCCGCCGATGCCCATGATAGCGATTCCACCCTCTTTCTGCGTTTCTTTTTGGTAGGGTAACATGAGGTTGTATCGAGAGAGTTATTTACTGTGGAAGAAAAGTCGGCGCAGCCAGTCCAGCCAAGAGCCTCCTTCTTCGCGGCTCAAATCGTCTTCGTATTTTTGTGCGTAACGAATGAGCCCGATCGCCGTACAGTACCGCGGGTCCGCCAGATAAGACGGAACCTCTTGCTCACTCTGCGGAGCCGGTTGATGGACAGGGACGTTGAAAATATGTGTAGCCAGCGGCTCGAGCCCACGCATGAGACTCGTACCCCCGGAGAAGTACACCTCCAGACCTCCGTTGTGCCAGAGCTCGTTGGGGATGCGGTTCTTGATACGAACAAGGATGTCTGCAAGACGGTCACGGATGATGCGGTTCAGCTCACCACGAGGGATAGCTACGTCATGCAGCCCCAGGTCAGTGCGGTATTGTGCGAGGGAGCGATCCTGCACGTCACCGAAGGCATTACCCTCCGTGCATTTGAGAGCTTCTGCGGCTTCATTGGAGACCCGACGGGTGATGGTGACGATGTCGTGGTTGATGGTGTTGCCTCCGGCTGGGATGCAACCACTGGCAGCTATTTCTCCGTTCTTGTAACAAATAAAATCCGAGGTGCCGGCTCCTATGTCGATGAGCAAGGCTCCCGCCTCCTTCTGTCGTCGATCCAGCACCATTTGCGCCGTAGCTAAAGGAGCAAATACGAGATTGCCTACTTCCAGCGGTACTTCTCTCACGCAGCAAAGTGAGTCCTGCAACCGCGTGCTGATCCCGTGGATGAGGTGACACTTCACGTCCAAGGTGCGTCCGGTAAGCCCCTCAGGGTAACGCACGGGTTCTCTGCCGTCGATGGAGAAACCACCTCTCTCACGGTTGAAGATGAAGCGATCGGGAGCTATTTCGAGGTGGTCAGCTTTCTCGCAGGCCGCGTTTATGTGTTCCTCCTCAATGATGGTTTCGTCATCCGGCAGTCGGTAGGATCCCATGTTGGTCTCGCCATAGATGTGATCTCCGGTGACGCTCAGGTAAACGTTGACGATATCCACGTTGGCATTGTCCTGAGCGCGATCCAAGGCATCGCGGACGCACTGCAGAGCCATTCCTCGGTTGTAAACTTCTCCCTTGCGAACGCCGGCACTGCGGATCTCCCCGACCCCGATGATGGAAGCCGAGGCGTCAGGACGCACCTCCCCCACCACCATGCAGGTTTTGGAAGTTCCTATTTCAAGGCCAACGTATATCTGGGATTGGGCCATGGGGTGGTAATTGGGTTCTCTCTCCGTCTCTTTTGCGGACCTGCGTCATCCTACCACATGGCCCGCATTGTTACCAGCAATTTTTTCTTCCCGACCGCAGAAAAATCATTCAAGTGCGGCTTGGCAATTGGAGCTGCTTGGCATGATGAGAGGACGCAGCGTTACATAATCCTCTTTGTACTCTTCCGATGGGATGAACAGGAAGCCCGGACGCTTGTTGCGCACGACGTAACGGGTGGCCTTGAAGACGGGAAGTATCTGGTTCGTACTCGGGTCATAAGCCTTTTCTCCTGTGTAACTTCCGTACACATAATATTCGACGTTCTTATCTTTTCCGAACGTTGCTCCTTTTACAGGCGGTTCATACCCGCGATCAGGGTTGTGGATGATGCTCTCATCCATGATGACAAGCCGCGATGTGCTCCAACTTTCCCCCGGTCTCCTCAGGTATCCCCAGAATCGTGTAAAAGGCAGATAATACCTCCGACCGATGAAATAGTCGCCTCCGGGTTCAAGAGCAATCTCCGCCTCCCTTTCAGCCAGTGCCCGACAATCTGATCGCAGGGTGTCGCATCCGCTGAGAGTCACGACGAGCAATCCCGCAACTATTGTGCATAAGTACTTCATACCTCGTCCTTCCCTATACCCCACTCCCACTTTCCCGTCAAGTCTATTTTATTCAGAGCCGGGGCAAACGCATTAGAAAATGCGTTTGCCTATTTACGATTTACGATTTGAATTCATTAGCATCCCATAACGTGGTCAATATGAC
>CANQYL010000070.1 GCA_947628035.1 uncultured Akkermansia sp. | reverse complement strand
ATGGTATATTAGTCATGTTTTTTGGAGAGTGTCTATCAAGAGGAGTTTACGCTATTATGGGCTTGTAACTTAGCCCTAGCAACTATCTTGTCATTGATAGACCTCGGCATAACGGAATGCGGGAAGCACTAACTTAGGCAAAGGCTCGAGGCCCTAGTACGATTATGTCCATTCCCGCATGGAGCCTCACCCGAGGCTCCGCCCGTTATGTCGAGGAATTCCGTTGAGGTTTTCCCTCTCACTTCTCAGATTATACCACCTCGGGTTAATAGTGTACGATGGACGATGTTGAGAATTAGCGTGCTACGCACGGGGATGCGTAGCGGAATTTTGGGGCAAAGCGGGTCGTTAATGAGGAAAGCGGCGGGAGTTATGCCATGCCGTCTCCTTGGCTTTGCTTAAATAAATCGTAAATCGTATGTCGTAAATCGTAAATGGCAAACGCATTTTCTAATGCGTTTGCCCAGTGCCATTGCATACCGGTCTTGCTAACGAGCTTGGGCTGTGCTAGAGTTAGTCTTATGAAAGGTGTTCAGTATCTCTTTTGCTTGCAGGTGCTGGGGATCGGTCTGGTAGGGTGCGATCGAGCGGAGAAGGACGCGGAGCCCGCTACACCGCAGGAGATGTATGCCCGCGTCCGGGAGCTTATCAAACCGAATGCGGAACATGAAGCCTCGGATCCGGCAGAGGCGCTCAAGTGGCTGCGGATGGCGGCGGAAGGTGGTCTCATGCAGGCGCAGACAGATTTGGGGGGTCTCTATTACGAAGGGGGGAGAGGGGTCAAACAGGACGGCAAAGAAGCGCTCAAGTGGTTCACGATGGCAGCCGACCAAGGGAGCAAGGAGGCGCTCGTGTACATGGGACTTATTCATGCTCTCGGTGTGGATGTGCCGAGGGATAGGGTTAAGGCATGCGCTTTCTGGAGGAAAGCGGCGGAAGCAGGGGTGCAGGAGGCTCAGTTCTACTTGGGGGCCTATGGGGAAGATGCGAAGGAGAGAGTGCAATGGCTCGTGAAGGCGGTGCAGGGGAATAACCCGACTGTGGCGGCGCAGGCTGCTAGTGCACTCGGTTTTCTCTATGCGCGCGGCGCGGATGGAGTCCAAGTAGATATGAAGGAGGCGGTGAGGTGGTATGAGCTTGCGGCTCGTGGTGGTGATGCCGGGGCGCAGCTGGTTTACGGCATCATGCTGTTGCAAGGGGAGCAAGTGGCGAAAGATGGGGAGCAGGGGATGAAATGGATCCGTATGTCTGCCGGACAAGATGACCCACGGGCGATGGCTCTTCTCATCAACCTCCTGCGCAACGGGGCCGATGCCGAACGTAACGAGCAGGAGGCAGCTGCTTGGTCGGAACGTCTGGAGAAACTGAGAAAAAAAACGTCTGTTTCATCGGCTCCTCAAAAGTCGGTCACTCACTGAAGCACGAAGCGCACCCGAGTCAAAACGGTGGAGGGAATCGGTGAATGGTTCCTCAGAGCGGGGGTGAAGAGCCAATGCTTCAGCACCCATGAGCTGGCTTCGGAATCTAATTCGGCGTAGCCGCTGCTGTCCACGATCTCTACGTGGTCGGGTTTGCCGTCCGTCAATAGATAGATACGCAGTCGCACCGTGCCTTCCACCCGGCTCTGACGCATAGAGGCAGGGTAGGGCGGCGGAGGAGCGCTCTTGTAGGCGGGCGGTGTGTAGGAGATGCGTCGGTTGTCGGCAGAATTGACCGTCGCAAGTGGACGGGTCGGTGGTGAAGGACGTTGCGTGGGAGAGGGGTGCGTATGCAGAGGGACTTCTTCCGTGAAGCTGGTGAGCTCCTCTGTCCGGAAGACCGGGTCTTCATCCATGGGATCGGTCGCGAAGGATGGCATCTCAGTCACGGCAGGAGGCGGGAGCTCATGGTAGGACGTTTCCGGCAGTGGGGGAAGTGCAGGGGAGAAGACCGGCGGGGCGGGGAGAGGATGAGTTGCCGCAGGTGGAGTCTTTTCGCCTGACGTGAGACGACAGAGGATAGACGGGGCGTCGGCAACGACTCGTTCGTGCAGACGGATGACTCCCATCAGACAAGTTGCGCCGGCGAGCAGCAGTGCGGTTCCGGCAGCCGCACGTCCCAATGTTCTTCGTTGAATCGATGCGGGGGAGCGTCGAAGGGGGGGCCTCATCACGGGACACCTCCTTCCTCTTTCTCCGGGGAGATCCACAGCGTGTGGTTATCGATGACGTCGTAGTAAGCGCCCGGGGAGGCGGGGAAATGGAGGCGTGGGGAGTGAAGGACGCGAATCTGATTCTCTTTCCAGCCGGGAAGCCAAATGGCGAGATGGTGCACGAGGTGATCCACGCGTGCCAGTGCTTGTGCAAAGGACGGAAGAGATTGTGCCGTGTCGCAGTCTTCCAGTGCGGCGTCCATTTCTGCATCTTGCAGGCAGAAGGGCGCTTCATCGCCGGTGGCGGAGGAGTGGAAGTAGCGCGAGGGTTGAGGGAGAGGCTCCGCCGGTACGGTGGCCCAGAAGGTGAGGTCGTGCTCTCCGGCGCGCACCTTCTGCGCACAGAGCTGCCAGGGAAGCGGCTCCGGGATGATTTCGGCGCCGCAGCTTCGTGCGCTTTCACTCAGGATGGAGACGAGCGCGCTCACCTTTTCGGAGGGCACATAGCAGAGCCGTACGGAGAGACGAGTCCCGTCCCTTTTGCGCAAAATGCCGTCGGGGCCGGTTTCGCCGAATCCTGCTCGGGAGAACTCGGCGCGTGCGAGAGCGGGGTTATAGGTGGTGCGTGGGGTGTCGGTGGGGGTCAACGTGCCGTAGCCTTCAAAGAAGGAACGCAGCCTCTCGCCCTCGCCCCGGAAAAGCAGGGTCACGGCCCGTTCCATATCCATCGCGTGAATCAGCCCACGGCGAAGGTGCCGATCGGTCAGACGGGACGCATTGAGGGCGATGCCGTAGGGAGGTTGCGGGGTGAGGGAGCGGTATTCAAGACGCACGAGGTCCCGCGAGTCCGCGTAGCGTTCCCAAGCCGCGAGATTGCGGGTCTGCACCATGTCGAGCTTGCCACGCAGCAGGAATTCCCATGCCTGTGCTTCGTCCGTGAGAAAATGGAATTCGATGGCGTCCGCGTTGCAGGTGTGCTTGAAGAGAGGAAGATCCTCCGCCCACCAGTGAGCGACGCGTCGCAGGCGGATCAGGCGTCCGGTCTCCACGCGCTCGATCTCGTAGGCGCCGGTGGTGGGTGGCAGTCGCCGGGCGTAACGTTGGACGTAATCGGTCCCTGCTTCGGCATAGAAGCCGGGTTCGGCTGCGTGCAGCAGACGGGAGGCGCTCAGCTCCGCCAGAGGGACGGAGTGGCGCAGCGTGAGCGACAGTGTGCGTTCGTCGTAGATGCACAGCTCCTCCGCCTCCGAGAAGAGAGCCTCCCACCCGGCATCCGCCGTACGTTGTCTCAAAAGCGCCCCAAGAGCGTAATCCGCCGCGCGAATGGGACGTCCATTCGTGTAGCGCGCATGGGCGTGGAGACGGAAAAAGACCGTGCGACTACGTACGGCCCAGGATTCCGCGACACCGGGGACGGCACGGCGGGAGACGGGATGACAGCGCAGCAGCGGGATTTCCACGCGCGCAAAGGCATTTGCGTGGAAAAATTGAGGCGTCGGACTTCCAAAGACCAGTAAGTTGTCGGGGAAGGGTCCCACGCTGCACGTGCGCACCACCCCGCCGCGCACGGCTTGCGCATCGCCGAGCTCTTCCTCCGGCAGTCCCTGGGTCCAGTCGAGATCGGTGGGGAGCTGTGGTGCCTCGGCGCGGCGGATGCGCATCTGCGGCAGCCGCGCGAGTTGCTCCCACATATCCGGCGGGTAGTCGGCGGGGGGAAGTACCTCCGTGTGCCGGACGGCATGAAGCGGCGCGGTCTGTGCGCTGCGGACAGCCCACCAGGCGACACCTGTCGTTATCGCCAGGATTGCCGCTGCGCCTGTCAACCACGCTCGCTTCATGCTTGTTCGGGTATCAGAACCTCACCGTGCATCCGGCATACACCGCGGTGCCGGGGTTGATCATGGTGTCGGACGGCGTATTCCACCCTCCTTGGGACAGAATGAACTTCTCGTTCGTCAGGTTTTCCACGCGCACGTGGATGCTCAGGTGGTCGTTCACCTCGTAGTTAGCGTACCAACGCAGGACGACATAGTTGTCGAGCCGCGTATTCGCGTCCAGCCCGCGTCTGCCGACAGCGGCGACAAGTCCAATGCCCGTGACGAGTTTTTTCACCGGGCTGGTGTGCAGGTCCGCCGACCAGGTTTGGCGGACGCTATTGACGACTTGCTCGTCATCGCCGGTTTTGGGTTGGGTGAGGGTCCAGGCGAGCGTGTAGCCGGTGTTCCAATGATGTTCGAACGTGCCTCGGGCGGTAAGCTCGACACCTTGGTATGTCTGATGCCCTTCCTTGTTGACGTAGTAGTAATGCATGTAATCCGAGGAGTCGGTTCCGATTGCATTTTCGGCGCGCGTCCAGAAGAGAGTGGCGGCGAGGAAGTGATCCTTCATCCACTGCTGCTCCAGTCCGAAATCGACGGTCCAGTCGGTCTCGCAGTCAAGGTTCGGATTTCCGTAGTACTCATAGAACCCGGCCTTATATGTCGCGGCACTGCGTTGGAAAGCGGAGGGGGCGGCGTAGCCGCGTCCGACCGAGGCGAACACGCGCGTCCGTTCGCGGTTGAACTTGTAGTTTGTCGCGCCGCGGAGGGTAAAGAGCTCATGGAAGACGTTGCTGGAATCGAGACGAGCCGCCAGCGAATTGGTCCACCCCTTGACGGGTTCGAACGTATGTTCCGCAAAAACGCTCAGCACGCTGTCGAGGTTCCCGTTGTTCTTTTGTTCCTGATCCTCGTTGACGGTGTCGAAGTCGGTACGCGTCCATGCAAGTCCTGCCGTGGTACGATTTTTTTCGTTCCACTTGTAGAGGTTGCGCCATTCGATTTGCACGTTGTCCAGCTCGTAGATCCACGGTGAGACTGAGGACCCCCTCGCTCCGATGGTCTTGTCGCTGTCGTAGTAGCCCGCCATGAGACTCGTCGTCCACTTGTCCGTGATTTCACCCTGGTATTTAGCCGTGATGAGATTCGTGCGGAAGGTGTAGATAGAGTTGCTGGCCGAACCGTAGGAGTTGGCCGGGGAGTAGTATCTACAACTGGCGTCTTCACGTCGGTAGGTAAAGGTCAGCTTGTTTTTCTCGTTCAGGTAGTGATCGAGGCGCAGCGCTTGGGACCAGTTGAGGAAGCGCGCCGGGTGTTTGAGTGTGGGTTTGCTGCCGTCGGCGTACTTGATGTCGTTGTTGGTGTGCTCGTAGGTGGAGGAGAGGAAGTAGGCGGTTTTGCCAGAGCGTCCCTGAGTCGTGAAGTTGCCCGTGTAGGAGTCGAAGCTGCCGTACTCGTTGAACACGGAGGCGGAGGGAGTCCCCTTGCCTTCCGGCGTTTCCATAAAGAGCACGCCGCTCATCGCGCCGCTGCCGTACACGGCTCCTTCTGCGCCGCGCAGCAGTTCCATCGTGCCCATGCCGAACATCGGGGCGCGGGAAATGAACCCGTTTGTCACGAGCCCGTCACTGTTCATGCCGTCCAGCCTCATGCCATCCATCATGGAGAGCACGTACCTTTGCGAACTCATGCCTCGGATGACGAGGTCGGAGATGTTGCCGCGCTGGGAGGAGCCGCCGCCGGGGAGGACGTAGGTTCCGGGCACGGTGGTGAGAGCCTCGGTGACGCTGTAGATTCCCTCCTTTTTCAGTTCCTCGGGGGCGAGGATGGAGACGGAAACGCCTGTGGCGTCGTAAGGCACGGCGGTACCCTCGTGAGCCGATACAGTGACAGGAGCAAGCTCTGTCTCCGGTACCTCAGCTGTCGGGGTCGATGGGTTTTCTTGTTGCGCGTAAACGCAGGAGCTTGCCAACGCAAGGGCAAGCACAGCAGGACTCCCTTTGGGAGAGATCAATGTTTTTTTCATGTTGTGTAGCCGTAGGGACAGTGTCTCGCCGTCCCGGGTGAAGGCATCTCACGGGCTGGTGTTCCGACTGAGCCCGATGAACGGGCATCACGGTTGCGGCACAGCGGCTGATTCTCACAGCCTTTCCCATCTATTTCCTGCGGCTCGTCGCCGCCTCCCGAGAGAACTCGCATGCGCGGCTTTTGACAGCTGCATCATGCGACGGAGCCGATTAAAGCACAAACTCTACCCGGTAGCAATTCTTTTTTGCCACGTGCGGATGGTGCGTGGGGTCGATTGGGGAAAAGCGAGGCACCGTTGAGGAGAGAATCCTTGCACCTGTGCCTCGGGAGGATGATCAGAGCAGTGTAGCGCGCACGCAGTCGGCGGCACGCACCATGTTCTTGAGGGAGGAGACGGTCTCCGGCAGATTGCGGGTTTTAAGACCGCAGTCCGGGTTGACCCAGAGATGGTCGGCCGGGATATCGCGCAGCATCATCTTGAGAGAGGTGGCGATCTCCGTTACGCTCGGCACGCGCGGGGAGTGGATGTCGTAAACGCCCGGTCCCACTTCGGTCTCAAAATGGTTCTGCACGAGTGCACGCAGGATGGTGAGCTTGGAACGGGAGGCTTCAAAGGTGATGACGTCGGCATCCAGCGCGTCAATCTCCGGGATGATGTCCTCAAACTCGCTGTAGCACATGTGGGTGTGGATCTGCGTGGAGGGCTGCACACCGGAGTGGCAGAGTCGGAAAGCGCGCAGGGCGTGGTCGAGGTACTCGCTGTGCCAATCGGCATGACGTAGGGGCAGTTTTTCGCGCAGGGCGGCCTCATCGATCTGGATGATGCGGATGCCCGCCTTTTCCAGTTCAAGAACTTCTTCTCGCAAGGCGAGAGCGATCTGGTACATGGACACAGAGCCAGGAACATCCTCTCGTGGGAACGACCAGTTGAGGATAGTGGTCGGTCCCGTGAGCATACCCTTGACCGGTTTGGAGGTGAGGGAGGCGGCGTAGGAGATCCAGGGGGTGGTAATGGGCGCTTTGCGCGAGATGTCGCCGATGATGATAGGCGGTTTGGTAGCGCGAGTGCCGTAGGACTGTACCCATGCGTTACGGGTGAAGATGAAGCCATCGAGATTTTCGCCGAAGTACTCCACCATGTCGTTGCGTTCATATTCGCCGTGAACGAGCACATCGATCCCGAGTTGCTCCTGGAGTTCAATGCATCGCCTGATGTCGGCGCGCACGAGGCATTCGTACTCTTCCCGGCTGATCACACCTTTGTGCAGGTTGGCTCGGTTGCGCTTGACCGATTCCGTTTGAGGGAAGGAGCCAATGGTCGTGATGGGCAGGAGCGGGAGCCGGAGCTGCTCACGCTGGATTTTCTGGCGCTCCTTGCGTGGGGTGTTGCGGATAAAGTCCTTCTCGGTGAGGTAGGCTACCTTGCGCTGCACCTCGGGGTTGGCATGGAGAGGACCGTCGGAGTGGAGGAGCACGTTGGCACTGTAGGCGACATCCTGCGCGGGGTGTTCAAGATCCGCGAGACGTCCCAGCTCGCGCAGCTCTTCGAGTTTCTCGTAGGCAAAGGCTAAGTGGGCCGTGACCTCTTTCGGCAGATGGGGTTCGTGCGCCGTGGTGTAGGGAACGTGGAGCAGCGAGCACGATGTGCTAATGATCACGTTTTCTGTGACCTTCCGGATGTCACGCAGTTGTTTCAGTGCATTCTCATAGTTGCAACGCCACACATTCTTGCCGTTCACGAGACCGGCGAAGAGCGTTTTATCGTTCGGGAAGCCGTAGCGGGCGATGAGTTGCGCCGTCTGTTTCCCCTCCACAAAATCTAACCCGATGCCGTCTAAGGGCAGGGCGATGAGTTCCCCGTAGCAGTCCCGGACATCGCCGAAGTACGTCTGCAGCAGCGTCCGCGTCTCATGGTTCCCCGCGCGAACAGCAAGGATTTTTTCGTAGAGCGCACGGAAGAGAGATACATCCTCCGCACTCAGGTCGGTGACGAGGGAAGGCTCGTCGATCTGCAACCAGCGCACGCCATGATGATCGGCTGCGTTGAGTATGTCCGCGTATGCTTCGGCGAGGGGTTGCACAAAATCTCTTTTGTCGCCGGAACAGTGAGCTAATTTGAGGAAGGTGAAGGGACCTATGATGACAGGACGGGTTTCGATGCCGAGTTCCTTTGCCTGTATGAAATCATCGAGAAAATCCATGTGTTCCGGGCGCAGGGTCATACCGTCCTCAAGCTCCGGTACGAGGTAGTGGTAATTGGTGTTGAACCATTTTTTCATCGACAGAGCCGTCACGTCGCCATGCTCGCCCTGGTAGCCGCGTGCCATCGCAAAGTACGTTCCGGTCGCGTCCAGCCCGAGTCTCTTGTACCTCTCCGGCACGGCGTTGAGCATCCATGTCGTGTCCAGCATGCCGTCATAAAGCGAATAATCATGCGAGGGTGGCATGAAGACGCCGCACTCGCGCAATTTTTCCCATTGGCCTGCTTTCAACTCCTTTACCTGATCAAGCAACTCAGACGAACTTTGACCCCCACGGAAGTATGCTTCTGTAGCTCGCTTCAGTTCACGATTTTCCCCTATGCGCGGGAACCCGACGATTGTGTAGTCCATTTTCGTTTTTGTGTTACGGCAGGTCGTTTCTGCCTGCGTAGGTCCCATTTTATACGCCCCTTTTCCGGTCTTGTAAAATACAAAGAAATAATCATTTGCTATAAATTTTTCCTATAGAAGACTCGAACGAAGCGTCGGTGGAGAAGTGCAACAGTCAGACGCCTGAGCGTGTCCGGAGGCAACGGATGAATTGTTCGCTGAGGCGGCTGAGACGAACGCGTTTGTGAGTGATGTAGCCGATTTCCATATAATCGTCAACGCGCAGGGGACGCGAAACAATGTTGGGACCGTTGAGGGTGCGACTGATGACGCCGCTGCAGATGGTGTAGCCGTTGAGACCGATGAGGAGATTGAAGAGGGTAGCGCGATCGCGAACGAGGATGTTTTTCTTACGCTGCAGCGTGCTTTGAATTTCTTCTGCGAAGTAGAAGGAATTGTGGTCGCCCTGTTCGTAGGAAAGGCGCGGGTAGGGCGCCAAGTCGCGCAGGGTCAAGGTTTCTTTCTGGGCAAGTGGATTTTTTTCCCCGATAAAAACGTGGGGCTTGGCGATGAAGAGTCGGGTAAATTGCAACTCATGTGCTTGAAGGGTGCGCCGCAGAACTTTTTCATTTTCCCGGTTGAGGTAAAGCACCCCCACTTGGCTGCGCAGTTTCGCCACATCCTCGATGATTTCGTAGGTTTGCGTCTCGCGGATGCGAAAGTCGTATTCGTCTCCTCCGTAGTCGCGAAGCACATCGACAAATGCTTCCACGACGAAGGAGTAATGCTGAGCAGAAACACAGAAATCCTGTCGGCCTCGTTTCTTGCCGACGTACTTCTGCTCCATCAGATCGACTTGATCCACCACTTGACGAGCATAGGAAAGAAATTCCTCGCCCTCCGCCGTAACCACCGTGCCCTTGTTCGTCCGGTTGAAAAGGGTGATGCCTAGTTCATCCTCTAAGTCCTGCACAGAGCTGGTGAGACTGGGCTGAGAAACATAGAGAGCCTTTGCGGCTTCGGATATGCTCCCCTTTGCCGCCACGGCCAATACATATTGGAGTTGCCGGAATGTCATATGGACTCCTGATAGGCAGGCTCATGCCGCCCGTTGCTGTCCGTATTCAAGCATAGCCCACCCGGAAATGCAATTCTTATTTTCCTCCATGGAAGCGTAAAAAAACGCTTGACAAGATACCTAATACAGGGTATAGGGTATGGCATGGAAGAGCTCATCAAACTCGAAAAGCAGGAGCCCGCAGTGATGCACAGGGATCAGTTGCCGCGATTGGGGCGCATAGCGGGTCAGGTGGAGGGAATCAGAAGGATGATTGAGGAAGGGAGGTATTGCATGGACATCTTGATTCAGTTGAGGGCGGCGCGTGCGGCGTTGAAGCGTGTGGAGGGAAATATCTTGTATGCCCACCTGCAACACTGCGTGGCGCAGGCGCTCGGCGGGAAGGGGGCCGAGGAAAAAGTGGAAGAATTACAACGATATTTCGAAGCAGACAAATCATGAAAACACAACGATTCAAGGTAACGGGGATGCACTGTGAGGGATGCGCGGAACGCGTAAGGACAGCGGCTGGGGCTATTCCGGGCGTAACTGAGGCGTCGGTGGATCTGATACGGGGTGAATTATGGGTGAGAAGCGAGGATGGAGTGAACGGCGCGGAAGTTGCTGCGGCCATTCAGAGGCTCGGCTTTGAGGTCGGAGAGGAGGGTGAAGAATTGTGAGATTCTTACGCGGCGATAAGCCATGAAGGAGCAAGTGTTCAAAATCACGGGGATGCACTGCGCGGGGTGCGCAGGGCGTGTGGAGAAGGCAGCGGGAGCTGTCAGGGGAGTGGACGAGGCACTGGTCAATCTACCTCTTGGTGAGTTGTTGGTGAGAAGTGGGGACGGGGTGAACGGCGAGGAAGTAGTGGCGGCGGTGAAGCGTTTGGGATTCGGCGCCGAAGAGATCGTGTTTGCATCTGCTGATTCGGAGGGACAGGAAAAACGAGGGGGAGGGAAGAAGGGAGAAAGGAGTGGTGGTTGGCGAGTGGTGAGCTCTGTGGTGTTGCTCATACCGTTGGTGATTTTGCACCACGGTGGTTTGGGCCTGCCGTGGGTGCAGGCGGCATTAGCCGTCGCCATAGCCGGATTGAACTACCAATTTTTTACGCGCGGCGTGCGTACCGTGCTGGGCGGAGCCCCGGGGATGGACGCGCTTGTGTCGATGGGAAGCGGGGTCGCGTTGGCGGATGGTCTCGTGCATCTCGTGCGAGGGACGGACGGCATGCTCTTTTTTGAGTCCGCCGGGATGATTCTCACCTTCATCTCTGTCGGCAAGTGGTTGGAGAGATGTGCGACCAAACGCACGGGTCAAGCTGTCGAAAAATTGTCCTCTCTCCTGCCATCGACGGCAACCGTGCTGCGCGATGACGGTCGGGAAGAGAGCGTGCCCACCGCGCAACTGGGTGTCGGGGAGATCATTCTCGTGCGCCCGGGAGATCGGCTGCCGGCGGATGGAGAGGTGACGGAGGGCCTTTCAGCAGCGGATGAATCGACCCTCACCGGCGAGGGAATGCCCGTGGATAAGGCGATCGGTGATGCCGTGTACGCCGGGACGGTGAACCTGCATGGCGTGTTGCGTGTGCGGGTGACGAAGGCTTGCGCGGATTCGGCGCTTTCCGGGATCATTCGACTCGTGAGCGATGCTGCGGCGAGGAAGGCGCCGGTGGCTCGGCTGGCGGATCGGATAGCTTGTGTGTTTGTTCCGACCGTTGTTGCGATCGCGACGATAACGGCGGCGGTGTGGCTCATTGGTGGGTACGGATGGGACGCAGCGCTGGCTCGAGCGGTGGCGGTACTCGTGATTTCATGTCCGTGCGCACTGGGGTTGGCGACTCCTGTGGCGATTATGGTAGGCTCCGGCAAGGGGGCTGAATGGGGCATCCTCTTCCGCAGCGGTGAGGCGATGGAGGCAGCGGGACGCGCGCGCTGTGTGGTGTTGGATAAGACGGGCACGCTGACGACCGGAAAGCCGACCATCACGGATGTTTTGCCTCATGGATGCAGTAGGGAAGAATTATTGAAGCTTGCCGTTTCCATGGAAAGCGGAGCCAATCACCCGCTGGCGCAGGCTGTTCTTGCCTGTGGGGAGGCTCCTCTTGGACCTGTCTCCCATCTCCGGTATATACCCGGACTTGGTATGCGCGGTGAGGTGCAGGGAGCTGACTGTGCTTTCGGGAATGCTCGTCTCATGCACGAGTTGGGTGTCAGTGTGCCGGAGAAGGAAGAGTTGCAGGACGCGGGAAAGACCGTGCTGCACGTGGTGTGTGCAGGGGAGTGGAAGGGTTGTATAGCCGTGGCAGATGGGGCGCGGGAGAGTGCGGCGACGGCGGTGCGTGCTCTTGATGCGGATGGTATGCGCGTGCTGATGATAACCGGTGATAATGAGCGCACGGCCGGAGCCTTGGCGGGTCAACTCGGGTTGAAGGAGTGGCGCGCTTCCGCTTTCCCTCAGGACAAAGAACAGCTTGTGCGTGCTTTGCAGGAGCAGGGGGAACGTGTAGCGATGGTGGGAGACGGAGTGAACGATGCCCCTGCGCTTACCCGGGCGGATGTAGGCATCGCCATCGGCACCGGCACTGACATAGCCGTGGAGAGCGCAGGAATCATCCTGATGCGCAGTGAACCGGTGGACATCCCGCGTGTTCTGGCGCTCAGCCGAGCCATTCTCACCAAGATTCGTCAGAACCTCTTTTTGGCACTCATCTACAATGTTCTGGCCATCCCCTTAGCTGCCGGCGTTTTTTATCCGGTGTTGGGGTGGCAGCTGCATCCGGCGGTGGCGGCGGCGGCGATGGGATTGAGCAGCCTTTGTGTGGTGACCAATGCCTTGCGTTTGCGCTCGTTTTCCTACAGTCCACCTCCGGAAAGATGAGACGAGCTTCTTGGGGGATCTTGGTTTCTTCCTTTCAAAAAAACGTAAAAATTGAGAAAATGGTGATTTTTTTCTTGCAACGCGGCACGGGATGTGCTAATGGTCATTCTACCATGAAGCGCACACTTCTCTCAGTTCTCCTTTTGGCGATGGTTGGCACGGTGTATGCCGATATCCAGGCGCCGCCCGCTTCCGAGTACACGGCGACGCGGAAACTTGGTCGTGCCGTAGGCAACATCCTCTGGGGGATCGAAGAAATTCCCGTGACGATGCTACGCTGGCAGGATCGCGAGGGAGACTACGCCGGCTACTCCGTCGGAATCGTGGAGGGCTTTTCACGTACCTTCACCCGTATGGGCTATGGATTTTACGAGCTGGCTACTTTCTGGGCTCCGACCTACAAGTGCACCTATCGTCCTCCCTACCAGGGCAGCTGCGGTCGCAGCGGCCTCAAGGAGTACAACCCGTGGTCCGGTTTCTCGGAGTTCCCGGAGGAACTCGGCTTCCAGAGCAAGTACAACTATTCACGTCGCAGTGAGTTCTGAGCCTGCTCGACTCGGCCACGAGAACGCAGCCCCGCCACCTTCACGGGTCGCGGGGATTTTTTTATCCGCGACGGGATGAGCCTATTTACGATTTTGCCATCTCTAAAAACTCTTCATCGGGAGGAAACGAAGGGGAAAAAGAGAGAGAGAGGAGGAAGATAT
>CANQYL010000069.1 GCA_947628035.1 uncultured Akkermansia sp. | reverse complement strand
TTTCGTTCCCTATAAAATTGAGTTTTTCGAGATGGCAGATTTACGATTTACGATTTACGATTTACGATTTACGATTTGAATTTTAGCGCGCTACGCGCGGGATATGCGATGCACAAGCATCGGTGATGAAAAAAATCATGAGTCTTGTTTAGTCGGAAAGGTCGGTGTTCACGCCATGCCGTCTCCCCGGCTTTGCAACATTGACGCTTCGGCACCACACTGCCTCAGCGCCCTGCGGGCAAAATGCAGGAGCATTTTGTCTAACCGACCTCACCGCCCGCTTCGCGTGCGCCCCACACGGGGCCGTCGGTCGTCTTGACGCTTCGGCACCACATTGACTCAGTGCCGCCCCATCGGCGCCGAGCCCTTCGGGCAAAAGCTTCGCTTTTGTCCAATCGGTCTTACCACACGCTTTGCATGCGCCCACACGGGACCGTCAACCGCTTTGCCTCAGCGCCCTGCGGGCAAAATGCAGGAGCATTTTTTCAATCCCACTCCGAGCCCTCGTGGGCTTTGTCGATCGTAAATAAGGCGGCATCAGGCACCTGGGATATCATCGGGCGTTGGATTAGGAGTCTGGGATTTTTTGCGCGTGTTAAACTCGGTGGCGGCGGCGGAAAATCCGCGGGAGAGGAGCATCATGATCGCCTGGACAGCAGCATTTTCTGCTGGGAGCATGGCTTCTTTCTCCTGTTCGGAGAAGCGTCCCAACACATGACCGACAAGGGAGCCTGAGCCGTGGGAACCGATTCCCACGCGCAGGCGCGGGAACGCTTCCGTACCCAAATGGGCAATGATGGATTTCATGCCGTTGTGACCGCCCGCACTGCCTCTCTCTCTCAAACGCAACGCCCCCACGGGCAACGCGATATCATCGTAGACCACCAGAACCTGCTGAGGCTCGCACTTGAAGTAGCGCGCCAGAGCACCGACGCTCACACCTGAGTCGTTCATGTAAGTCTGCGGCTTGACGAGTAAAACGCCGTTACCCGTGGCAACATGGGCGCGGTGTGCCTTGTCCGCTCGCCACGCAGCACCCATCTCCGCAGCCAACGCGTCCAGCACGGCAAAGCCCACGTTGTGGCGGGTGGCGGCGTAAGAGGCGCCGGGGTTGCCGAGTCCTACAATGATGCGGACCGTGGGGGTCATTTCACGCAGGCGTTGCTTTCATCCAGCACGATGCTGCGATTCACGGCATTGAGGTACGCGCGGGCAGAAGCCTCTACCACATCGCTTGCAGCGCCCTTGCCGGAAACCGGATTGCACCCCTCATTGAACTGCACCTTGACGGACACCTCGCCCAGGGCATCTTGTCCTGCCGTGGTGGAACGCACGCTGTAATCGACGAGCTCCCCACGAATTTTGGTGATGCGGTCGATGGCCTTGAAGCAGGCATTGACCGGACCGTTGCCGATGGCGCAATCGGTGTACACCTTGCCCTCTTTTTCCAGAGAGACCGTGGCCGTAGGCTTGGCGCCGCTGCCCGCCGTGAACTGGAGCAGCACCATCTTCCATTTGCCCTGGTGCGTGTCCAGCGAGTCATTCACCAGAGCCGAAAGATCATCATCGTACACAAATTTTTTGCTGTCGCCCACGTGCTTGAAACGCTCGAACACCTGCGTGAGTTCCTCCTCAGACAACACATGGCCGAGCTTCTCCAGACGCGTCTTCACCGCCGCCCGTCCGGAATGCTTGGTGAGCGGCAGCTCGGTCTCACCCCAACCCACGTCCGCCGGGTCAATCACCTCGTAGGTCTCACGCTTCGCGAGGATGCCGTGCTGGTGGATGCCGGAACTGTGGGCAAAGGCATTTTCCCCCACGATGGCTTTGGAGCGCTGGACGGAGAGTCCGCTCATGCGCGACACCACGCGACTGGTCTTGACAATTTCCTTCGTATTGACGTCCACCACCTTGGAACCGGACGCGAAGCCGAATGCCTCCGGGCGCAGACGGAGAGCCATGATGACCTCCTCCAGAGCAGCGTTACCCGCACGCTCGCCGATGCCGTTGATGGCGCCCTCCACCTGGCGAGCTCCTGCCCCGACGGCTGCCAGCGAGTTGGCCACGGCGAGACCGATGTCATCGTGGCAGTGGACGGATATGATGGCTTTGTTGATGTTGGACACGTGATCCACGAGGAAGCGGATGAGCTTGGAGTATTCCACCGGAGTCGTGAACCCGACGGTGTCCGGGACATTCACCGTCGTTGCCCCGGCGTCGATGGCAGCCTCCATCACTTGCGCTAAGAAATCGGGTTCCGTCCGGCTCGCATCCTCCGCAGAAAATTCAACGTCCTCCACCAGACTGCGCGCCATCTTCACATAACGCACCGCCAGCTCCAACACTTCCTCCTTTGTCTTTTTGAGCTTGTACTCGCGGTGCAACGGACTCGTGGCGAGAAACACGTGGATGCGAGCCCGTTCCCCGGCTGCAGCCACGGCCGCCGCCGCCTGGCGCACGTCATTTTCCACACAGCGGGCCAACCCGGCGATGCGGCAATTGCGGATGGTTCGTGCTATGGTGGAAACGGCTTCAAAATCTCCGTCTGAAATGCAAGGGAACCCGGCCTCAATGATGTCGACCCCGAGTTTTTCAAGCTGACGCGCCACCTCCAACTTCTGTCTCAGATTCATGGATGCTCCCGGACACTGCTCTCCGTCGCGCAGTGTCGTGTCGAATATGTAAACCCTGTCCTCTTTCATATACGTTTTTCTCCTCTTCGCCACCATTCTACACGCACTTGAACAAACTTGCAAGCGCAAGAAATCGCAAGGGGGTCCATGGCACATCCGTCCCAGGAAAAACGCGATCCCAACAGGCGGTTATCGGCAGAGATGTGGCATAAGTCATTTACGATTTACGATTTGGAAAATTCCGCGCCATTGGCGCAATCTAGCGGAGCGAGAGCGCAGCGGAATTTTGTCCAATTCCACTCTGAGTCCTCGTGGGCTTTGACCGCTTTGTGACATCGTCCATGAATTGCCTTCTTGCTGAGCTTTGCTTTCGTCTGGGAAACGTTCGGGAAATGAGTCGAATTGCTCCTATAGAAAATTTGATTGGGACACGTGTGCGACAGGTAGGGGCAAACGCTTTTCTCATGCGCTTGCCCTGTTTCCTGTGGGATTGGGCTTGACTTTCGAGAGATGTTAGCGTAGAAATCGTTGCATCAGTTATGAAACGAAAGCTTATATTGATGTCGATGCTCGTCCTGACGCTCGCTCCGCTCTGCACGGCGGCCGATGGAGATACCAACGATAATGAGGACAAGAAGGAAGATGTGCGCATTCCCCTGCTTAAGATCACCGTCGGTAAAACGAACCAAGTGACGATAGCCGTACCAAGCATCACCTCGGTCGCCCAGCATAGTTATCTACTCAATGGGGTAACACCCATATCCCAGGTCACCATCGACACAACGGGCAACAATACCATTCGTTTCTACTACGTTCACTCGGATGAATTGGGGAAGGATCCCGCTGCGTTAGCGAAGCTGTTGAATCCCGATACGGTTCGCGCCAAGGGGAGTGGGATCACCGCCGAGGGCAAGAACTCCGAGCTACCCTCCGTCAAATTTCCGGAGGGGACTTATTCCCATAGCGTCGAGTTCCAGCTTGAGGCACCGGAACAGCTCACCAAGCTGTACAAAACCGCCATCTCCGTGTGGGGTTCCACCTCGCCTAAAATTGTCAAAATCCGTCTCTAATCAACACCGAAAAACCATATAACCTCACATGAAAAACACCATCATCTCATTGTTCGGACTGAGTCTGTGTGCGGTGGCGCCCGCCATGGCACAGGAACCTGCAGCTCCCGCGGAAACCCCGGCAGCAGAGGCAACGACCCCAGCAGCAGAGGCAACGACCCCGGCTGAAACTCAACCAACTGCCCCCGCCCCCTCTCCGGAAGAGGTCAAGCAGGTGATCTCTTACTATCTCGGCTTTAACACGGGGAGACAGTTCGGCTCCTTTGACGACGGACCTTTTCTCATGGACGACATTGATGCGGGCGTCTTCATGAAAGCCATTGAAGATGGGTTGAAGGGCAAGCCTGATGAAGAAATAGCCAAGAAAGATTTGCAGACATGTATGAATGCCTTTGCAGAAAAGCTCGCGGCTCGCAACAAGGAACTAGCCGCCCAGAACCTTGCAAAATCTGACGCTTTTTTTGCGGAGAACGGCAAGAAGGAGGGCATACAAACAACGGAGAGCGGACTGCAGTACAAGGTGCTCACTCCTGCTGAGGGTGAGAAGTACGACGAAGCAAAGCATGGCAAAAATGCCCAGATGTTGATCACCTACGAGGGGCGTCTGCTGGACGGCACCGTATTCGACAAAGCCGAGAGTCCAACCCCCTTCCCGATCGTGGGCGTCATTCCGGGAGTAGCGGAGGCTCTCAAGAGCATTCCCGTGGGCGCCGAATGGGAGGTCTTCATCCCCTCCAAACTCGCGTACGGGGAGCATGGTCCCGGTCCTTTGGGAGCCAATGCCGCACTCATCTTTAAGATCAAATTGCATGAGATCAAGCAGGCCGGCACCCCACAAAACCCTATTCAGCTCACTCCGGAAATGATTGAGCAGATGAAGGAAAACGGGATGGTTCCCGTCGAACAGTGAAACACGGGGCGAAGGCGGCAAATGCCGCCTTCGCCTATTTACGATTTACGATTTGAGAAATTCCGCGCCGTTAGCGCAATCTAGCGCAGCGGAATTTTTGAAACGATGCGGGTCGTTGGTTCGAAAGCGGCCGGAGTTTCGCCATACCATCGTGTCGGCCTTGCTTCCATCGGCCATGTCTTGATTTACGACTTTGGGAAATTCCGCGCCGTTGGCGCGGGGATGCGGAGCGAGACAAAGGAGGTGGGGGGAAAGGTTATGAGTGGTTGTTGGGAGGAATGGTTCAGTTGCTGCTAAATCGCCTTGCGTGAAGCAGCGAAGCGTGGTAGAATCCGCGCGTCATGTTTTACATAACGACAGCCATCGACTACACAAACGGAGCCCCCCACATCGGGCACGCTTACGAAAAAGTACTCGCAGACGTGATAGCTCGCTGGCACCGTATGTGCGGGGAGGAGACCTACTTTCTCGCCGGCGTCGATCAACACGGACAGAAGGTGCAGCAGAAAGCGGAGGCTGAGGGCGTGAAGCCACTGCAGTACGCGCAGCAGGTCACGCAAAAGTTCACCGCCCTGTGGGAACGTTTAGGCATCTCGTATGATGGCTGGGCAGCCACGTCCGACCCCCGCCATGAGAAGTGTGTGCAGAAGATTCTCTCGGATCTGCTCGAGAAAGGGTGTCTATACAAAAAATCGTACAAGGGGTTTTACTCCGTGCGCCAGGAACAGTTTCTGACCGACAAGGAACGCGGAGAGGACGGAACCTTCGGGTCCGAGTGGGGTGAGGTCATTGAGCTGGAGGAAGAGAATTGGTACTTCAACCTCACGGCGCACATTCCCTGGCTGAGAGAATACGTAACCACGCACCCGGAAGTGGTCACTCCTGAGTTCCGGCGACAGGATCTCCTCATGGCGATTGAGCATTCCACGAATGACCTCTGTATCTCCCGTCCTGCCAACCGACTTTCCTGGGGCATTCCCCTTCCCTTTGCTCCGGATTTTGTGACCTACGTCTGGTTTGATGCACTCATCAACTACATCTCCTTTGCCGGTTATGAAAGCGATGGTGACGCTACCCTGCCGGACTTCGAGAAACTGTGGCCGGCGGCGTACGAGGTTATCGGGAAAGATATTCTCATCCCGGCGCACGGCATTTACTGGCTCTGTATGCTGCACGCCATGGGCTTTACCGATGAACAGATGCCGCGTTTGCTCGTGCACGGCTGGCTCAACATCAAGGGCGAAAAGATGAGCAAATCGCTCGGCAACATTGTGGACCCCAACGACCTGTGCGACCTGTTCGGCGCGGAGGCTCTCCGCTACTACCTGGCGCGCGACACCAAAACCGGGTACGACAGCGATTACGATCCCGAACGCCTGCGCATGATTTACAACTCCGAACTGGCGAACGACCTCGGCAATCTTGCCAACCGCTCGCTCAACATGTGTGTACGCTACTGCGATGCCACCCTGCACACTCCGACAGGTGATGACGATTCCTCCGCCGCTCTGCGCAAAAGTCTCGCGGATGCCACGTCTGTTTTCATTGACCGCATGAATGCCTGCAACACGGCGGATGCCCTCGGAGCTCTCAATGCTCACGTCTCTCTCTGCAACGGCTACATCGAGCAAAAGCAGCCGTGGATGCTCGCCAAGGATCCGACGAAGGCAGAGGAATTACAGCGCGTGCTCTACCACCTGCTGGAGAGTGTCACGCACGTCAGTTTCCTTCTTGGGTGTGTGCTGCCGGAGGCTTCCGCACGCTTGCTTGCCCAGCTGCAAGTGGACGCGGCGGAGCTGCAGCCTCAGAAGCTCTCCTGGGGTATTTTGAAGGAAGGGCACAAGGTACAAGCTCCCAGTCCCGTATTCCCGCGCATTCTCACTCCCGAGGAAAAGGAAAAACTTGCCGCCAAAGCTGCGGCGAAAGCAGCCAAGAATAAAGCGTAATTTTCTACCAAACAATCTACCCTACAATCAATCATGAAAGTACTCATCACAGGCGGCGCCGGCTTCATCGGCTCCCACATCGCTGAACATTACCAGGACAAAGCCGAAGAAATTCGTGTGCTCGACAACCTCCGCACCGGCTACAAGAAAAACCTCGACGGTCTGCGCGTGACCTTTATGGAAGGCAGCATCACCGACCGTGAGCTCGTACGCAAAGCTGTACAGGGCGTGGACTACATCTTCCACATGGCAGCTCTGGTGTCCGTGCCGGAGAGCATGAGCAAGATTCGCGAGACAATTGACCTGAACGTGAACGGTTTGCTCACCGTGCTGGAGGCGGCTGCCGAGGCGGGTGTGAAGAAGGTGGTGCTCGCGTCCTCCGCCGCCATCTACGGGGACAACCCCATCGTGCCGAAAGTGGAGACTATGTACCCGGAGCCGAAGAGTCCGTACGGCATCACGAAGTTGGACGGCGAGTACTACATGGAAATGTTCCGCACCACGGGCAAGATTAACACGGGGTGTTGCCGCTTCTTCAACGTGTTCGGTCCGCGTCAGGATCCAAAGGGCGCCTACGCCGCCGCTGTCCCCATCTTCATGGAGAAGGCACTCAAGGGCGAGGACATCACGATTTACGGCGATGGCGAGCAAACGCGCGACTTCATTTACGTGAAGGACATCGTCGGCGCGCTCACCTATGTGGCGGAACACCCGGAAGTCACCGGTGTGAACAACGTCGGCTACGGCGGTCAGATCACCATCAACAAACTCGCCGAGATCATCGTGACTGCCGCCGGTTCATCCAGCAAAATTGTGCACCTGCCGGAGCGAGCCGGGGACGTGAAACACTCCCGCGCCTGCGCAGACAAACTGCTTGCCGCGGGGTGGAAGCCGCAGCACACGCTGGAGGAGGGTCTCAAGACGACATTGGAGTATTTCCGCTCCGTCACTCACTAATTCTGCTCCCGCTATGTGCAGCTACGCGGGCGAGGATGCAGCGCCCCTTCGGGCGGCGGATCTCACTCGCCTTGCCGGCGAGCGAGCCGCGCAACTCGCAGCCGAGGGCACGGAACTGCACCCCGTGGTCGCCTCCTCTCGCAAGCTGGCAGAACACTTTTGGGGCAGCGCCTGGATGCGCCACCTCGCCCTCTGCGAAGCGGGCGGACTTTGCCTCTCCCCCGGGCGCACCCTGCTGCGCCACGGCTGCGTCCTGGATCTGGAGATAGCCCCCTGCTCCATCCGTGCGCTCGTCTCCGCGCAAGAACTCTATGAGGTTGCTCTCACTCTTGAACCTCTGGACGAAGAGAAGCGTCTCGCCTTGCGCACCGCCTGCGCCGGGAATGTGGGTTCACTGGTAGCCCTGTTGGAAGGTCAAGCGAACGATGACCTGCTGCACACCCTCTGCGACCCGGAGAACGGCCTTCTCCCCGCCCCGGAGAATTGGCACATGAGTTGCACCTGCCCGGACTGGGCGGAGCCCTGCCCTCATGCCGCCGCCGCCATCTACGCCGCGGGAGTCCTCATTGACCGAGACCCCTCCCTGCTCTTCGTTCTCCGTGCGCTCAATCCCTCTGCCCTCATTGCCCCTCCTGCGGTCGATACCGACGCCTCCCTCGACCCCGCCGACCTCGGTCAAACCTTTGGCATCGACATTGAGCTCTGATGGGAACTACATCCGGGCCATGAAAAACGCGATCCCAACAGGCAGATATCGGTGGGGTGGTGGGGGAGGGGGGGGGGGATACAGCGTAATTCATTTACGATTTACTATTTGAGAAATTCCGCGCCGTTGGCGCAATCTAGCGGAGCAAAAGCGCAGCGGAATTTTTGAAACAAGGGGATGAGTAGTGAGAAAAGTTTGTGTTTACGCCTTGACTCTTCGGCACCACACTGCCTCAGCGCCCTTCGGGCAAAATGCTCACGCATTTTGTCCAACCGCCCTTACCGCCCGCTTCACGTGCGCCCTACACGGGGCCGTCGGGCGTCTTGACGCTTTCTTTCTATCATCGCACCTGTGTTCCCGAAAATTCCGCTGCGCATTTGCTCCGCATCCCCGCGCGTAGCGCGCTAGCATCCAAATCGTAAATCGTAAACCGAAAATCGTAAATAGGCGCCGCTAGGCGCCCAGCGCCCTTCGGGCAAAAGCTGCGCTTTTGTCCAATCCCACTCCGAGCCCTCGGGGGCTTTGCCGTCTTGCTGGCTTACTTCCTTCATCCAGAGGAAACGTATGGGGAATGGATTAGATGAGAACGGAGAAATTTGATGGGACACGTGTGGATGGGAACGAATTGGAAATCGAACAGCCAAAAATATAAAAATATTTTGTCCAAAACATAAAATAAAATACGTCCAAATTTAAAACAAATCTTGAATTTTTGCAAAAAAGTCTTAATATTCACTGTGTACGGAGAGAATCATCATGAAACGCTATTTACCGAGAATAGCTGACTCAATACTCCAGGAAAAACTGGAAGCATTGGGAGCCGTTTTGATCACCGGAGCAAAATGGTGTGGAAAATCAAGCACCGGGGAACACGCTTCCGCGAGCACCGTGCGTATGGATGACCCCACCCAGGAGGAGCAAAATCTGCGCATGGCCAAGATAGAGCCTACGAGACTCCTGGAGGGCGCAACCCCTCGTTTGATTGATGAATGGCAACTCGCACCGAGGCTATGGGATGCTGTGCGTTACGAAGTTGACCAACGGGATGAGGCGGGACAGTTTATCCTGACGGGGTCAGCCGTACCTCCGAACAGGGACGAAGTTCATCACAGCGGGACAGGACGCATCACCCGCATGCGTATGCGCCCCATGAGTCTTTTTGAATCCGGAGAGAGCAACGGAAAAGTCTCTCTCTCGTCTCTATTTGCGGGACAGCAGGATCTCAGCGCAACGGCCGACATCGACCTCGATGGGTTGGCTTTCCTCATCGCTCGCGGTGGCTGGCCGCGAGCCGTCACTTCTCCTCCATCCGCCGCTCTGCAACTTGCTCCGGCCTACCTTGATGCCATCGTGCAGGAAGATATCTCCCGCGTAGACGGCGTATCCCGCAACACCGCTCTGGCTCAAAAGATTCTTCGTTCTTACACGCGCTCCATCGGTGCGGCAGGACGCATCTCCCAAATCGCGGGAGATATCGGCAGCAATGGGTCCGGCGGCCCCAGCATCCCGACGGTCTCCTCCTACATTACCGCCTTACGGGAAATCTTTGTCTTGGAGCCATCCCCGTGCTGGAACACCAACCTGCGTTCTCGCACCGCCATCCGCTCCGCCGACACATTCTACTTTACCGATCCTTCGATCGGCGCCGCTGCCCTCGACATCGGTCCGAACGATCTCATCAACGATCTGAAAACGATGGGGCTCTTCTTTGAAAATCTGGCCGTACGTGACTTGCGAATCTATACCGAGGCTCTCGGCGGTTCCGTCTTTCATTACCGCGATAAAACCGGAATGGAGGTTGATGCTGTTCTTCATCTCCGCAATGGAAGATATGCCCTCGTGGAAATCAAACTCGGTGGAACCGGTGCCATTGATCAAGGCGCCGCGAGTCTCACCAAAATGGTAAGCAAAATTGATGCGAGCAAGGCCGGCAAACCCGCCTTCCTCATGGTTCTCACCGGAGTCGGTCGTTACGCCTACCGCCGTCCGGATGACGGCGTGCTGGTCGTCCCCATCGGCGCCTTGGGACGATAAACTTCTCGCCCTACTGCCACTCTCGGTAAAGCTTTCAGTATCGACATTGAGCTCTGATACGCCGAGTGAAAGACAAAAATGTTCGCTCGCATTGTTGCCTGAATGACAATGTTTAGTTTATCCTCATCAGGATGTTCAGTCTGCGGGTCAAGCATGAACGAAATTTCTAAAGGGAATCGACACTTCTAACTATTTTTTCTATCTTCTCGCACCCGGAGACAGGAGATGGTAGCATGCTCCCATGTCTATCTCTATTTCACCCCGCTCGCGTACCATCACGCTCATCCTGGCCTGCCTTCTCTTCGTTATCGGACTCGGCGGTTTGCACCGCTTCTATTCCGGCAAGATCATCTCCGGAATTATCCAGCTTATCACCGCCGGAGGCTTCCTCATCTGGCAGATCATCGACATCGTGCGCATCATCGTCGGTTCCTACGAGGATGCCCAGAATCGAGAAATTTCCGAGTGGTAAAGCCACATTCGGCGAAGGCACCTATTTACGATTTAGGAATCTCTAAAAACTACCAGGGTAAAAAACGAGAGAAAAAAAGTTGAGGAGAAAGGAGTCAAAAAAAGGGAAAAATGGGGGAAAATGGGAGGATTTTGAGGGGGAAAAATGGAAAAAATGCCCGAGAGGATACGCACCATCGATTGCCCGCTATCTAAAAAAACGAGTTTTTAGAGGTGTTAGATTTACGATTTACGATTTACGATTTGGAAAATTCCGCGCCGTTGGCGCAAACTAGCGGAGCGAGAGCGCAACGGAATTTTCGGGAAGACAGGTGCGGTGGTAGAAAGAAAGCGGCAAGGCGCCCCTGACGCCTATTTACGATTTACAACGTACAAAGCCCCTGAGGGCGTGGAGGGGATTGGACAAAATTCGCGAGCATTTTGTCCATCGTTTATGATTCCGGGGATTCTGTTTTTCTCAACAAGCAACAGAAGCCCCCGGCGCCCGCCCCGTGGTGAGGCAATAAACGGTACGCGGGGAAATCGCACAGCGTACTGCGAAACGGAGCCAGCACGGGAATCTCAACGGCGCTCCAACCGGGGACGCGTCGCAGGATGTAGGCGATGACACGTTCATTTTCCTCCGGGTCGTAGGTACACGTGGTGTAAAGGAGGTGGGCTCCCGGAGCGGCACAGCGCACGGCGCAGAGCATGATGCCACGCTGGCGTTTCGCATTCCCCTGCACCGCTGCGGCTCCCAGACACCCGGGATTTTTAATCCCCTTACAGAGCAGAGATTGACCGCTGCATGGGGCATCGACCAACAAAAGGTCTAATTTCTCCCCGCTTTCTGCCCATTGGTCCGGTCTGAGTCCGGTGACTCTCGTATTTGACAATCCGCACAACTCGACGTTATGCCGTAGAATACCACGTCGGGCAGAGTGCACTTCGTTCGCCGTGTGGTCGTGCAAGGGAAACTGCGCCGCAAGCAGCAGGGTCTTGCCTCCCGGCGCCGCACAGAGATCAAGACTTCTCCGGGGAGGCTCCCCCAAGGCACTCAGAGCCGCCCCCTCCCAGCAGGACGACAAATCCAGAACGTAGTACATCCCCCGCGCGTAATCCTCACAAGACGTCGGAGACGCATCGTCCGCCGGCAAATAAACTCTCTCAGGCAACCATGGGAAGAACGAACGATCCGCACAGGAAAAAGGCGGGGCGTAGTCAACCGGCGCGCGCGGAGAGAGAACGATGGCTCGTCTGCTCGCGTTTCCCTCCCTCATGGCACGCAGGAGAGCGGCAGCATGGTCTTCATTGAGCCGCAAACGCGAAACGAGACGGAGTTCGTTCTTCGCGACAGGTCGACTGCTAAACTCATCATTCATTGAATCCATGAGGTCACGACCTGTTAAGCGAATTGAGCGCCATGGTCGCCGCACCGACGATTCCGGCTTCGCTTCCGAGCTGAGCCGGCAGCAACTGCAACTTCTCAAAATGCGGCGGGTATATCTGAGCTTTCAATTGTCGCCTCAGTGGGGCAAAGAGCAGCTTTCCCGCTCTGGCAACGCCTCCCCCTATGATAAAAGCCTGCGGGTTAAGGATGTAGTAACAGGAAAGCATACATGCCGCCAACTTCACAGCCGTGTCCTCCCACAATCCCGCCGCCACTTTGCAGCCCTTCTTCGCATCATTCTCGAGAGTGATGGGAGTGATTTCCGATGTTTTCTCACAAGAATCGGCAGAGGCGGCATAATACATCTCTGCCTCGCGCATGAGCTCGTTGTTGCCGATGTAATCTTCCACGGCGCCACGGTTGCCGTAGTGTCCGATACGTCCACGGTAGTCGATGCAAACCTGCCCCAGCTCACCGGCCGCACCGATGTGCCCCCGCACCATCTGCCCATTCGCTATCACCCCCGCACCCACTCCCGTGCCGAGGGTAAGACACACAAGGTCGCGCATACCGCGTCCGGCGCCGAGTTTCCATTCGGCGTACGCCATGCAGTTAGCATCGTTGTCCGCCACTGTCGTCAAGCTGCACGCCTGCTGCACCATAGCGCATACCGGCACCCCGTGCCACCCCGGCACATTGGTGAGTGAATCCACGATCCCCTTTTCGTGATCCACGAATCCCGGCAATCCCAGTCCTACCGCGCGCACCGCCGGATACTTCGCTTGCATGGATCGTATCCGCGCGACAATCTCCTCCATCAATCTCTCCGGTGTCTCGTACCGGGGAGTGCTAATCGGCTCTTCCCTGTACACGAGCTGAGAGCCCTGAACCACGGCCAGTTTGACACTCGTTCCACCGACGTCCACGCCGATGCCCAGTTCTTGCCCCTCCTTGATCATGACTCCATTCTACCACGCATCGTCGTCTTCCGCAAGACCCACGGGGCAAACGCATTTGAAAATGCGTTTGCCTATTTACGATTTACGATGGTGCCATCTCGAAAAACTCAATTTTATAGGGAACGAAAGAGCAATAAGAGTCGCCTTCTCCTCCTTTTCGAGGTGTTT
>CANQYL010000068.1 GCA_947628035.1 uncultured Akkermansia sp. | reverse complement strand
CCCCGGCCTCCAGCAGTGTACGAACGATATCGACTCGCCCCTTCTGTGTTGCGATAGAGAGGGGAGATCGTAAACCATCCTCATCCTGTATGGGTTCCAAGGTGGCGCCGGCGTCTATCAGGTGCTTGATTTGTTCCGGTGTACTGTTCTTGTCCTCAATGGCTTTGTATAGCCTTCTGCGGAGCCTTTCGCGCTTTTCCTCATTCTTTTCTCTCTTTTTCATTTCGTTTGGTTGTTGGTTCAGTTAAATGGGCCCCGCAGCCATCCAAAATACCTTGGTTTATCAATGGCGCCGGCGCGGCGCAGTCGCCGAGCGAGGGAGAAATCTTTATGCTCGAGAGCGACCATAAGCGCCGTTTCATCGGCGGCTTCGGCATTCACATCGGCGCCGGCTTCCAGCAGGAGATTGATCATCTCCGGTCCGCCGGCTTCCTCTTCACGTTTCACGGCACTGACGAGCGGAGCGTGGTACTTGGTGGTAGCGTGGACATCCGCCCCGGCTTCAAGAAGCATGCGCACGATTTCAATGTTCCCTGTCTCTACAGCAGCGATAAGAGGAGAGCGATCCGTTTTCGCGTTGACGTCGGCACCCGCATCTAACAGCATCCTGATGATGTCCTCATGAGAGCCTCCTGCCGCAGCGATGAGAGGAGTGTAACATTCGGTTTTGGCGTTGACGTCCGCTCCGGCATTCAAGAGCATGCGGACGATTTCCTCACATTCCCCAAACGCAGCGGCGATGAGCGGGGTAAAGTTGTAACACCGGGCGTTTACATCTGCCCCAGCATCCAGCAGAAGTTGAACAATGTTTTTATGGGAGCCCGTTGCGGCTGCGACAAGTGGGGTGTAATAGCCTGTCGAACCGTTGACGTCCGCCCCGGCTTCAAGCAGCATGCGTACAATCGACTCAGAGTGTTTATTGACATGGCAAACTCCTGCAGCTAGAGGTGTGTATAATCCAGCTTTGACATTTGCATCCGCCCCATGGGCAAGGAGAAAACGGACGCTTTCCTCGCACCCTTCGTATGCTGCCGCTATGAGTGGCGTGTATCTCTCCGTGGCTCCGTTGACATCTGCTCCTCTGTCGATGAGGTGTTGCATGAGTTCGATGTTCCCGGAGCGCGCCGCAATGATCAAGGGAGTGTACTGATCTCGCTCCTCCATGTCTTCCTTCTCGACTTTGCCGTTGATGTCCGCCCCGGCGTCCAGCAGCAGGTCAATGATATCGAGCCGCTCAGTTTGGGTGGCCAAGGATAGCGGCGTTTCCTCGTCTATAGCCCTTGGCGGATCGACCTCTGCCCCCGCAACGAGCAACTGCCGGATGATGTCGATGCGTCCGGCATAAACAGCGGAACACAGAGCCCTGCCAAGAGCATACCTGCATTCTTCATCCACTTTTGCAGTGTCCAAGATCAATCGCACGATGTCTGCATGCCCCCACAATGCCGCCACGCTCAGGGCAGAGCTCGGTTCATCAGTAAACGAGCTTGCTCTGCCTTTTCTGAGATCTTCTACGCCCTCACCAACATCCAGAAGCAGCTCCACGAGGTCGGCACGACCTGCCTGTGCGGCGATGTAGAGAGGGGATCGACAGAAAGAATTCTCCTCTTCATCCGTCAATTTTTTCAGAGCGCCTGCGTCTATCAGCTGCCTGATTTGCTCCGGTGTACTGTTTTCGTCCTCAATGGCTTCGCAAAGCTTCATGCGGAGCTTCTTTTTGGTTGTTTTTTTCATAATAACTTTATCTCATTTCGTTTAGTTGTCGATTCGTCTAAGGTTCCTTCTGCCACTTAAAATACCTTGGTTTATCAATGGCGCCTGCGCGGCGCAGACGCCGCGCGAGGGAGAGATCACCTCGAGCCAGGGCGACCATGAGCGCCGTTTTCCCGCCTGCTTCGGCATTCACATCCGCTCCGGCATCCAGCAGGAGATTGATCAACTCCGGTCCACCGGGTTCCTCTTCACGCTTCACGGCGCTGACGAGCGGAGCGTATCCCTTGGTGGTAGCACGTACGTCGGCACCGGCGTCGAGAAGCATGCGCACGATTTCAATGTTCCCCGTCTCTACAGCTTCGATGAGAGCAGTAGAGAACTCAGTTTTCGCATTGACATCGGCGCCCGCATCCAGAAGAAGCCGGACGATGTCTTGATTGCAGCCCTCTGCCGCGGCGATGAGAGGAGTGTATAAGTCACTTTGAATGTTTACATCTGCTCCGGCGTCCAGGAACAGACGCACCCCATCCATGAAGCCTTTCTGTGCGGCGGCAATGAGCGGAGTTTCATAATCTGATACAGCGTTGACGTCCGCCCCGGCTTCCATCAGCATACGCACAATCGACGCAAAGTGTTCGTTGGCGTGGCTCGCCGCAGCAGATAGGGGAGAGCAAACGCTTGTTATAGCATTTGCATTCGCTCCACGATCGAGGAAGAAACGAATGCTTTCCTCGCACCCCGAATATACCGCCGCTATGAGTGGCGTGTACACATCCGTCTCCGCATTGACATCCGCTCCTCTGTCGATCAGGTGCTGCATGAGTTCGATGTTCCCGGAAAACGCCGCAATGATCAAAGGAGTATGAGCTTCCATTCGGCAGTTGACGTCCGCCCCCGCGTCCAGCAGCAGGTCGATGATGTCCAGCCGATCGATTTTGATGGCTAAAGACAGCGGCGTCTCTTCGTCTATCAACCTGTCCGGCTCGGCCTTTGCCCCTGCCGCAAGCAACTGCCGAATGATGTCAATACGTCCGGCATAAACAGCGGAGCACAACGCCCCTTCGAGGTAGAGGTCGTCTTCCTCCTCTTTTGCTGCATCCAGGAGCAGTTTCACGATATCCGCGTGTCCCCATAATGCTGCCACGCTCAGGGCGGAGCCCGGCTCATCGAAACGTGAGCTGCTGTCTCTGGGATCTGTCAGGCATTCCCCACTCTTCAGCAACAGCTTCACGACATCGGCGCGCCCTGCCTGGGCAGCAACAAAGAGGGGGGAATGACAAGTACGTTCTATCCATTCTCCCGCGGGATTCAGGGCGCCCGAGCATACGAGCCGGGTGATTTGCTCGATCGTGATGTTCTTGTCCTCAATGGCTTTGTATAGCCTTATGCGGAGCCTTTCGCGCTTTTCCTCATTCTTTTCTCTCTTTTTCATTTCGTTGGGTTGTCGGTTCAGTTAAATGGCGCGAGGTCGTGTGGCTTTGCCGGTGAAGGGACGCTCTTTCAGACTTATAACTTTGTTCTGTGAAACTCCGGTGAGATTTTTAGGATCTGTCATACCATCGTGTTGAGCTTGAGAAAGGAACAGAAGAGATTGAATCATTCACGTTATAGTTATTCTACGCAGCTTTATTGATCGCCAGGGACCAATCCTGTTCGTAATCCCTCGAAACAGTCGCCATCTCACAGAGAAGCGACCCTTCCCTTATCTCTTGCATACCGCTTTCTTCTGATTTTCCCATAATCATACCCCGATGGAGATGTTATAGATGAAGCTGAGACCCACGACCCCAAACAAGACTTGAACGAAACTTTCCCCAATGATTTCCCCGACTCGTTCAGCATCGATATAGTTGGAGAAGATGATTTGGTCAACGACGTAGAAAGCGAGGAAATAAAGTCCCCAGCGATAAATGGTAGGCTCGTAAAATAGACTTAGCATATGGAGGCGTTGTTTGGGTTGACGAAAACCCTTTTACGGGAGTTCTCTCAAAAATCGTTAAGATTTTTTTGAGTTAACAGGACTCAAATAACGATTCCGTCGCTCCGGTGTGTTGTTTTCGTACTCAATGACTTCGTAAAGCTTCATGCGGAACTCTTGTTAGTTGAGCACCGAGGTTGTTATTAAGGAAAGTCACCATTCCCTGTGCTCCTTCATTGTAACCATCTATTACTTTTTGGATTTGTTCTTCGGTGAATTCGGCGTCCATGGTTTTCAGATAATGTCCATATTCAATGCCTGGATCCGGATTATCTCCACATCCGTCCCAATAAAATCATCTCTGGACTCATTCAACCCGTTTCCTCATGCGTTTCCCCCGGATGAAGGAAGTAAGCCGGAAAGGTCATAAACCATTGACGATTCAGCAAAACGGCGAGTCCAGCATGGCGTAACTCCGGACGCTTTTCTTCTGTCAACGCACACTCATTCTCGAAAACTTCGTTTTACTTTCGATCCACAAAAACGCGCGTAGCGCGCTAAAGTTTACATCGTCCATCGTACATCGTACATCGTCCATAATCAGTGGCTTATGTTGCATCACTCACCGATGACCGCCTGTTGGAAGCGCGTTTTTCTTGGGACGGGTGTGGATTATCTCACTCGCCTGTCGATGGCTCCTGCGCGGCGAAGGGAGTGCGCGAGGGCGAGATCCCCTCGTGCCAAAGCAACCGTAAGCGCCGTTTTGCCGTCCGCTTCAGCATTCACATTCGCCCCGGCTTCCAGGAGCAGCTTCACGACCTGTGCGTTTCCGGCATGGGAAGCTGCGGCTATGAGGGGTGTAGCGCCTTGAGTCGCCCTGTTCACATCGGCGCCGGCTTCCAGCAGGAGTCGGACGATTTCTATCTTCCCCTCGTAGGCAGCAATAACAAGCGGTGTATTACTGCCTGCCTCGGCATTGACATCGGCTCCGGCTTCCAGCAGAAGCCGGATGAGCTCCGTATTTCCTGTCCTCGCGGCGACAATAAGCGGCGTGTATTTCCGTGTCGCTCTGTTGACGTCGGCGCCGACTTCCAGCAGCAGGCGCACGCCGTCTATGCACTCGGCTGTGGCAGCAGCAACGAGCGGCGTGTACAGTCCTGCAACAGCATTCACGTCCGCCCCGGCATCCAGCAAGATGCGCGCGATCGGGACGAATTGTTCATGGGCATGCCGGGCTCCGGCGGAGAGCGGGGTGTAACCTTTTGCTACGGCGTTTACATCCGCGCCATGGTCAAGGAGGAAACGGACGCTCCCCGCGCAGCCTTCCTGAGCTGCCGCTACGAGCGGTGTATAGACGTCCGGCGCCCCATTGACGTCCGCCCCTCGGTCGATGAGGTGCTGCATGAGTTCTGTATCCCCAATACGCGCTGCAAGTCCCAGAGGATTATCGTGTTCGTGAGCGATGATGTTGATGTCCGCCCCGGCGTCGAGCAGCAGGTCGATGATGTCCCAGCGCTCGATTTTGATGGCAAGGGAAAGCGGCGTCTCCTCCCATGGTTGCTTCTTCCGACACCACCGCCAAATGCTGATGGTGTCCTTCCGCTCGGCGAGGATGCCCAATGACATTAAAGACATCGGAAGACCTTCCCTTGGCAGCCGTAGCCGACGTTGCAACGTGCGCCAGCACCACATTCGAGGTCCATCGACCTCCGCCCCTGCCGCAATCAACTGCCGGACGATATCGACGTTCCCGGCATAGACAGCGGAGCGGAGCGCCCCCTCGAGATCCAGGCGTTTCTTGTCCGCCTCGGCAGCCTTCATGAGCACCTGCACAACCTCTGTATGACCCCACAATGCCGCCACACTCAGTGCCGTGCGCGGACCGTCGCAGCACCATCCATCATCTGCGAAGTCCACCACGTCAGCCCCGGCGTCCAGCAAAAGCCGGACAATGTCGGCGCGACCTGCCTGGGCGGCAACAAAGAGGGGGGAGCAGAAATCCTGCTCGTCATCCAATTTTATCAGGGCGCCGGCGGCGATCAGCCGGATTATTTGCTTGAGCGTGCTGTTTTGGTCCTCAATGGCTTTGTAAAGCCTCAAACGGAAATTTCTTATTTTTTCGTCGTTCATGGTAAGAAATATGAGACAGGTTTATTTTGCGATACGTGTAACGAGATGATGAGAGGCCATCTATTTGTTTGTTCATTTATCTTCAATCCCATAGATTCTTTTTCCATCCATATTTTTTAGGTTGATCGATGGCTCCGGTGCGCCGCAGATGGCGGGCAAGAGAGAGATGGTTGTGTGACAACGCCGTCATGAGCGCGGTTTGATTGTTCCCGTCTGCTTGAGCGTTCACGTCTGCCCCGGCAGCGAGAAGCATGTTGATGATTTTCGTGTCCCCTCGCAGTGTAGCGGCGATAAGAGGGGTGTAGGAAAAAGTTGAGAGATTGACATCGGCCCCGGCAGCGAGAAGCAGACGCACCCCTTCGGTGAACCCGACCTTTGCGGCGGCGATGAGAGGGGTGTTTCCATCCGCTTCGTCGCTCAGGTCAGCCCCTGCTGCCAACAGGATGCAGAGAATGTCTGCATGAGCGCCTTCAGCGGCGGCAGTAAGCGGTGTGTAAAAAAGAGAGGGGAAGTTCACATCAGCCCCGGCTTCGATGAACAGACGCACCCCTTCCGTGAATCCGGCTCTTGCGGCAGCGGTAAGCGGAGTATGATTTCTATTGCTCGTCTCAGCATTCACGTTCGCCCCGGCTTCCAGAAGGATGCGGATGATGTCTTTCTGAGCGCCTTCTGCTGCGGCGGTGAGCGGGGTGTATCCTGCCGTTCCGGCGTTGACATCCGCCCCGTGAGCAAGCAGGAAACGGACGCTCCCCTCGCAACCTTCCTTCGCTGCCGCGATGAGCGGGGAGTACACGTCCGTCGCCCCATTGACATCCGCCCCTCTGTCGATGAGGTTCTGCATGAGCTTCAAATCTCCCGTACACGCCGCAAGGCTCAAAAGAGTATGCTCCATCGTCTTGCAGTTGACGTCCGCCCCGGCGTCCAGCAGCGTGTCGATGATGTCCTGCCGCTCCGTCATCATGGCCAGGAACAACAGGGGAATCGTCCTGGTTTCGGGTATTTTTCCGAATTTCGGACTATAGATGTGCCCCATGACCGTGACCTCTATGTTGACGTCCGCCCCGGCATCCAGCAACACACGAACAATATCGGCTCGTCCCTCCTCTGTGGCGGTAGAGAGGGGAGAGCGAGAACCATACTCATCCTGTATGATTTTCAGAGGAGCGCCTTTAGCTATCAGCCGACTGACATGCTCCGTCGTGCTGGTCTTGTCTCTGATGACTCTGCAAAGCCTCATGTGGAGTTCTTCTGCGTCTGATTCTTTCATAATTGATTTATTTGATGGCAATTAAGTCTGACACCCCCTTCACGCTCAGTTGTCGGAGTGGGGCATTTACGTATTCTTATACGGGAGTTCTGTGAAATTGAGACGACGATAGGCATGGATTTTGCCACCGAAATACTCTTCCGGCCAATCCAGGTATCGTGCGGTATGTCCGAAGACAAGTGCAGCGTTATCGGTGCAGGAACTGCCAAAGGGCGTATCTGTGAAGTTTTCAGAGATACCTGCAGAGACGACGGTGTTATATTTAGGCTCTGTCTTACCACAGTGTCGTCTTTGAATTTGATGCATCTTTTGTTGACCAAGCCTGTTATTAACGGTTTTTGCTCTTTGACTGAGAGAATCTTAATTTTGTATAATCAGGGATTGGAAGATCAATCGGGAGATGATTAGGATATATCATCTTCTTCATTTTGTTCATCTCTGATTCGGAAAATTTCAACCCTCCCTCCAGATTAAAACTCAAGATGAGCATAGTCCAGACAGTTTCTCCACGAAAAACAACCATGTTGAGTACTTCCAGAAGTTTTGCTCGTTCGCGAGAATTGAGTGCCCAATCTTTCTTCCCGTCGCGGTTGATGTGGTAAACATATTCCGGAGATTTGAAATTGATTCTTGCTACCTTACTCGCTTCCTTGTAGTCTTTGTGGTTGTAGAGTTTGAAATAACTCCCGTTTCTCCCCTCGTTTCTATTGACCTGTACAGAGATGTTCAAATCATCGTCGGTGTAAACATTGGCCATCTCACAAAGCAGGGGATTAGCCAATTCGTATTCAATAGTCATTTTCTCCAAACGATCCTCTGAGGCATCTTTGTTCATGTTTTTTACGGTCATTGTTTTATCGCTTTATTCTAGTTCTGTGAAAAAAATCAACACTGTGGTAGGACAGAGCCAAAATTTTCTTGGGACACGTGTGGCTCTTTAGGAACGTGGCGACGTTTTTCACATCTCCCAAATACCACGATTACCCTCGTCCGTTAAGCACATCCGTCCCAATAAAATCATCTCTGGACTCATTCAACCCGTTTCCCCAGGGCAACCGCATCAGGAAATGCGGGTGCCTATTTACGAATTTGGCACCTCTAAAAACTACCAGGGTGAAAAACGAGAGAAAAAAAGTTGAGGAGAAAGGAGTCAAAAAAAGGGAAAAATGGGGGAAAATGGGAGGATTTTGAGGGGGAAAAATGGGAAAAATGCCCGAGAGGATACGCACCATCGATTGCCCGCTATCTAAAAAACGAGTTTTTAGAGGTGTTAGAATTACGATTTACGATTTACGATATGGAAATAATGCGCGCTACGCGCGTTTTGGTGGAGCGAAGTGCTCGATGGGCGAGCTTGATTCAAAGCGGCATAGCGTAGCACCGAACGCTTTTCTTCTGTCAACGCACACTCATTCTCGAAAACTTCGTTTTACTTTCGATCCACAAAAACGCGCGTAGCGCGCTAAAGTTTACATCGTCCATCGTCCATCGTACATAATCAGTGGCTTATGTTGCATCACTCACTGATGACCTCCTGTTGGGATCGCGTTTTTCTTGGGACGGATATGTCCGTTAAGCCTTGTATGCGGCGTACTTTTTCCTTTCTCTCCCTCTTTCTCTCTCTCTTGGTTTGCGTCTTCTTTTTACCCAGGTTTTCCCAATAAGCGGTTATGTCAAACCACATCTGCAGCTTGTCGGATTCCTTTTCCCCTTCCCCGATCTCATGCACATCGTAACGTCGTCCATCCTCGCCTACGACCAGTTTTTGCCTATCCGCTCGAGGCAGTGACAGCTCTCGCATCACGTCGTACTCCAATTCGACAGCTTCCGGGCTGCTCGTTTCCAGGATCTCCCAGGCTGTTTCCTGTGTCAGACCGGGTCCGCCTCTCAGCTTGTCCCGGTTATTCTCCAGCACAAACTCCCAGGAAAGCATGACGGACATTTCCATGAGCCTCGCGCTCCCTGTCTTCTTTGCCTTTCCTGTCTCCTTCGTTTTCTTCGGTTTCTTGTTGTTTTCTTTCATCCTATCTTCTGTTTACTTTGCCAAGTTCACTCTACTTTTGGTTCCCTATCAAACAATTTGTCTCACAGGTGTTGCCACCTCAATCGATTTGTCTTTAATCTGTTTCATCAGGACTGTCATGAAATAACACAACTCCCCGAACATTTTTTCAATCGGATTTTTGGCGTTTATTTCTTTTAAATTGCTCATTTCTGTTGAAAGTTTATGGTAATTCTGTGAGTTTTTTGGGGTTGATGAAAACCCTTTTACGGGAGTTCTCTCAAAAATCGTTAAGATTTTTCCGGTTAACAGGACTCAAATAACGGTTCCGTCGCTCCGGTGTGCCGGTTTCGTCCTCAATGGCTTCGTAAAGCTTCACGCGGAGCTCTTCAACATTCTTTTTCCTCTTTTTCATTTCGTTTGGTTGTCGGTTCAGTTAAAGGCGTGTAGTCTTGTGGATTTGCCGGTGAAGGGCACACGTGTCCCAATAAAATCTTCTCTGGTCTCATTCAACCCGTTTCCTCATGCGTTTCCCATGGATGAAGGAAGTAAGTCGGAAAGGTCATAACCTATTGACGATTCAGCAAAGCGGTATGCTTGGCATGGCATCATTCCGGACGCTTTCTAGCCAACTACTCACCTTGTTTCAAAAATTCCGCTGCGCATTCGCTCCGCAAAAACGCGCGTAGCGCGCTAAAATTCACATCGTCAATCGTCAATCGTAAATCGTAAATAGGCGGCTGATGCCGCCCCCGCCTATTGGGGTTATTTGTTCTTGGGACGGATCTGCCCCTTCCTTCAGCTTGGTGATGATTTCAGCCAGGGTGAGCGTCGGGGGAATCAGGTAGTGCGGCTCCACCTCATCCACGGTAGGCATATATTGCTGCGTCCGCCGTTCCCAGTCGGCAAACGACTCGCCGCGGTGCACGGGGGCGTGAAGCGGGGGAATCTCCTTCCACGGACGTTTCTTGGCTCGTGGAATAGAACGAAGGACCTCACGAGCCTCGCTGAGCCCCGGACGGAACAAGGACAACGTAGTGCCCAGTTCCTTGGCAACGGGGTCCAGCAATATGTAAATGTAGCATGCACCGCTGAGAATGGAGCCATCGATGTAGAGGGCGTACAGGGGATGCCCTTCGACAGAGGTCCGCTTCCAGCCGGCTTCCCCCTTTTCCCACGCCCAAAGGAGATCGCCCAAATCGGGCGGCGGAAGCGGGGACGGAGATCCGCCTCCTACCTCCCGGCATTCCGCCATTTCCGGCACTTGGATAATCCTCTCCGTATTCTCCAGCAACAGGTTGATGTTGTCCGACAACAGCTCCAGCACGTGTCCTTGTGGCACAGGCTGGCGGTTGTAAAACTCTACCGGCTGTGCCTTGAACTCATTCCACTCCTGTAAGGTCTCGGGCCAATGATTCCGCCACTCGTTTTCAAACTTCTGCTCTGCGCTCTGCGGCGCCCGGCTTGAGGGCAAGACGAGCCCTTGAGAGACCGATGCATTGGATCGGAAAAAATCGCCTATCGGCGATGGTAATCTATCGAGTCTTAACATATCGTTGGGTTGTGCTTGATTAGTTGAACGATCGACAGCACAAGCCCGCAGATACAAAAAAACCGCAGCTTCCACCCGCTCTCAGGGTGAATGCCACGGCATCTTGTTCATTTACAATCAGCGTCCCCGCCGAAGGATTGACCTATGCCGTCACATTATTTGCCCATCCGCCGCACACGCAGCTTCCGGGGTGACCTTACGGCGTCACCTGACCCGTTGCGAAGTCTTTTCCTCCGCTCTGTGCCCCTCTTATACCACTATCCGCCCGCTTTGTCAAGCACAATTTTTCAAGAAAAGCTGTTTCATTTTTCCGAAAACTTGGTAATCCATTGATTAAAAACGGATATGGAGTTAAGAGATGATCCATTGAGTCGAAAACCTCAATTCCTGAGTACAGCTGCCGCTTATGACTAAGGAAGTTGTAAATAATCAGGCATCGGGAGATCAATAGGGAGAGGGGAAAGAACGTCGTGGGGCGAACATCTGTCGCTCGTCCACGCCATAGCCTCCTCGGGGGAATCGATGAACCCCATCTCCACGTTCCACAAAGCAATAGCATACTGCCAATTAGAAAGAGTCTGTTCCGTGTCGGCTTTTCCTCTCCTGTGACTGTTGAGGAAATTCATGAGCCTTTTCTTTTCTTCGTGATTGATCAACCTCCACGGAACCTTTTCCCCTGTCTCATTTACATACTTCGGCTCCAAAAACGAGATTCGTGCGCATTTCGTCACCTCTTCGTAGTGAACGTGATCGCACAATATGAAATAAGTGGGCCTGTTTTCGTTCATGCCCGGATTGAGCTCAATGGACCAATTTTGTTCATAATCTCTTGCAACCACCACTCTCTCCGTGAATAGCTGGGGACTTTCTTCGCCACTCGTCGCTTGGTCAGCAAGGGAAGCCGCTGTCGTTTTTTGCGTATCATCAACCTTCTTCATGACAAACAGTATGATAGCGTATTGGGGGACTCAGTTCAACTTCATGTATGCTCAATTCTTACGTTAGGAAATGATCCACTGGACTGCGCAAAAAAAATCTGGTCCTGTCCCCTGGGATATGAGTGTTTGTTGTTATCTTAAATTAAGATAATTAGGCATGGGAAGATCGATGGGTAATGCGTGTTCTGCTTCAGTCCCCGCTATTTCATTTGCATTGTCTCTCTTCCATTTTTGGGTGAAGTAAAGCCATTCCCTCATCCCCCAGTCTCTCATCATGATATTTTCTACGTTATATTGGATAATGGCATATTGCCAATTGGTCATTCTCTTTCCGTCTAACTTGATGTAAGGCGATTTGAAGAATTGAACTAATATCTTCCGTAAACCGGCATTTAACTTGAACTGCTTTTTTACACTATCTTTATAATGAATGATATATTTCGGTTCAAGAAACGAAATACGTGCTGCCGGTGTTTTTCGGCTACGTGAAGGACCTGCATAAAATTTAGGCTCTGTCCTACCACAGTGTTGATTTTTGAGAAATCGGTGTAAATTGAAGTGGTGTTGGAGGTGACGGGGTGTCGCTAAATATGAGGAATGGTACGAATGGCAGCAGGACAGCAGGAAGCCTATGACAATCTTTTTGAATGGTTATTGGAGTCAGAAGCGCAGGAGGCGTATGAAGAGTATGTAGAGAGGAAGCAGCGCGAATACGGCATTCTGGCGGAGAAAAAGAAGGTAAAGAGGGTAAAACCAGATAATAGGGAAAGAGTAGTTGGCGTAAGTGGTGTAGAGTATTGGAAGCCGAAAGTAAAGACGCAGGTGTATCCTGAGGCAAAATACAAACCGATACTGTCAAACGAAGAGTTAAGGAAAGCAAAATTGAACCAAGTCTTTCCTGATAAAGAAGTATTTTTCTTATTGATTAACAAGAATTTAGAGAAATACGGAATTACGAATGGTGAGGTGTATATTAAAGGTCAAGTTATCAAAAAATTAGTATCGCGTTACAGAGCCAATTCAGCCAATGTTCTTAGTGGTTTACGTGCAGATTTACACAATATCATATTAGTGATTAGAGAGAAAAATCACACAACACAGGAACCTGTTTTGACCTGTTACACGTACAAACCAGAAAGAACAGGTCCTTCCCGTTACGGGAAAATAATCATTGCACTAGATGGAGAACACGCAAACTGCGTTACCACATTCTATAACTTTGAAAATCACGAAGAAGCAAATAGACTAAAGAGACTTACGTCTGAGAAGGGTGTGGAATTCCCCGAATAAGACAAAAGCCCAAGAATTCGGGGTAAGGTGCAGGAAAAAGAATTCCTGCATGTGGTCCCTCCACTAAAAGCGACAATTCTTTCTAGTTTCACTGAGACCGTGCCCCCGTATTCTTGGGTTTGCGGGGGCAAGGAGTTTCAACTCCCCGCCCCATCTATAACCTAGGTTTTAATAACTACCAACAGTGGTATCATCACTGAGGGTCTGCGCTCACAAGGTTAAAAGCATGTACACCCCTTGCAAACTTGAGCGCAGTTTAACACGCTTCACCACGCTGTCAAGCACAAAAATTGGGCTTGGTGAGGAAAGTTTCTATTTGCCTGATTTAGTGCGGTTGCAGTGTTGGCACAGCATTTGGCAGTTTTCGTAAGTTGTCTTGCCGCCTTTGTGCCAAGGAATAATGTGATCCGCCTCCATT